>CACYPI010000004.1 GCA_902776275.1 uncultured Aeromonadales bacterium
CTATGCGGGCACCGCCATGATGCTAAGGCAAGCTGGTTTTTAAAAAACGCACCCGCGCGAGGCGGAAGGGAAATCATGAAACTATCTGATCAAGTACTGGTCTGATTTGACCATGCTTAAAAAGCCGGTGCCGGTTTTTTGAAAACGCCGTGGATCCCGCCTGAAAATCTTCCTTTGAAACCAGAAGGACAGCCCGATCGCGAAGATCGAAGATCAAGGTTTAAGCTGGCGTGACTGTCGTGCTTCTGATACTTTTTGACTAAGTTTTTTCTGGCATCGTGCTCTGGATCATCAAGCCTCAACCTAAAGTATGTAAGATGAGGAAAATTCGGGTTCAGCTTCGCTTGGCTTAATATCGCAGAGAAAAATATTTAGATTATGCGTTCTCAAAATAATAGGAAACACATGAAATCCAAGGCATTGATTCTGACAGCCGTTGTGGCGTCAGCCCTTTTGGGATGCGGCGACCACAAGGATGGCGCGCAAAACATCGTTCAGGAAGTGGGAGTGATCACTGTCAAGACCGAGCCGGTCACCATCAGCCGCGAGTTCACGGGGCGCGTTGTCTCCAAGGAAGAGGCCGAGATCCGCCCGCAGATCACCGGCATCGTCAAGGCGCGCCTGTTCAATGAGGGCGACCATGTGGAGAAAGATCAGGTGCTCTACCAAATTGACGACGCTTCCTACAAGGCCGCCTATGACGAGGCCATGGCCAAGCTTCAGAACGCTGAGGCTGCGATGAAGACCGCCTCGCTCAAGGCCAGCCGTTACAATGCCCTGCTCAAGACCAACGCGGTGGCGCGCCAGGAGGCCGACGACGCCCAGGCGGCTTATGAGCAGGATGTGGCGCAGGTGGCCGAATACAAGGCCGCGGTGGAAAAGGCCAAGATCAATCTCGACCGCACGCAAATCCGCTCGCCCATCGAAGGCCGCGCTGGCATATCCCAGGTGACCCCGGGCGCGCTGGTCACCGAGAACCAGAGCGAGGCCCTGGTCACGGTGCGCCGGATAGACCCCATCAACGTGGACATCACGCAGTCAAGCGCCCAGATGCTTCAGATGAAAAAGCGCTTCCGCAACCGGATCAAGCGCGGCGTCGTCATCCCAGTGAAGCTTACATTGGAGGATAACTCCGAGTACGGGTATGAAGGCCATATCACTTCAGCCGAGGTCGCCGTTGACGAATCGACCGGCACCATGACCGTGCGCGCCGAGTTCCCCAACCCCGATCACGATCTGCTCCCTGGCATGTACGTGCGGGCCATTGTGTACTCCAAAGGCATCATCCCCGACGGCATCCTGGTGCCGCAGCAGGGCGTGACAAGAGACAGTTCGGGCAAGGCGGTGGCCTTTGTGGTCACCCCAGAAAACAAGGCCGAGCTGCGTCAAATCACCGCCGATGAAGCCATCGGCGACAAATGGCTCGTATCCTCGGGGCTTCAGGCTGGCGACCGCGTCATGGTCGAGGGCACCTCCAAGGCCAGCGCCGGGGCCACCGTGAAGCCTGTGGATGTGACGGCAAAATACGCCGGAGACGATCAGGGCAAGGCATCAGGCGAGACTGGCGATGCGTCCTCAAAGCAGGATCAGAAGGCTCAGGATCCCGCCTCCAAGGCAGGCGCTGACAACCAGGGCACCGAGGCGCAGCAATGATTTCAGAGTTTTTCATTCGCCGCCCAGTCTTTGCCTGGGTCATCGCGTTGAGCATGATGCTCGCGGGCGTGCTGTGCATCGGCAACATGTCAATCGCGCAGTATCCGGATGTGGCGCCGCCGCAGGTGAGCATCAAGGCCACCTATCCTGGCGCCTCGGCCGAGAGCCTTGAGAACAGCGTCACCCAGGTGATTGAGCAGCAGCTCACCGGACTCGACGGCCTCCTGTACTTCTCCTCGTCCTCAAGCTCTTCCACAGGCCAGGTCTCGATCACCGTAACCTTCGAGCAGGGCACGGATCCCGACATGGCGCAGGTGCAGGTTAAAAACAAAGTCTCCCAGGCTGAAAGCCGCCTGCCGACCGAGGTGACCCAGCAGGGCGTCACCGTGGCCAAATCCCAAAGCGACTTCCTCATCGTGATGTGCGTCTATGACGCCACTGACCGCCATAGCGCCGGCGATATCTCCGACTACCTGGTGTCCAACATGCAGGATGAACTCTCGCGCATCGACGGCGTGGGCGACGTGCAGGTATTCGGCGCCCAGCACGCCATGCGCATCTGGCTCGATCCGGTGAAGCTCGCCTCCTACAGCCTCATGCCCTCGGACGTTAAGACCGCCATACAGGCTCAGAACACGCAGGTGTCCTCAGGCCAGATCGGCGCCTCGCCCTCCTCGCAGGACCAGCAGCTGGTGGCCACCATCAAGTCGCGCGACCGCCTGCAGACCCCGGAGCAGTTCGGCAGCATCATCCTCAAGAGCAGCACCAAGGGCGCCATCGTCAGGCTGCGCGACGTGGCCCGGATTGAGATAGGCAGCGAAAGCTACGCCTCGGACGCCATGGCCAACGGCCACCCGGCCTCCGGCATCGCCTTCAAGCTCGCCGCCGGCGCCAACGCCCTGAACACCGCCGAGCTGATTAAAGGCCGCATCGCCGAGTTCCAAAAGAACATGCCTGTCGGCTATACGGTCAGCTACCCGATGGACAGCACCGACTTCATCAAGATCTCCATCGGCGAGGTGGTCGAGACCCTCTTTGAGGCATTGCTGCTCGTGATCCTCGTGATGTACGTCTTTCTGCAGAACCTGCGTTCGACCATCATCCCCGCGATCTCGGTGCCGGTGGTGCTCTTAGGCTCCTTTGCCATACTCTATGCCTGCGGCTTCACCATCAACACCTTGACGATGTTCGGAATGGTGCTTGCCATCGGCCTGCTGGTCGACGACACCATCGTGGTCGTGGAGAACGTGGAGCGCCTGATGCATGAGGAGCGCCTAAGCCCCGTTGAGGCATCCATCCAGTCGATGCGCGAGCTCACCGGCACGCTCTTCGGCGTGGCCATCGTGCTCTCGGCGGTGTTCCTGCCCATGGCCTTCTTCTCAGGCTCCACGGGCGTCATCTACCGGCAGTTCTCCATCACCATAGTCTCGGCCATGATGCTCTCGGCATTCATCGCCATCACGCTGACCCCGGCGCTGTGCGCGACCATCTTAAAGCCGGTGCCGCCCAGGACGGCGCCGGGCAAGTCCCTGGAGCGCCGCGGCCTTGGGAAATTGCTCGGAGCCTTCAACCATGGCTACGAGGCGGTGCACGGGAAATACACCGCCGTGGTTGACAAGGGACTCAAGAAGCCCGCGATCCTCGCCGGAGTGTACGCGCTGTGCGTCGCCTTGAGCTACTTTGCCTACACAAGCCTGCCCACGGGCTTCCTCCCCACCGAGGATCAAGGCTACCTCATGGTGCAGTACACGCTGCCCGCCGGCGCCTCCACCAATCGCACCCAGGCCGTGCGCGCTGAGATCCAGAAGTACTTCGACGAGCATGAGAAGAAGAACATCAACGTAGCGATGATGGTCGACGGCTTCAGCTTCGTCGGCACCGGCCAGAATGCGGGCATGGGGTTCGTCGCCCTCAAGAACTGGGATGAGCGCACCTCCCCCGAGGACTCCTCATCCGCCATCGCCAGGCGTGCCATGGCGGTCCTAAGCCAGATCCGCGACGCGCAGGTTTACGTGCTGACCCCTCCGGCAATTTCCGGCCTCGGCAGCTCCAACGACTTCACCTTCGAGCTCCAGGGCCTGGCCGGGCTCGGCCGCGACAAGCTCAAGCAATACCGCGACGAGCTGATCGCCAAGGCCGCCCATGATCCCGACCTCATGGCCGTGCGTCCCAACACCTTGCCCGACATGCCGCAGCTTAAGGTCGACATCAACGATGACAAGGCCCGCTCGCTGGGATTGTCGCTGACGGACATCAACAGCACACTGAGCTACGCCTTCGGCGGCAGCTACGTCAACGACTTCATCGACAGCGGCCGCGTCAAGAAGGTCTACATGCAGGGCATGATGCAGTACCGCTCCAAGCCCGAGGATCTCTACCGCTGGCAGGTGAAGGGCGCCAACAGCTCAGGGCAGGCCGTCATGGCCCCGTTCTCGTCATTCTCGAGCTACCGCTGGGAATTCGGCCCGGACACGCTCTCCCGCTACAACGGCCTCGAGTCCTACGAGATCCAGGGCCAGCAGGCCCCGGGCAAGAGCTCGGGCGACGCCATGAGCGCCATGGAGCGCCTGGCCTCGGCGTTGCCGAGCAACACCAGCTTCTCGTGGACGAGCATGTCCTACCAGGAGAAGCTCTCCTCGGGCGGTGCCATCAAGCTCTACGCGATCTCGCTCCTGGTGGTTTTCCTGTGCCTGGCCGCGCTCTATGAGAGCTGGTCCATCCCATTGTCGGTGCTCCTCGTGATCCCGCTGGGCCTCGTGGGCGCCCTGGCAGCCGTGCATCTCAGGGGCCTTGAGAACGACATCTACTTCCAGGTGGCCCTCATCACCGTCATCGGCCTCTCGGCCAAGAACGCCATCCTCATCGTTGAGTTCGCCGAGGCCAAGGTCAAGGAGGGCGAAAGACTCCTCGATGCCGCGGTGCATGCCGCCTCGCTGCGCTTCAGGCCGATCCTCATGACCTCGTTCGCCTTCATGGCGGGCGTGTTCCCGCTGGCGGTGGCCTCAGGCGCGGGCGCCAACAGCCGCGTGGCCATCGGCACCGGCATCATCGGCGGCACGCTCTCGGCCACCGTGCTGGCCATCTTCATCGTGCCGCTGCTGTTCGTGGGCGTGAAGAGCCTCTTCGGAAGACGCTCGGGCAAGGCCGCCGCAAAAGCGGCAGCGCGCCCTGAGGATGCGCAAAGCGGCGCAAAGTAAGGCCTCATCGCCGGCCCGGTATCCCCGCTAAGACAGAGAGCAAGGACACTCCGCAATATCCAAAGGGGGTGTCCTTCTTTTTATGGCGCCTTGCCTTCCAAGCGTACTGGCGTTGCCAAGCGCGCCGCTGTGTCCCGCCTTGCCGTTTGCAATGCGCAAGCGGAAGACTTCCAGCGTTGAACGGGGCAGGTGTTCGCCAAGCGGGAAACGCAAGGCAAAGTCCTGGGATTGTCATATGATGGAGGTCTGTCATGATCCTCTTGCACGCTGTGCTTTAAGGATCATGGAATATGTTTTGAAGATCGGGGAGGGAGCCGATGCTCCAGGCTTCGCGCAATGAAATCATCCTCAGGGAGCTCAGGGCAGGTAAGCCGCTCAAGGTCGCCGAGCTGAGCGTCAGGCTCGGCGTCTCCGTCGATACGGTGCGCCGCGATCTCAAGGCGCTCGACGCGGCGGGGCAGCTTAAGTACGTGCGCGGCGGGGCCTGCCTCCCCGACACCATGCTCGCCTTCTCAAGCTTCAGCGGCCGCGAGATCGACCACGCCGATCTCAAGCGCGCCGCCGCGGCGAAGGCCGCGCGGCAGTGTACTTCCTCATCTGCGCCGCGCTATTGTGCGCGCTGAGCTTTGCCTACCTGGGCATCGACTTTGGGCGCTTGGCAAGACGCGCCCCCGAGATCCTGGGCGTCTTCTGGAAGCTTGGTCACCTTGACTTTTCAAACGCCGATCTGGTGTTCTCATCGTCTCTTTGAGACCATCAGCATCGCGGTGCTCGCGCTGCTCTACAGCCTGCTGTTGGGGATCTTCTTTGGCATGCTCGCCGCGCGCAACGTGTTCGGCATTCCTGCCTTGTCGGTCTTCGTGCAGTCGTTCTTCTCGTTCCTGCGCGCCGTGCCCACCCCCATCTGGGTGCTCTTGATGCTCGTGTGCCTGGGCATGGGGCCTGAGGCTGGAGTGGCAGGGCTTTGCGTGCACACCACCGCTTTCTTCACGAAGTCGTTCGCCCAGAGCTTTGAGGAGATCCCGCGCGACACGCTCGAGGCCATCGAGGCCACGGGCGCGGGCAGGGTGTCGGTGTTCACGAACGCCGTGCTGCCAGCCGCGTTCTCCCAGATCATCGCCTGGTGCGGCATGAGGCTTGAGGTGAACTTCTCGGAGTGCGCGATCCTGGGCATGGTGGGCGCAGGCGGCGTGGGCTTCGTCTTCGCCAACAGCCTGCAGGGCTACGACTACGGCACGGCCGGGCTTGCGATCCTGCTGGTGTTCGCAACTGCGTTCCTAATCGAGAGGATGTTCGTCAAGGTCAAGAAGATCTTCAGGTGAGGAGTGATGCTCCTGCCATGGGATTGAGCGGCGCGGCCGATGGCTGCGCCGCGCTGTCTTGGCGGCTATTTCACGCGCCTGCCTTCATGATCGTCTGGAAAGGCCTTGTCCTCAATGTGGCAAGGGCACTCAGGCCGCCCCTCATCAAGGCTCTTCAATACGGCGATGACGAAGCCTGCCACCACCACGGCCAGGAAGATCAGGAAGATCACTGTTGCATCGTCGAGGCTGTCCAGCATGTCCGCCTCCTCTTTTGTTGTTGTTTTTATGCTGATGCACAGCAACAGTATTGATGAAATGTCAGGATCGCGATCTTTAAAGTTAACTTGTTGATGGAAAATTCTTATTTTTTATCCATCCTGTCAGACAAGCACTCATTTTGGTGCGAAAAAGCCCCGCATGGTGCGGGGCTTGAGTGTTTTGAAGGCCGGATGCGGGGCCTTCCCGCAGCAGCGTCAGAAGAAGATCTGCCTGAACGCGACGCGCCCTGAGATCATCGTGAGCAGCGGTATGAAGATCTTCCCGCGGGCGGTGTTGCCGTAGAAGTCTTCGACGTCCTTGTCAGCGTCGCGGATGTCGAACACCGCGATGTCGGCTGGGCGGCCCGCCTCAAGCGAGCCTGCGCGATCATCAAGCCCCAGCGCCTTGGCAGGATTTGCGGTGACGCGGAGGACGATGTCCTCGACGCTCATGCCAGCGGCGCTCTCCATCCCCATGGCGAAGGGCAGCGAGAAGCCCGGGCGGGTGAACTCGCTCACCCTCACGAGATCGGAGCTTATGATGTCAGGCTCGAAGCCAGTCGCAAGCGCCTTGCGCAGGTTCGGCAGGCTGTAGTGGACGCGCCCATGGCAGTCGTCCATGAGCACGCCGCGGCCGCGCGCCTCCACTACGGCATCCTTGATCCCGCCCTCGTCCTTGAAGATGGTCTCGCCCTTGCACTGGAACACGTGGGCCACGATGTCGCCCTTGCCCAGGGCGCCGAAGAGATCCTTGACGCTCACGTTCGAGGGCAGATCGTCGTAGTGCACGACCACCGGGCAGCGGAAGCCGCGAGCGCGCACATGGGAGGCGATCTCCACGGCCTTCTCAAGCGGGGCCATGCCGTGATCGCCGAGCGTCGCCTTGCACATGCGCACCTTGAGTCCGCGCAGCACCGGGGCGTACTTCTCGAAAGCCTCGATTATCAGATCCTCGCGGAAGTCATTGGGATCGTGATCCTCGTTGTGGATGCACAGGCTCTTGTTCCCGAAGGTCGAGACGTTCAGGTACGCGTAGCTGTGTGGCTCGAAGCGCATGAGCCCGGACATGTAGAACTGCGGGAAGTTCGAGGCCCCGCAGGTGCCGCCGTCGCAGCAGGTGGTGACGCCGGAGGTCGCGCACATGATGTCGGCGTTGCAGCCGATCATGCTGCCGAACTCGTTTGTGTGCAGGTGCTCGTCGATAAGTCCCGGAAGCACGCACTTGCCCGAGCAGTCGATGCGCGCGCACTTGTCCGGCACGCGGTCGGCCTCGGCGATGCGGCCGCCATTTACGAGGATGTCCCGCCTCTCGAACCTCCCGCTTTGGGAGTTGAAGGCCAGGCCGCCTTCAAAAAGCATTGAACCTTTCATTTCCCACCTCAGTTCATCATGTTGGGCAGCGCCATCGCGAAGAACGGCACGTACGAGACCAGGAGCACCGTGGACATCAGGATCAGCACGAAGGGCAGGGCATGCCTGGAGAGCGTGCCGATGGTCTGGCCGGTGGCAGGGATGGCCGCGAACAGGCAGTTGCCAAAAGGCGGGGTGGCCTGGCCGACGGCGAGGTTGAACACGATGATGCAGCCTAGGTGCACCGGATCGATGCCCCAGTGCTTGGCGATGCCCAGGAGCAGCGGGCCAACGATCAGGATCACCGCGCCCGAGTCCATGAACATGCCGAGCACGAGCAGCAGGATGTTCACGAAGAGCAGGAACGAGTACTTGCCGGTGACGAAGCTGCCGACGAACTCGGTGAACATCGTTGGCACGTGGTAGAAGGTCAGCACATAGCCGAAGAGCGACGCGGCCATGATTATGAGCAGGATGTTCGCGGTGCCCTTCACCGCGTCGATGACGATGAGGCGCAGGCGGTGCAGGTCGAGCTCGCGGTGGATGAAGGCGGCGACCAGCAGGCCGTAGATCACTGCGACTGCCGCAGACTCGGTCGGCGTGAAAATGCCGAAGTAGATGCCGCCTAGGATGATGATCGGCATCAAAAGCGCCCAGATGGCCTTGCGGGCGGAGATTAGCAGGCGCTTCCACGAGAAGTCGCCGCACTTGGGGATCTTGTGGGCACGGGCGTAGAAGTAGGCGTAGAGGCACATGAACACGCCGCCCATGATCCCGGGGATCACGCCTGAGATCAGGAGCTTTGAGATGGAAGTGCCGGTGATGGCGCCGTAGACCACGAAGACGATCGAAGGCGGGATCACGATGCCGAGCGTGCCGCCGGCGACCGGCAGCGCCGCCGCGTACCCCTTGGGGTAGTTGGCCTTGACGAGCTCGGGGTAGAGCATGCCGCCGATGGCGGCGGTGGTGGCAATCGACGATCCCGAGAGCGCCGCGAAGAGCATGCACACGGCGAGCACCACGATGGAGAGGCCGCCGCGGACGTGGCCGAGCATGGCCTTTGAGAAGTCGACGAGCCTTGATGAGATGCCGCCGTGCTGCATGATCGAGCCCGCGAGCATGAAGAAGAATATAGCAAGCAGGGTGTAGCGCGCGCCGCCGTTGTACATCTTCTGGACGATGGTCACCACTGGCAGGTGGCCCATGAGGCAGATGGACGAGAGGCAGGCGGCCGTGAGGCTCCATACGAAGGGGACGCCTAGGATCAGGGTGATGGCGAAGACCGCCAGGAGCACGATTACGGGGGTCATTGTACTTTTGTCTCCCTGAGTTTCAATGAAGGATCCTTCTGCTCAAGCAGCCTGCGCAGCAGCAGGATCACGTGGTCGATGAAGAGCAGCGCGAAGCCTGCGAGCATGACCGCGTACACGTGGTAGGTGTAAAGCGGCAGCGGGGTCAGGCGCTGGCGGCGGGCGTAAACCATGCCAACGGTGCGCACGAGCCCGTAGATGCAGACCGCGATGACGATGATGGCGACGATATCGGTTGCGAACTTGACGATCCACCGGGCGCCCTCGGGAAGCGAACCGGTGAAGTCGATGCGGATCTCGCCGTCGCGCTTGGCCGCGATGTTGGCGCCTAGGAGAACGATCACCATGAAGAGCACGACACTCAGCGTCTCGCAGAAGTTGAGGCTGGTTCCCGCGAGGTAGCGCAGGCAGACGTTGAGGAAGTTGACCACGACGACGATCGCGACGGCGATGCCGAGCACTACCTTCTGGACTTTGAAGAGCGCGTCGCTTAGCGCCACGAGGCGGTTGTATAAGGCGAGCATTGGATATCCTCCTGCAAATGCGGCGGGCACGGGCCCGCCGCCTCACATGGCAAAGGGAGCGTCACCTGCCAAGCAGCTGGAGCAGGCCGACGTACTTGGAGCGGTACTTGTCGTAGACGCCCTTGGTCGCGTCGACGAGTGCCTGGTGGTCGAGCGTGACCGCCTTCATGCCCTTGGCGATTGCGCCGTCGCGGGCCTTGGCGTTGTCCTGCTTCGTGGCCTCCCACTCAGCCTTCACGGCAGCTTTGGCAGCCTGGCCGACCCAGCTCTTCTGCTCGTCCGAAAGCCCGTCGTAGGTGTCCTTGGAGAACACCAAGCCTGCGACCTGGAAGACGTGGTTGGTCTCGACCAGGTACTTCTGCACCTCGTAGTAGGTGTTGTTGTAGATGTTGACGTAGGGGTTCTCCTCGGCGTCCACGGTTCCCTGCTCGAGGGCGGTGTAGAGCTCGGAGAAGTTGATGACGGTCGGGGCGGCGCCGAGGGCCTTGAAGATGTCCTGGTGGACCTCGTTGGACTGGGTGCGGATCTTGAGGCCCTTGAAGTCGGCAAGGCTCTTGATCTCCTTGTTGGAGGTCACCTCGCGGAAGCCCATGGTCATCCAGCCCTCGAGGTGCATTCCCTGCTCCTCGATCTTCTGCGCAAGCTTGGCTCCTACCTCGCCTTCCACGGCCTTCTGGGCGTCGCCATAGCTTGCAAAGAGGAAAGGCAGGTCGAAAACGCCCATCTCGGGGACGAGGTCAACGAGGGCGGAGCTGACGATGATGGTGGCGTCGCAGGATCCCTGCTGAAGCATCGCCGGCATCTCGTTGATGGCGCCCAACGTGCCGTTGGGGAAGAGCGATACGGTCATCTTGCCGCCTGACACGTCCTTGAGCGTGTCGGCGAACACCGTGGCGGCCTTGCCGAAGATCGAATCCTCTGGATCGGCATAGCCGAGCATGAGCTCGTCCTTTGCCAGGGCGGCCTGGCTGAAGGCAATGGTGCTTGCTACAAGAGCGGAAATGGCGGCTGCGTGCAACTTCTTCATATATGAACCTCGCGTTTGATTGACCAGCGGACCTGTTTGGTACTTATCGCTTATCAAGCCCGCTTTATGATTGGTTTCGCTAATAGAATGATGGAATAAAATCAGCGCAAGCGCATTTGTCCGAGATCACACTTTTATTATTTCGTTGTATATAAATGGAAAAATTATAAATATATAAAAGCAAGTGATTTTGCATTTCAGCCTTGCTCGTCAGCATGCGCATTCATCTCCGAGCGGAATGAAAAGTACTGATATAGGGTAAATTCGGCTGCGTTTCTTTAAATATTTATTGATTTATAAGAATTCTTGTTTTTATCGAACGTTGAATGGGCTGATTGCTTTTAATCGTGAGGATGCTCACAAAAAATCACGAAAGATTGTTTATACTCAAAAAAGTGATTATTTAGGAGCATTCAATGAGAGCGGCAATCATCGCAGACGATCTGACAGGGGCCAACGACTCGGCAGCCTCCTTTGCCGCCGCAGGCCTCAAGACCTGCGTGGCCTTCTCAGACTACGGAGCTCTTCCATCCGACTGCGCTGTCGCAGTAGCTGACACCGAGTCGCGCGACATCGGGCCTGCCAGGGCCGCCAATGCGGTGAATAAGGCGGTGGAGGGCTTCTCAAAGGCAAAGCCTCAAATCCTCTTCAAGAAGATCGACTCGACCATGCGCGGCAGCATCGGCGCCGAGCTTGAGGCGGCGCTTCACGCGTCAGGGCGCGATTTCATCCTGATGGCTCCCGCCCTTCCGGCCTCGGGCCGCACCACGGAGCAGGGCTGCCAGCTTTTAAACGGTGAGCGCCTTGAGGACACCGAGCTTGCGCGCATCCCCAAGAGCCCGGTCACCACCTCCCACATCCCAACCATCATTTCCAAGACTTCCTCGCTTCACGCCGTGGTCATCGGCGTCGAGGATCTGCCCACGCTTCAAGCAAAGATCCCGTCCCTCATCGCAAACGGCGCTGACGTGATCATCTGCGACGGGACCACCGACGAGCACCTTGCCATGGCGGCAAGCGCCGGGATCGCCACAGGGGCGCTGCTGTGCGGCTGCGCTGGCCTTGCCCGCGAGGTCTCGGAGATCATCTGTGGAGCAAGCGCGGCAGCAAAGGCTCCAGAGGTTCAGGCCGAGGCCTCAAGCGTGCTCGTGCTCGCAGGCTCGATTAGTGGCGTGACCCGCGCCCAGACCAGGCACTTGGTCGAAGAGCGCGGCGGCGCACTCGTGCGCGTTGACGCGGGATTGTGCGCGCGTGATCCGTCATCTGCCGCGCTAAAGGCCGCAGACGAGCTCGAGGAATTGCGCCGCAGCAGCCCTGAGGGGATCTTCGTGGTGGCGGGAGCCTACAGCGAGGATGACGTCGACGCCTCCAGGAAGGCGGTGGGCGCGCTTGGGATCACATTTGAGGAGGCCGGCGAGCGCATGGCGCGCTGCATGGCCATCATCGCCTCGCATCAGGCGGCGTCTTTTGGCGCCTACGTTTTCACCGGCGGGGACACCGCCTGCCACGCTTGCTCCGCGATCGGGGCGACGGTGCTTCAGACCTTGGGGGAGATCCAAGACGGCGTGCCTTGCTGCCGGATCCTCCAGGGCTTGTGCTCAGGCAGGCTCCTTGCCACCAAGGCCGGCGCTTTCGGAGATGAAGACGCGCTATCTGAGGCCGCAGACTTTTTGATGAAACAGGGGAAGTTCCACTCATGAAAAAACCAGTTCTAGCCATCACCATGGGAGATCCGGCCGGCATCGGCTCTGAGATCACCGTCAAGGCGCTGCAGGATCCCAAGCTCTACGACGAGGCTGTGCCCGTCGTGTTCGGCGACGCGGGTCAGCTTAAGCGCCTTTTAGGGGTCTGCGGCCTCAAGGCCGAGGTCGTGTCGATCGATTCGGCGGCCGAAGCCCGGGATGTCGCGCCCTCGCCTTCGAGGATCGTGGTGGTCGACCTCCATAACATCCCGCAGGACGTGCAGTTCGGCAAGGTCCAGGCGCAGTGCGGCAAGGCTGCCTACGAGTACATCGCCGCGGCGATCGACGCGGCGCTCAAGCACCAGGTGCAGGCCTGCGTGACCGCTCCTCTGAACAAGGAGGCCCTCCACCTGGGAGGCTGCCCGTTCCCCGGCCACACCGAGATCTTCGCAAACCTCACCAAGACCAGGGACTACGCGATGATGCTCGTCGGCGACAAGCTGCGCGTCATCCACGTCTCCACCCACATTCAGCTGCGCAAGGCCTGCGACGCGGTCAAGAAGGATCGCGTGCTCAAGGTCATACAGCTCGGCGACGAGGCCATGCGCATGATGGGCTTTGAGAACCCGCGCATCGCGGTGGCCGGCCTCAATCCACACTGCGGCGAGGGCGGGCTCTTCGGCGATGAGGACATGAAGGAGATAGTCCCGGCCGTCGAGGAGGCGAAGCGCGAAGGCATCAACGTCCAGGGCCCGATCGCCCCCGACACCGTGTTCCACCGCGCGGCCAACAAGGGCGAGTTCGATATCGTGGTCGTCATGTACCACGACCAGGGGCACATCCCGCTCAAGGTCCTGGGCTTCAGCTCGGGCGTGAACATCACCGTCGGCCTCCCGGTCATCAGAACCTCGGTGGACCACGGCACGGCCTTTGAGATCGCAGGCAAGGGCATCGCCAGCTCAGAGTCCATGACCGTCGCGCTCAACATCGGCGCGAAGATGGCCAGCGTCCGCTTTGCCAAAGAGCTTGCCGATTGATTTTCAACAACAGTTTCAAACCAAATACGACATCATCTGCCAAGGAGATTTAGTCATGTCATTCAAGCCTCAAGGGATCATCACCCCGGTGCTCACCGCCCTGGACGAAAACGAGAACTTCAACGAGGAGAACTACTCCAAGTTCATCGACCACCTGGTCCGCTCCGGCGTGCACGGGATCTTCTCGCTGGGCACCAACGGCGAGTTCTACGCCTTCAGCGCCGAGGAGAAGCTGAAGATCATCAAGGCCGCGGTCAAGGCCGTCGACGGCCGCGTCCCGGTCTACGCTGGCACCGGATGCGTCACCACCAAGGAGACAGTGGAGCTCTCCCGCGAGGTCGAGGCCATGGGCGGCGTCGACTGCCTGTCCGTGATCTCACCGTACTTCACCGCCATCAAGCAGGATGATCTGATCTGCCACTACAGCGCCGTCGCCGACGCTGTGAAGATGCCGGTGCTCCTCTACAACATCCCCGCCCGCACCGGCAACAACATCGACTTCAAGACCGTGAAGGCCCTGGCTGCCGACCACCAGAACATCATCGGCATCAAGGACAGCTCCGGCAACTTCGACAACACCCTGAAGTACATCGAGAACACTGATCCGCGCCTCTGCGTGCTCGCAGGCTCCGACTCCCTGATCCTCTGGACCTTGAAGGCCGGCGGCACCGGCGCCATCTCCGGCTGCTCGAACGTCTTCCCCGAGCTCATGGTCTCCATCTACGAGTACTTCAAGAAGGGCGACTTCGAGAAGGCCAACGAGGCCCAGAGGAAGATCCGCCCGTTCCGCAACGTCATGCAGATGGGCAACCCCAACTCCGTGGTCAAGCGCGCCGCCCAGCTCAAGGGCTTCGATGTCGGCCCGGCCCGCGCCCCCTCGAACATCAAGAGCAAGGCCATCGACGACGCGCTGCTCGACGTGTTCAAGCTCTACGACTGATTGGAGGCTCTTCGCATGAAGGTTGTCATCACCCAGCCGCTCCACGAGGACGGCAACAAGATCCTGCGAGACGCAGGCCTTGACATCGAGGTGGCCAACGCGGGGGAGCCTGAAGGCTACCTGCCGTTCGTGAAGGACGCCGACGGTCTCATCATCAGGATCGGCCACATCGACCGCGCGACCATGGAGAAGTGCCCGAACCTCAAGGTCATCGGGCGCCCGGGCGTCGGCGTGGACAACGTTGACGTCAAGGCCGCGACCGAGCTTGGCATCCCGGTAGTCATCGCCCCGGGCGCCAACTCCCGCTCGGTCGCCGAGTGCGCGTTCACCATGATGTTCGCGGCGGCCAAGGACATGGTCCGCGCCGACAAGGAGACCCGCAAGGGCAACTTCAAGGTGCGCAGCGAGTACAAGGCCTACGAGATCTTAGGCAAGACCCTGGGCCTCATCGGCTACGGCCACATCGGCAGCATCCTCGCCAATATGAGCGCCGCCGTGGGCATGAAGGTCATGGTCTATGACCCCTTCGTCAAGCCCGAGGTGGTCGAGCAGCAGGGCTACAAGTACTGCAAGGACATCGCCCCGATCATCAAGGAGGCCGACGTCATCTCCGTGCACGTGCCGCTGACCGACGCCACGCGCGATCTCATCGCCGCCAAGGAGCTTGGTGAGATGAAGAAGAACGCCATCCTCATCAACTGCGCCCGCGGCGGGATCATCAACGAGGCCGATCTCTACAAGGCCCTGAAGGATCACGCGATCCAGGCAGCCTGCCTCGACGTCTTCGCCCACGAACCGGTGCCTGCCGACGATCCGCTGCTCACGCTTGACAACGTCATCGCCTACCCGCACATGGCAGGCCAGACCCGCGAGGCCGCCTCGAACGTCGCCACTGGCGCCGCCCGCGGCGTTGCCGCGGTGCTTGCCGGGCAGAAGTGGAAGGCCGTCTGCAACCCCGACTGCTACAAGCATCCGCGCTGGGCCGGAAAGTAACTGGAGGAATTTACCGATATGAAGACTTACACCCAGGGACTCATGCGCAAGGTCATCGCAGGCGAGGGCGCCATCGCGCAGATCGCCGACGCCGCGAAGTCCTTCAACGCCAGGAACATCACGCTCATCACCGACGCTGGCGTGTACAAGCTTGGCCTCACCAAAAAGCCCGAGCAGATCTTAAAGGACGCCGGATTCAACGTCATCGTGATCTCCGACGTGCCGCCCGAGCCTTCGGTCGCGCAGGTCAACGGGATCTTTGAAAAGGCCAGTGGCCACGGCTGCGATCTGCTGGTCGCCATAGGCGGCGGCTCGTCCATCGACACCACCAAGCTCGTCTCGCTGATGCTCAAGAACGACGTGACCTTGGAGCAGATGGTGAAGGGACAGAAGCCCACCGTCCGCGGCGTCCCGACCCTCATGGTCCCGACCACCGCCGGCACCGGCGCCGAGGCCACCCCCAACGCCATCGTCCTCGTGCCCGAGGAGAACCTCAAGGTCGGCATCGTCAGCGATCTCATGATCGCCGACTGCGTGATCCTCGATCCTGAGATGACCAAGGGGCTGCCTCCCTCGATCACCGCCAACACCGGCATCGACGCGCTCTGCCACCTCATGGAGTGCTACATCTCCAAGAAGGCCAACCCGTTCTCGGACACCTTCGCGCTAAGCGGCATAGCCATGATCGGCAGGAGCATCCGCGAGTGCTTCAACAACGGCGGCAACCTCGAGGCCAGGGCCCAGATGCTCCAGGCAGCATTGTATGGCGGCCTCTGCATCGCCTCCTCCGGCACCACCGCGATCCACGCGCTCTCCTATCCGCTGGGCGGCACCTACCACATCCCGCACGGCCTGGCCAACGCGATCCTGATGCCGCTCATCATGGACTACAACCGCGACTCCTGCCGCGGCCGCTACGTGGACATCGCCAAGGCCATCGGCATCAAGACCGAGGGCAAGGGCGAGGAGCAGATCTGCGATGAGCTGGTGGATGAGCTCTACAAGCTCAACGCCGATCTCAAGATCCGCTGCGATCTCAAGGCCAAGGGCATCACCGCCGACGCCATCCCCTCGCTCGTCGAGGGCGCGGCCAAGGTCACGAGGCTCCTCAACAACAACCCCAAGGCCATGTCCAAGGATGACATGCGCGTGATCTACGAGAAGCTCCTTGCGGCCAACGCCTGAGCATCTGAGGGGGAACCATGAAAAACCGCACCGACTTCTGGACCGGTATCGCGCTCGCCGCCATCTCGGTCTTCTACTGGGTGGAGGCAGGGCAGATCAAGTTCTTCAAGGGCTTTGGCGCCATGGCCAAGGGGCCTGGGATCACCTCCCGCACCATGCCCGAGATCTGGGCTGTCTGCCTGATGCTGCTTGCGCTCGTCTTGATCTCCAGGGGCTTCCGCGGCGGCAAGGCCAGGGAATCCGGCGGGGGTTCCCCCGCCTTCAGCCTGAAGGCATTCATCATCGAGCAGCGCGAGGTCATCGCGACCTTCGTGGCGCTGTTTCTCTACGCTGCGCTGATGCAGCTTTGCGGCTTCATCATCTCAAGCGCCATCTATATCTTCGCGCAGACATTGATCCTCATGCCCAATGGCAGGAGGCGCCCGGTGCTTGCGCTCTGCCTCGGCGTTGCGGTCTCCGCGATCGCGTACGCCGCCTTCGTCCACTGGCTCGGCGTGCTGCTGCCCGTGGGCATGATCTTCGAGTAAGGAGGAAGCCATGGCAGAATTTCTCTCCGGCATGGCGGGCGTCCTCGATCCGCTGGTGCTCCTGTTCATCTTCATCGGCGTGTTCGTCGGCATCGTCTTCGGCTCCATCCCGGGACTCACCGCCACCATGGCGATCGTGATGTTCCTGCCTGTGACCTACACCATGACCTCGGTGCAGGGCATGTCGATGCTGATGGCCCTCTACATCGGCGGCATCTCAGGCGGCCTCATCTCGGCCATCTTGCTGAACATCCCCGGCACGCCATCGTCCATCGCCACCACCTTCGACGGCCGCCCGATGGCCCTAAAGGGCCAGGCCGGCAAGGCACTGGGCACCGGCGTGGTGTTCTCCTTCTGCGGCACCATCATCGGCATTGCCGTGCTGATGGTCGCAGCCCCGATCATCGCAGCGCTGGCCATCAAGTTCGGCCCCTACGAGTACTGCACGCTCTCGCTGTGCGCCCTCTCGCTCGTGATCTCCCTGACCGGGCGCGACCTCGTCAAGGGCCTCGTAAGCGGCCTCCTTGGCATCATGCTCGCAACCGTGGGACTGGCCCCGATCGACTCGGCCAAGCGCTTCACCTTCGGCTCGGTCGAACTCAACAGCGGCTTTGCGCTCCTGACGCTGCTCATCGGCCTTTTTGCGGTGACCGAGGTCATCAAGGCCGCCGAGGAGGTGCGCAAGCCCATCAACGCGACCATGGAGAACCAGGACGTCAGGATCAAGGGCTTCGGCTTCACGCTCAAGGAGTTCCTGGCTCAGAAGTGGAACATGATCCGTTCCTCGTTCATCGGCATCGTCATCGGGATCCTGCCGGGCATCGGCGGGGCCATCTCCGGCATGCTCTCCTACACCGCCGCCAAGAACGCCTCCAAGCATCCTGAGAAGTTCGGCACCGGCGTCATGGACGGCATCGTGGCCTCGGAGACTGCGAACAACGCCGGCATCGGCGGGGCGATGATCCCGATGCTCACGCTGGGCATCCCGGGCGACGCGGCCACCGCGATGCTCCTGGGCGGCCTCATGGTCCACCAGATCGCCCCCGGCCCGCTCATCTTCGAGAAGAGCGCCGCCGATGTGTACGGCATCTACGGGGCGATGATCGTCGCGGCGTTTGCGATGCTGTTGTTGGAGCTCTTCGGGATCAGGATCTTCATCCGCGTGCTCAAGCTCAAGAAATACTGGCTCATGCCCATCATCATGGTGCTGTGCACCGTGGGCGCCTTCGGCAACGCCAACCGCATGTTCGACGTCTGGTCGGTGCTGGTGTTCGGCGCGGCAGGCTACGCCCTCCTGAAGGCCGGCGTGCCCCATGTGCCGATGATCCTGGGCTTCATCCTGGGCCCCATCTTCGAGCTCAACTTCCGCCGCGCGGTGCAGCACTACGACATCAACCCGACGGACTGGATGAGCCATCCCATCGCGATCTTCTTCTTCGCCTTCACCATTTTCGTCATCGTCTACTCGCTCATCCGCCAGAGGCGCGAGGCGAGGCTCGGTGGCAATGACAATCAAACATCAAATGAGGAGTAACCCATGAAACACCTGACTGCCAAGATAGCAACCGCCGCAGCCGCAATCGCGCTGGCCTTCTCCGCGGCAGCGAGCGCAGCTGACAACTACCCGAGCAAGACCATCAACATGATCTGCACCCACGGCGCAGGCGGCGACACCGACTACAACACCCGCCTCATCTCAAGGCTGCTTGAGAAGGAGCTCGGGGTCTCGGTCGTGGTCAACAACGTGACCGGCGCCAACGGCTCCATAGCGCTGACCCAGTACAAGGACGCCAAGCCCGACGGGTACACCCTGGTAGCCACCAACACCGTGGCGATGGCCTCCAACGAGGCCTCCGGCCTCTCGGACTTCGGCTACGACGCCTTCGAGCCGGTGGCCATCTACGGCAAGCAGTGCGGCGAGAACATCATCGTCAAGGCCGACGCCTCGTACAAGACGCTCTCGGAGATGATCGAGGCCACAAAGAAGACCCCCAACTCCATAAAACTCGGCGTCGCGATGGGCGGCTCCTCCTACATCGCCGCGGTCGTTATGGGGCTGGACAAGGGCGCGCAGTTTGCGCTGGTTGACGCCGGCGGCGACGCCTCTGGCCGCATGACATCGCTCCTGGGCGGCCACATCGACGCGACCATCGCCCCGTACACCCTGGCTAAGGAGTACATCGCAAGCGGCAAGGTCCGCGCCCTGGCCACGCTGATGTCCGAGAGGCTGCCTGCTGCCAAGGACATTCCGACTGCCAAGGAGGAGGGGCTTGAGAACCTGACCGTCGACACCATGTACGGCATCCTCGCCCCCAAGGGCACCGATCCTGCCAAGGTCGAGAAGATCAACGCCGCGGTCATGAAGATCGTGAACACCAGCGACGAGTACAAGAAGGCCATCGAGAGCTTCAACTTCCAGGAGCCCTATGTCCTGGACGTCAAGGGCACCATCGCAAGGCTCAAGGAGCAGCGCGAGCACTTCCTGCAGTACTCGAAGTACCTCCAGTAGCAGCATGATGTGAAAGCCATGGCGTCGTGTCCGCCATGGCCTTCAAAGGCGGAGCGGCGAAAGCCCTCCGCCTTTCTTTGCCTTCAGGTCCTGTCGGCTTTGATGCAGCCAAGCAGGATAAGCGCAGCCTGACTGCCTCGTATCATGCCAGGGGCCGGGGCAGGGCGATGGCAGCCTGGCGCGGCCTGTGACAGGCGCAGGTGGCGATATGGCTGCGTTTTAAGGAAGGGATGTCAAAGAAAGGAGGAGTCGGGAGCTTTGCCTCAAGCAAAGGTGATCTGGAGGCTGGGCCTGGAAGATTAGCAAGGCGCCGTCGGCGGGATCATGCCCTCAGCAGCGGACGACCTTGATGCCGCGCGCCTCGATGAGACCGGCGTCGTTGTCGGAGAGGGCCTTGTCGGTGATGAGCATGTTGACGTGGCTTGAGTCCAAGGGCGCCACCTCGAAGAGCTGGGTCTTGCCAAACTTGCTGGAGTCGGCGACCAGCACGCGCTTTGAGGATTGGCGCAGCAGCGACTCCTTGAACGCGGCCTTGTCGTTCGTAGGCGCGGTGATCCCGGACTCCAGGCTGAAGGCGTTGCAGCTTACGAAGGTGAAGTCGGGGTGGATGCGCGACATCATGTCCACGGCGAAGCCGCCGATGCACGACTGGCTCGACCAGTCGATGTCGCCGCCCGTGACCGCGACCGAGAGCTGGCGGCAGTCTGAGAGCAGGATCCCGATGTGCAGATCCGGGGTTATGACCTTGATCTGCTTGTCGCGCAGGTTGCGCGCGATCTCGATGGTGGTGGTTCCGGCATCGAGAACCACGCTGTTGCCGTCGCCGATCATGGCCGCGGCCTTGGCCCCGATGAGCTCCTTTTCGTGGTGGTGGCGGCTTGCCTTCTCAGAGGTGGTGGGCTGGGTCTGGGTGGTGCGGCTCAAGGTCACGCTGCCGTGCACACGGTCAACAAGGCCCATCTGGTCGAGCATGATGAGGTCGCGCCTGATGGTGGCGGGGGAGGCATTGGTCACTGCGACAAGCTCGGAGACTGTAACCAAGTTGTTGTTCTTTAAGAATTCGAGGATCTGCTCGTGTCGCTCATTCATCGTTTTGCCTGACGTAAAATGGAAAGATGCTTTTCAATCATCATTCAATCATGGTTTGCTTAAGCAACTAAGAGAAAATAAACTCTTGCTCTTGCATGGCGCTGTTCAGCGACTTATAAAAACTATCTTGCTACAGTTTAACAGATTTTTTGCAGAGATAGCACCGAGCAATTGATTGTTCCCACGGAAATTGGGAGCGTCATCAAACCTTGGGATATTTGAATGATTGCGCTCATCTCCATGACTGTTTTTTCTCAAAGTTCGCATCATTGGCAGTCAAAGGAGGAGCTTTTGCCTCAAGCAGGGGGCTTGCATGGATGATCCGGTCGCAGGGCCGCTTAGCTTGGGATGGACGTGAAAAAGGCAGGCTTCAATGGCCTTGATAGCCTGAAAATGCCGCTTTAGCGCAGATAAGGCCAGTCCCGCAGCAGAGGCGCCGGAGCAGGGAGGGCAAAGACAGGGACAGCTTGCTGTGCTGTCCCTTTGTGTTCTGCTGCAGGAATTGATCAGTCTGGAGTGTACTTGTAGTCCTTGACCTCGACCTTGTCCTGCTGCTGGAAGGGGCCGAGCGTTGAGATCATGACGACCTTCTTGTCGTAGTTATTGATGCAGTAATGGACTTCCTTGGGCTCGATGTGGATGAAGTCTCCTTTTTCCATGTGGTTCACCTTGCCGTCCACCACGATGTCGATCTTCCCCTCGATGATGTAGAAGTTCTCCTCCATGATGTTGTGGTAGTGGGCCGGGAAATCCTGCCCGGGCTGGAACTGCACCACGGCGAAGTTGAGCCTTGGCCCCTTCATGAGGTACTTGGGGCCTGAGTCGCCGAAGCGGAACTCCTTTTCCTTGTCGTTTAGTTTGAACATAGTCGCTTTAACTCCATTTCTTGCTTTTGTTGGTCAAAGTCATGCCAGGCCCGGGGCAGCCCACATGTGGCGGGTGATCCCCTGATCGGCGAGCGAAAGCTCCGCCTTGTAGAACTTTCTCCAATTAGAGTAGATCTCAAGATAGAGCTCGTGGTTCCTGGGATCCGGCTTGAAGACGCGGTCGGTCTTGACGAGCCTTGAGGCGGCGCCCTGGAGATCATCGAAGATCCCGATCCCGTAGCCAGCCATGATCGCAGCACCCAGGGCGGTGGCTTCCTTGACCACCGGGACCCTGACCTCGACCCCGAGCGTGTCGCAGAGGATCTGGGTCCACAGCGGGGACTTCGAGGCTCCGCCGCCGAAGACCACGACGTCTGGCAGGCATCCCGTGCTCTCCTTGACGATCTCCATGTGGCCTAGCGTCACCAGGGCGGTGTTCTCGAGGATCGCGCGGTAGAAGGTGTAGCGGTTGTACTTCTCGGGATCGAAGTCGAAGTTCGCGAAGGTCGGGGACGCGTGCTTCCATGACGTGAAGTTCATGACGTCGGAGAAGGCGCACATCATGCCGTAGGAGCCTGCGGGGATCTTCGAGGCCTGCTCGTTCATGAGATCGTAGGGATCGCGCCCCAGCTTTTTCCCCAGCTCCTTTTCATGCTGGCAGAACGCCTCGCGGTACCAGCGCATGATCATGCCAGGCTTGAAGGCGAGGGCCTCGAACTGCCACATGCCTGGAATGCAGTGGCAGTTGACCCTCACGCGGCCGCGGCTGTCGGTCTTGGGCTGCGGGGTGTTGTACTCGTACTGCCAGAAGCTTCCGCCGAACACTGCGGCCTCGTCCGCCCCGGCAACGCCCACGCCCAGCGTGCCAAGCTGCGCGTCGCCGCCGCCTGCGACCACCGGGGTGCCCTGGGCAAGCGAGCTGTCGGCGGCGCCCTTGGCGCTTACCGGCGCCACCACGCTGCCGCACTCGATGGCCTCGGGGAAGATGTCGGTGCGCACCCCGCACGCGCGGGCGATCTCAGGATCGAAGTTCCTCGTGGTCAGGTCCATGAGCCCGGAGGTGGAGCCGTTCGATGGCTCGACCTTGAGCACTCCGGTGAGCTTTAAGATGAGCCAGTCGTTGAACATGCCGACATAGCGGCACTTGCCGTAGGTCTCAGGCAGGTGCTTCTTGACCCACAGGAGCCTTGGCAGGGCGTCGAGGGCGAAGGTCTGGCCTGACTTGTGGTAGAGCTTTAGCTCGAGGTCGCGGTCGCCTTTGACCAGCTCGGCGACCTCGCCGGTGGAGCGGGCGTCGACGTTGGCGCAGGCCCAGATCTCGTTGAGGTTGTCATCGTAGAGGACGATGCCCTCGCGCATGCAGGTGGTCGAGACTGCCTTGATGTCAGATGGCGCCAGGCGCGACTGCGCCAGGGCCTCGTGGATGCACTTGCAGGCGAGGTCCCAGTTCGTCTTCCAGTCGAAGTCCATCGATCCTGGGTAGCGCGGATCCTCGCGGTGGAACCACTCGTGCTGGCCCTCGGCGATTTGGTTGCCTTCCGTGTCGAAGATCACGGCGCGCACCGAACCTGTGCCGGCGTCTATAGCCATCAGATATTGCTTGTCTTTCATGCCTGATAAAACCCCCATCACTGGTTCTTGAGGAGGCTGCGCGCGGTGCTCTCGTCCGTGACCAGGATCCTGGCCAGGCGGGCGTTGATCGCAGAGCGCATGACAGCCTCCTTTTCAGCGCCGCCTGCAACCATGATGGTTCCGGGCAGCTCCTTCAATGTGTCAAGCCCCGTGGTCACCATGAGGCTGTCGTTCTCTTCATCGACGATCCTGCCGTTGCGGTCGATGAAATGCCCGAGGATGTCGCCTACGGCTCCCTTCTGCCTCAGGTATACGAAATCGCGCTTTTCAAAAAGCCCCTGCGTTATGAGCGTGGCGTCCTCGCCCAGGCCGCCGACGCTGAAGAGCGACATCGTAGCGGTCTTGATCATCTTTGAGATCCACATGACGTCGTGCTGGCGCAGCATCGCGTCGCGCAGCGGCTTGTCAGAGAGGATGAGCGGCGAGGGGCAGAGGTAGAGCTTGAGCCTGAAGATCTCGGAGAGGGTGTTGGGCAGGTAGTTGTTGACGCCGCCGGTGAGCGAGATGGCCGTGACGGTCGACTCGACGCTCGAGGCCAGGTAGTTGACCGCAAGCGAGAGCGTCCTGCCATAGCCGATGTTGATCACGCTGTCGCGTGAGATCCGTTCGTTCACGTAGGCGGTGGCCGCCTTGGCGAGCACGGAGGGCAGGCTCTTCTTGTCGGCAGGCGACGGGATCACGTAGGCGTCCTCGAGCGGATAGGCCTTCACCAGGGCGGACTCGACCTCGCTTAGCGCATTGTCGAGCCTGTTGATGTGAAAGCTGACCACGCCGCGGGAGCGCCCTTCGTCAAGCAGCTTGATGACGCGGATCCTGCTCAATCCGAGCAGCGAGGCGATCTCCTGCTGCGTCAGCCCCTCGCAGTAGTAGTGCCAGCAGATTTTCTCAATGAGCCGAAGATCCGATGATGCCATTGATTGACCCTGTAAAAAGTAGCAAATTCAGTTTTAGATACAAATGTTCCTGCCTTTTACTTTTATGAAAGTATAGGTGGAATTTCGGGAATATTATTGGCTAATTTGCGGTGTCGATCAAATTATTGTGAGGTAAAGCTGGCTGTTTTTTTCTATGCTGTAATCAGACAAAGGCCGATTGAGTGACTTTTGTTTAAAGACCATTAAATTGTAAATAAGGACTGGTCAATGGCTGAAGAAGATTTGTTGCTTGAGGCGCGCGATGTCGTCAAGAGCTTTGGCCTGAACCTCGTGCTCAAGGGCGTGACGCTCACGGTGCACAAAGGCGAGGTGCTGTCGCTCATCGGCGGCAATGGAGCAGGCAAGTCGACTTTGATGAAGATCATCATGGGGATTTACACCGCCGACAAGGGCAGCCTCAGCATCTGCGGACAGAGGCTCGAGGGCGCGATAACACCGTCTAGGGCGATGAAGGCCGGCGTCTACATGGTTCCGCAGGAGCCGATGATATTCCCGCACATGACGGTCTCCGACAACGTCCTGATGGGCTTCCGCGGAAACAAGGCTGATCTTAAGAAGCGCCTTTCCGAGGTCTACAAGGAAATAGGCTGCACCATCGACTTGTCGCGCCTTGGCATGACCCTCTCGATAGCCGAGCAGCAGATGGTCGAGCTGCTGCGCGGGCTCATGAGGCAGAGCAGGGTGCTGATCCTCGACGAGCCTACTTCCTCGCTCACCTTCGACGAGGTGCAGACGCTCTTCAAGATCATCGGTGACCTCAAGTCCAAGGGGATCGGCATCATCTACATCACCCACCGCATGGCCGAGGTGTTCGAGATCTCTGACACCATCGGGATCATGGCCGATGGCAGGATCACGCTCAACGGTCCGGTTTCCGATTTCACGCGCGAAATGCTCGTCAACGCTCTGCTGCCTGAAACCAAGAAGAAGGAAGCCCGCGAGCGCACCCCGATCGAAAAGAAGATCCGCAAGGCGATGCCTCTCATCGAGTTCGACCATTTCTCAGGCTATGGCTTCAAGGACATCAGCTTCAAGGTCCTCGAAGGCGAGATCGTCGGCATCGCCGGCGTGGTCGGGGCCGGACGCACGGAGTTCGCCACCGCGGTATTCGGGCGCGAGAAGCCGCTGGGGGGCAGGGTGCTCCTGGACGGGACCGACATCACCGGCCTGTCGACCAAGGAGGTCATACGCCTTGGGATCAACTATGTTCCTGAGGACCGCCACCTAAACGGCCTCTTCGGGATCTCTCCCGTGGCCTCGAACATCACCTCGGCCCTGCTCAACTCGAAGCTTACCGGCAAGGGCGGCTTCCTGAACCAGGCCTCTGAGAACAGCATCGCCGACCGCTACATCGAGGACTTCCGCATCAAGGTGACCTCGAGGTTCCAGGAGGCGGGCTCGCTCTCAGGCGGCAACCAGCAGAAGGTCGTGCTGGCGCGGGCGCTTGCGACAATGCCGAAGGTCGTGATCTTAGATGAGCCGACCCGCGGCATCGACGCGGCTGCGCGCGGCGACGTCTACGGGATCATCTACAAGCTGCGCGAGCAGGGCATCGCGGTGATCCTCATCTCGTCGGACATCGATGAGATCATCGAGCTTTCCGACCGGGCGGTGGTCTTCTGCCAGGGCAGGATCAGCGCCCAGTTCCCGCGCTCGAAGATCAATCAGGAGAACCTGACTGCAGCCTCGTTCGGCGTCTACAAGGAGGACAACCATGCTGCTTAAGCTGCTGCGCCGTTATGAGTTGAAGGCGCTGGCCTTCCTTCTGGGCATGTTCGTCATCGTGACGGCCGTCAACCCCTCGTTCATGTCAGCCGAATCGCTGACCAACTGCTTCAACGACTCCGTCGTGTTCACGCTACTGGCCGTAGGCGCGGGATTCGTGATCCTCACCGGCGAGATCGACGTCTCGGTAGGCTCGGTGCTCGGCATCAGCTCGGCGGTCGCGGCCACCTGCCTGCGCGACGGCGGATCTCTGCCGACGGCCGTGTGCCTGGCGCTTTTGATCGGGGCTTTCGTCGGCCTCGTCAACGGCATCGGGGTCGCGGTGCTCAAGATCCCCTCGCTCATCTTCACGCTGGGCACCTACGGCGTGGCGCGCGGCGCGGTGTACGTCTACACGGGCGGCGCCTGGGTTGAGAACCTGCCCGCCTGGTTCACCGGCGCCTCCCACAGCTACATCGCAGGCTACCTGACATGGTTCTACGCCGGCGTGGTGCTGCTGGTCGTGGCGGCCCAGATCCTCATCTCCTGCACCCACAAGGGGCGCAACTTCATCGCAGTCGGCGACAACATCAACGGCGCCAGGCTCGTCGGCATCAACCCGACCCAGACGAAGATCTGGGCGTTCGTGCTCTCGGGAGTATTCGCCTCGCTGGCCGGCATATTGTTTACCTCGCGCATCGGGTTCATCACCCCGATGTCCGGCAACTCCTATGAGATGAAGGCCATCGCCGCCTGCGTGCTCGGAGGGATCTCGCTTTCAGGCGGCCTCGGCACGCTCGTAGGCGCGGCCATTGGCGCAGTCATCATGACCTCGATCACCAGGATCCTGGTCTTCCTGGGCCTGTCCTCGAATTACGACAACACGATCACCGGCATCATCCTCATCGTGATCGTGGTCGTGAACACGGTCATTCAGGATCGCGCGATCCTGAACAGCCACCGCGAGATCAGCTTGAAGCGCATTGCCAAGGAGGCATTCAAGGAATGAAACGCTGGGAACTTGCTCTGCTGGTGGTGCTGGTGGCGGAAATAGCCATCTTCGCGACGGCCAATCCGAAATTCCTGATGCCGCGCGTGATCTTCGGATCGATCAACGACATCATCCCGATCTGCATCATCTCGCTGTTCGTAACCATGGTGATGATCACTGCCGGCATCGACATCCAGGCCGGGGCCGTGGTAGGACTTGCCTCGATCGTGCTGGGCGTGAGCTGGCAGGATCTGGGCCTCAACATCTGGGTGGCCGCGCTCTTCGCCATCGCCGTGGCCGCGCTCGTCGGCTTGCTGACAGGATACATAGTGGCCTACTTCAAGGTTCAGCCGATGGTGGTGACGCTGGGCGGCAGCTTCCTGTACGCAGGCCTTGCGCTGCTCGTGTCGACGCTCTCCTCGACGGAGAGCTACAAGGGCATCAGCGGCTTCCCCGACTCGTTCACCAGCTTCGCCTCATACCGCATCGGCGGCGTGCTTCCGGTGCAGGTGGTCGTGTTCCTGGTCATGGCGGTGTTCGCCTACGTGCTGCTGCACCGCACGAAGTACGGCCGCAAGATCTTCCTCATCGGCATCAACCAGAACGCCGCCGAGTACGCCGGAATCAACACTAGGTTCATCATCATGACCACCTACGTGCTCTCCTCGATTTCCGCAGCCGTCGCCGGCATCGTGCTCACCTCGTACCTGGGCACCGCCAAGTCCGATCTTGGCGCCTCGCTCACGCTGCCCATCATCACGGCAGTGGTCTTGGGCGGCACGCTGATGACCGGCGGCAAGGGCTCGATCATCGGCACGGCCCTGGCGGCTGTCATCATTGGCGAGCTCAAGTTCGGCCTGCCACTGTGCTTCCGCGTGAACATGCAGTACCTCGACATCCCAGTAGGCGTGCTGCTGCTCGTGGTGGTCTCGGCCAGGGCCGTAGCCTCGCGGCCCGGATTCCAAGTCCTTGTGCACAAGCTCAAGAGTCATGGAAGAAACTGAAAATAAAACAACTAATTCCTTTAACAATCGCTTTCATAGGAGTATCAGATATGAAATGCAATAAGTTCATCAAAGCGCTCATGCTGGCATCTTTCGCCTCAGCTATCGCCGCATCGACCGCCTTCGCAGCCGACTCGGTTCAAGGCAAGACCGTCGCTTTCATCCCCAAGCTCACCGGCAACGCCTTCTTCGAGTCGGCAAACGCCGGCGCGCAGGCCTATTCAAAGAAGGTCGGCTACACGGTCGAGTACATGGGCTCGCCCAACGCCTCGGTCGCCGACGAGGTCAACGTCATCAACCAGGCCGTCGCGCGCGGCGTCGATGCGATCTGCATTTCGTCTGTTGACGCCAGCGGCCTGAACAAGGCCCTCGACGGCGCCCAGAAGGACGGCGTCACCGTCGTGACCTGGGATTCGGATGTCGGCGACACCTCGAGGACCCTCATGGTCTCGCAGGGCACTCCGGACATCCTAGGCAAGATGCTGGTCGATATGGGCGTTGACGCGCTGCAAAAGCGCGGCGTCGATCCGAAGACCAAGGCCGTCAAGTACTGCTGGCACTACTCGCAGGCCACGGTCGCCGACCAGAACTCCTGGCAGCGCGAGGGCGCCAAGTACATCAAGGAGCATTACCCCAACTGGGTGAATGTCGCCCCTGACAACTACTACTCCGAGCAGGATGCTGAGAAGGCCGTCTCCATCGGCGCCTCGATCCTCGAGGCCCACCCGGACATCGACCTCATCATCTGCAATGACTCGACCGCGCTGCCCGGCCAGCTGACCGCCGCGCAGAACAAGAAGCTCGACAAGAGCAAGATCACCATCACCGGCTTCGCCTCGCCGATGTCGATCAAGAACTTCGCGCACAGCGACATCATCGAGGAGTGGGGCCTGTGGGACTGCGGCCTGCAGGGCGCCATCGGCACCTATCTTGGCGCCTATCTTGCCGCCGGCAACAAGGTCAAGGTTGGCGATGAGATCGATCTCCCCGAGATCGGCAAGCTCAAGGTCCTGCCCAACGACTCGCTCGTGCCCGGCGCCAAGACCGCTGCCGAGAACAACGGCGTAGTGCTGCTCCCTGAGCGCCTGGTCTTCACTAAGGCAAACGTCGACAAGTACAACTTCTGATTTATTGGATTCACATCCGTCACCACGGTTCCGCCAGGAAGGCGGAACCTTTTTGGAGGAAATAAAATGGCTGATCTAGAAGGCCTCAAAGTTGCCCATGACTACCATACCGACGTGCCCTTTGCCAACAACAAGGGGTTCTACGTCAAAGGCGCCAACTCCCTTGACTGGGGCATGAAAAAGCACCTTGCAAACATCTTCAGGCCCTCAAGCGGCAACACGGTCATGTTTGCATTCGACCACGGGTACTTCATGGGCTCCGTATCGGGCCTTGAGCGCCTGGATCTGCTGCTGCCCAAGCTCATGCCGTACATCGACGTCCTGATGTGCACCAGGGGCGCGCTGCGCACCTGCATCGATCCGGCCTGCCGCAAGCCGGTGGCGCTGCGCGCCACCTCCGGCTCGTCCATGGTCCAGGATGATCTCTCCCACGAGATCCTCGCCGTGGATGCTGAAGAGGCCGTTAGGCTCAACGCAGACTGCCTGGCCATCCAGACCTTCATCGGCGGCGACGGCCAGTTGAGCTCGCTTGACAACCTCGAGAAGGCCGTCAACATCGGGCAGCGCTACTCGATCCCCATCCTGGGCGTCGTCGCAGTCGGCAAGCAGATGGAGCGCACCCCCAAGTTCTTCAAGCTCGCCACCAGGATGCTGGCCGAGCTGGGAGCGAACCTGGTCAAAACCTACTACTGCGAGGATTTCGACGAAGTCGTCGCCGCCTGCCCGGTGCCGATCGTCGTCGCCGGCGGCAAGAAGTTGCCTGAAAAGGATGCGCTCAAGCTCGCCTACGATTCGATCTCCCACGGCGCGCATGGCGTCGACATGGGTCGCAACATCTTCCAGAGCCAGCACAGCGTCGAGATGTGCAAGGCGGTCAACAAGATCGTCCACTCGGGCTTCACTGACAAGGAAGCCTATGAGTTCTACGAGGATCTCGTAAACAAGAAGGCCTGAGCCTCCATTCCTTTTTACGAATGTCTGAAACTACCCTTTATGGCCCGCGCATGCGGGTCTTTTTTTTAATGGCGCATGCAGGCAGGCGATTTTAGGCATCTTCCATTTGATCAGGCTCCACAGTGCCAAATGCTTGTGGATAAGCGCCCTGATGCATCAAAAGGGGAGGAAATCGAAAGCCGCGCGGGGATGCGGTGCTGTTTCATCCAGGCGGGTGAGAGAGCCAAAATGAGCGCCCTTGAGGCTCACTGCCCATGCCTCTTGGCATGGGCAGGATGGCTATGGAATGGCTGGATGACTTTGCAACGGCCTCTGCGCACGAGGTGGGAATCTGGATGCGCAGGAACGATTGGCTACCTGTCGATGAAGGTGACCTTCTCGATGAGCTGGAGCTTCTTGGGATCCTCGCCGTCGATGAGCTTCAAGAGCCCTTGGGCGAGCTTGATGCCCACGCCCATGAAGTCCTGCCTGAGCCCCGGAACCGGAGGCACGAACTGGGTTGCCAGCGCGCAGGTCTCGAGGCAGATGATCTTGACGTCCTTGCCGACCACCAGGCCGTTGTCGGTGGCGCCTGCGATGAAGCCCAGCGCCGAGAGGGCTGAGCCGCAGAACAGGCCGTCCGGGTAGTCCTCCTGCGCGAAGATCTTGCGGGCGAAGGCGCGGTAGTCGTTGGCGTAGGAGTCGTAGATGAGGCAGTCGTCGTTGAAGGCGAAGCCGTACTCCATGGCCGCGCGCTTGACCCCGTAGTACTTGTGCCACACGTAGGTGTAGTCCTTGACTGCGGTGACCATGCGGATGCGCTTGCATCCCTGCTTGTAGAGGTACTCGACGGCGCGGAAGCCGGCGTCGTAGTTGTCGATGTCCACGAAGGCGTGGTCCACCGACATCTCGGTCTGCCCGAACGAGATGAACGGGAAGTGGCGCTCGTGGAGGTAGGTCACGCGCGGATCGTTGGGCTTGGTGTTGTTGAAGATGATCCCGCCTGCGAGGTTCGACTCGACCACGTACTTGATGGGCTCGAGCGGATCCTGCGAGTCCCCGATGGGCACTACCGACATGTGGTAGGGGGTGTTCTCAAGGCCCCGCGTCACGCCGGAGAGCAGCGAAAGCGAACCGATGTCGCCAACGATGTCGGTCTTCTTCATCATCGGGATGACGCAGCAGATGTTGTAGTTGCGTCCGGTGCGCAAGCCAAGGCCCTGGAGGTTGGGGGCGTAGCCGAGCTTGCGCGCCGCCTCCCTAACCTTTTCCTTGGTGGGTTCCTTGACGTCGTCGCCGTTTTTCAGCGCCCTTGAAACAGTTGTTACCGAAAGCCCCGTGTATTCGGCAATAGTCTTTAGTGTCGTATGAGCCATTGCAGGAGACTCCTGATCCTGTCTGTTTTTCACTTATTCTTGTTATACCTGAAATTTATCTCATGAAAAATTAGAAGAGAATTAGCAGTTGCGTTTTTTTTTGCGTAAAAAAGCGTTATATGCGACGTTTTTGTGCCAGATTCCAATATGTTGGATGAGGAAAAATTACAATAAATGACTGAAATTGCGTTTTTTACGATTATACCCAAACGATAGCATTTTTGTTTCATATGCTTCATGACTAACTACTTTTCAGCAGGTCAGATAGTTCAAGTAAGCGCTTACATTTGATATTTGATCACGATCACACAATAACGATATTTAAAAACAAATCTTGCAAATACAATACAGTGTTCATAAAAAGGTAACGTTACGATTTTAGAGGGGCGACACAATGCCAAAATACGGAGTCAGCTCCTTCAAGGCCTACGACATCCGCGGCGTGGTTCCCGATGAACTCAACGCTGCCATCGCCTACCGGATCGGCCGGGCTTTCGCGCAATACGTGAAGGCCGGCAGGGTGGTCGTCGGGCACGACATCAGGCTCTCGTCGCCTGAGCTTTCAGAGGCGGTCATGCGCGGCTTTGCCGAGGGCGGCGTTTCCGATGTCATCGACATCGGCATGTGCGGCACCGAGATGATCTACTTCGCCACCCCGCACTTCGACGCCGACGGCGGCATCATGATCACCGCCTCCCACAACCCCAAGCAGTACAACGGCATGAAGTTCGTGCGCCGCGGCAGCGTCCCCATCAGCGGCGACACAGGTCCCAACGACATTCGCGATCTGGTCGCCTCGGCGGAGTTCAGTCCCGCTTCCGACGAGGACGCCTGAAAGTCTGGGGTCAGGCGCGAGGACGTGTACGCTGACTACGCCAGGCACATCGCATCTTTCCTCGACCTCAAGTCGCTCAAGCCCTTGAAGATCGTCTGCAACACCGGCAACGGCATCGGAGGCAGGATGGCCGAGGCCATCGCAAAATACCTCCTGTTTGACATTGTGAAGCTCAACTTCGAGCCCGACGGGAACTTCCCAAACGGCGTGCCCAACCCGCTCTTGCCTGAGAACCGCGAGGCCGCCTCCTTCGAGCCTTTCTTCCACGTGCGCAACTCCGGCAATGCCGCAGGCTTTGAGTATGAGGAAGACATCGAGGCATTCAATGACGCGATGCACATGTGCGGCGCCTGCGCCTTGTTCACCACGATGAAGGACTGGCCGGATGACTACCTACTCTCCTCCTATCGCAGCAAGGATCAGCTGGAGATTGAGTTCGACACGTCGCGCGGCAGCTTACTTAAGCATGGTTAATCTTCAGAAGCCCGGCCAGGACAGCCCGGTTGAAAACGAGCAGATGGCGATGTTCGTGGCGCTCTGCCTGAGGTTCTGCTTCAAGAGGGAGCTTTCACATTGGCACCCGGACGAGCTTTGCATCGAGGAGGCGTACGCAGAGCTGTCAAAGCTTCCGTTTTCAAGGGAAGGCGGGCATTGGGCGCCTGCGCAGGAGCCCAATGAGCTCCAGAAGGAACTCTTGAAGGCGCTAGGGCTGGACGACGGGTGCTTGCAGGAGCTCGACCACTACTTGGGGCTAGGCTAGAAAGGCCTGTCTGAAAGAACAGGCGCGGCATTGGCCGCACCTGCTTTGCAAGTGCCTGGATTTCCCTCTACAGCACTATCTCAACCTGATCCTCACTCTTGTACTCGACGACCACGCAGTCGCGCTTGTAGGTGCGCTCGGGCAGGCCGATGAGGATATGGGCCTGCTTTTCATGGACCGGGTACGAGCACATGTGGAAGACGCCCGGCTTGATGGCGACCAGGGTTCCGCGCGGGACGATGAAGGCCTCCATGTCCTGGGGGTGCGGATCCGAGGATGCCGTGGTCACGTGGATCACCACGTCGTCGTCGAGGCACAGCGAGAGCTCGCCGGTATCGTCGTGGTACTCGTCCTTGTCGATGATCATGCGCTCAGGCTTGTCCACCACGAGCGGAGAATAGGCCATCGGCATGACTCCTGACACCGGGAAGATCAGGTGATCGTGGTAGAAGCCGCCTAAGTGCTGCCCGCTGGGGTGCAGCAGGTCAACGTACTCTCCGTACTGGGCGAATTTCACAGGGTCAAGCTCTTGCGCTTTCACGGTCTTCATTTCATGTCTCCTTGTTTGTTTTTGCGTCTGCCAAGGCGGCTTTGCCTTTGCAACAGCCCTTCCTATAAGGCAGATACAAGCATCTTGCATCAACACAGCCCTTAGAATTGCGCAAATGTAGATCCGTGTCAAACTTCAAACGCTTTTCTTCCCGAATATTTGCTTTGCATAACAAAACATAAAACTCGTCTTACATCTGTTTGCGCGATTGCGCAATTATGAGTCTGCTGTCTTATAGCTTTGGAGGTTTCCATATGAAGAAAGGCTTACTCGTTAGCGCTGTCGCTTTTGGCATTTGCATGTGCGCGGCAACCGCTTTCCCCACGGCGGCATCTGCTGCTGATGCCCAGTACACAATCGCGGGCGTCGGCAAGGACAGGACCCCCTGGTTCATCCGCCACAGCGCCGGCGTGATGCAGGGAGCCAAGGAAAACAACATGAAGGGCGTCTACTCGGCAGCTCCTACCGCCGACGAGGCCCAGCAGGTCCGCATCATCGAGGACTTCATCGCCAAGGGCGTGAACGCTCTGCTCGTTGTCCCGAACAACGCCAAGTCGCTTGAGCCTTCCTTCAAGAAAGCCCAGGAGAAGGGCATCGCGGTTGTGACCCAGGAGTCCCCTGATCAGGTCAATGCCGACTACGACGTCGAGATGCTCGACAACACCAAGTTCGGCGAGCTGATGATGGACGAGCTGGTCAAGTACTCCAAGGGCAAGGCCGGCTCCTACGCCATCTACGTCGGCTCCCTGACCGTCCCTGCCCACAACAAGTGGGCTGATGCGGCCATCGCCAAGCAGAAGGCCAAGTACCCTCAGCTCAAGTTCATCAACAAGTACCCGGTGTCCGAGGATCGCAACGCCTCCCGCCAAACTGCGCTTGACCTGCTCAAGACCTACCCTGATCTGGTCGGCATCATCTGCATGGGCTCCGAGGGCGCCCCTGGCGTCGCCAAGGCCCTGAAGGAGAAGAAGCTCAAGAACAAGATCGTTGTCCTGGGCGTCACCACTCCTAACGTCGGCAGGAAGGACATCAAGGCCGGCTACATGACCGAGGGCCTGCTCTGGGATCCTGCCCAGGCCGCCCGCGTCCAGGCTTACATCGCCAAGATGGTCCTCGACGGCAAGAAGGATCAGATCAAGCCGGGCTTCGAGGTTCCGGGCTTCGGCAAGCCTGAGATCAAGGGCAACACCCTGATCTTCGACCAGCCGCTGCAGGTCACCATCGACAACGTCGACAAGCTTGACTTCTAAAAAATCGCAATAACAAGATCCTGAAAAGGGCAGGATGCCGCCTGGTCGAAGCCCGGCGGCATTTTTCATGAAGGAAGACCCATGCTACTTAAAGCTTCGCAGATCACTAAAAGGTATGGAGGCGTCACCGCCCTCGACCATGTCGACTTCGACATGGAGAAGGGCGAGATCCACGGCCTGGCGGGAGTCAACGGGTGCGGCAAATCGACGCTGATGAAGATCATCGCAGGCGCCGAGCACCAAACCTCCGGCAAAATCTACATCGATGACGAGGAAAAGCCGCCGTACTCCCCGGCCCAGGCCATGAAGTACGGCATAGGCATCATCTACCAGGATTTATCGCTGTTCCCGAATCTCTCGGTGTTCGAGAACATCTACTTAAGCCGCGTCCTGGCCTCAGGCAGCAAGACTGTCCGCAGCGCCCAGTACCGCGCGGGCGTCGAGGAGATCATCAAGGAGCTCGGCATCGAGCTCGACCTCGACGCGACGCTCGACGAGCTCCCGATTGCCAAGCAGCAGCTCGTGGCGATCATCAGGGCGCTGTTCAACAAGACGCGCCTCATCATCCTCGATGAGCCCACCACGGCCCTCACTACGCAGGAGATCGAGCACCTCTTCGGGATCTTGAAGACCCTGAAGGCAAAGGGCGTGTCATTCGTCTTCATCACCCACAAGCTCACCGAGCTCAAAGAAGTGTGCGACCGCGTGACCGTTTTCAAGGACGGCCATCTCATCGGCACCTACAAGAACGACGAGACGCTAACCATCGGTGCCATCGAAAAGGCGATGCTCGGCAAGGAGCTCACCTACAAGCACTATGACTCCAACTCGAACCCGGACAAGGTCCTGCTCGAAGTCTCCCACCTCTCCAAGAAGAACAACTTCAAGGACATCAGCCTCACGCTCCATGAAGGCGAGGTTCTGGGGATCGCAGGCCAGCTGGGCTCGGGGCGCACCGAGCTTGCCAAGGCGCTGTTCGGCGCCGAGCCTGCCGACAGCGGCACCATCAAGGTCGATGGCAAGGAGGTTGACTGCTCGTCGATCCACTCCTCCGTCGAGTCCGGATTCGCCTACGTCCCTGAGGACCGCCTGGCACTGGGCCTCGTGCTTGCGCAATCGATCCGCCGCAACGCAACCATCTGCTCGCTAAAGCGCCTCTCAGGGCTCTTCGGCGTCTTGAACCTCAAGCTCTACAAGGAGCTGGCTTTAAGACTGCTCGACGAGCTCAAGGTCAAGTACGGCCTGGTCTCACAGCCGATCTCCTCGCTTTCAGGCGGCAACCAGCAGAAGGTCGTGATCGCCAAGTGGCTGGCCATCAACCCCAGGATCCTGATCCTCGACAGCCCGACCGTGGGCATCGACGTAGGAGCCAAGAGCGGCATCTACGACACGGTGCACGAGAAGGCCAAGGAAGGCATGGGCTTCGTCTTCATCTCCGACGAGCTGCCCGAGCTCCTGTCAAACTGCGACCGCATCGCCGTGATGTCGCATGGCCGCATAACTGCCGTGTGCAACACCTCGGATCTCACCGAGGAAAAGCTGCAGCAGATCATCGCGCAGTAGTGGAGGCTTAGGACAATGCTGCTTAAATTCGTAAAATCCAGGGAATTCTTCCTGTTCATGTTCATCGTGGTGTTCTCGCTGGCCATCACCGTCGTGAACCCCAACTTCCTGACCGTGGAGAATTTCGCCGATCTGCTCAAGTCTTTCACGGTGCTGGGCATTTTCTCACTGGGCGTGCTGATAGTCCTGCTCTCCGGCGGATTCGACCTGTCGTTCACCGCCATCGCGCAGGTGGCGCAGTACGTAGTGGTCTACTTCTTCGTCGAGTACGAGGTGGACAACGTGTTCTTCGCCATCATCGCCACGATGGTGATAGGCGCGCTGCTCGGCCTGGTCAACGGCGTGATCATCTACTACTACCACATCACCGCCATCATCGTGACAATCGCCACGAACAGCATCTACATCGGCTTCCTCTACGTGATCACCGAGGGCGAGCTGCTCTACGACATCCCCGAGAGCTTCTCCTTCCTCTCCGACACCAAGATTTTCCCGATGGTCAATGCCTCTGGCGCCGAGGTGGGCATCTGCGTGGGCACCGCGTTCTGGTTCCTGCTGTGCATCCTGGTGCACCTGTTCATCAAGCACACCGTGCTTGGGCGCAGCATCGTGGCCATCGGCGGCAACCAGCTCTCGGCAAGCCGCGTTGGCTTCAACATCTGCCGCACCACGCTGTTCATCTACACTTTCGTGGGCGCGATGGCCGGCTTTGCCAGCCTCATCCAGTGCGCGGTCTTCCAGTCCGTGGTCCCCAACTCGATGGTCGGCCATGAGATGGAGGTCATCGCGGCGGTGGTGCTGGGCGGCGCGTCCGTCACCGGTGGCCGCGGCACGGTGCTCGGCACCTTCCTGGGCGTGCTGCTCTTTGCAGTGCTCAGCAACGGCCTGACCTTGATGAAGATCTCGCCTTTCTTCTACCAGATATTCACCGGCATTGTGATCCTGCTGTCCGTCTCGGTGAACGCCCTGCAGGATCTGCACCGCAAGCACTCCCAGGTCCGCGTGCAGGTCAAGGAGGACTGAAAATGAACGAACACGTCAAGCGCCGCAGCGTGCCGCGCATCATCTCGGAGAACTTCGTGATCCTCATCCTGATGGTCGCGGTCTACCTGCTGATGTGGGCAATGGACGGCCACGACTTCGTGGCCATGAACAACCTCTCGTCGATGGCCTACCAGCTGCCGATCCTGGGGCTGCTCTCGCTGGGCATGATGATCGCCATGCTCTCAGGCGGCATCAACCTCTCGATCATCGCGACGGCCAACTTCAACGGCATCATGATCGCGGTGCTCATAAAGTCGATGGCGGGTGGCTCGATGCTCGACGCCTCGGGTGCGGTGGTGCTCCTTTGCATCATCGGGGCTTTCATCTGCTCAATGCTCGTGGGCGTCATCAACGGCCTCTTCATCTCGCTTTTGAAGATCCCGGACATCCTGGTCACGCTCGGCACGATGAGCATCGTGGGCGGCGTGAACGTCTGGCTCACCGAGGGCTACACGATCTCAGACTTCCCGCAGTCGGTGCTCGCCTTGGGCAACAGCACGATCCTCGGGATCCCCAGCGCTCTCATCATTTTCGTGATCGGCGCGGCGGTGGCGAGCTTCATCTTGAACCGCACGTCCTTCGGCCATGAGCTCTACATGATGGGGTCCAACCAGCAGGCGACGCGCTACTCGAACGTGAGCCTCGTGAAGGTGACGGTGCAGCAGTACATGCTCTCCTCGTTCTTCGCCGTGCTCTGCTCGCTCGTGATGATCGGCCAACTCAACTCGGTCAAGGCCGACTACGCCTCGTCCTACCTCCTAGTCTCGATCCTCGCCGGGTTCCTCGGCAACGTGAATCCGTTCGGCGGCTTCGGAAAGGTGGCGGGAACCGTCATCGCGGTCATCATATTGCAGTTCATCTCCTCGGGCCTCAACCTGATGGGCGTGGACTCGTTCCTCATCACTGCGATGTGGGGCCTGATCATCATCGTGGTGGTAATCGTCAAGGGCGCCGTGCCCAAGATCAAGAAGGCGCGGCTTGAAAGGAAAAACAGCAATTAAGCATTTAGAAGGCAGGCGCCCTGGACGGGCTCCTGCCAGGAATCACAAGCAAATATGCCAAGGAGTCAATCATGCAACGTTTGGTAAATGATCCCAAGAACTACGTGGACGAGATGCTCGAGGGCCTCTACGCCGCAGCGCCTGACAAGGTGACCTTCGTCAACGGCGACAAGCGCTGCCTCGTCAGCAAGTACAAGAAGAAAGGCAAGGTGGGGCTGGCCACCGGCGGCGGCTCGGGCCACCTCCCGCTGTTCCTGGGCTACGTCGGCAAGGGAATGCTCGACGGCTGTTCGGTCGGCGGCGTCTTCCAGTCCCCGAGCCCCGACCAGATGATGAACGTCACCCGCGAGATCAACCAGGGCGCAGGCGTCCTGTACATCTACGGCAACTACGGCGGCGACATCATGAACTTCGACATGGCCAAGGACATGGCCGAGATGGAGGACATCGAGGTGCGCCAGCTTGCAGCCGGCGACGACGTGCTCTCCGCCCCGAAGGACAACGCCGGCAAGCGTCGCGGCGTCGCGGGCATCTTCTACGTCTTCAAGATCGCAGGCGCGGCTGCCGAGTCGATGCTCTCGCTCGACGAGGTCGAGCGCCTTGCCAAGAAGGCTGCGGCCAACGTTCGCACTTGCGGCATGGCCCTTTCCCCTTGCATCATCCCGGAGAAGGGCAAGGCCAACTTCTCGCTGCCCGACGGCAAGATGGAGATCGGCATGGGCATCCACGGCGAGCCGGGCATCAAGCTTGAGGATCTCAAGCCCTGCGATGAGATCGTCGAGCAGATGGTCGAGCCGATCCTCGCCGACCTCCCTTACGTGAAGGGCGACGAGGTCTCCGTCCTGGTCAACGGCTTGGGCGCCACCCCGCGCGAGGAGCTCTACATCGTCTACCGCAAGGTCGACCAGATCCTCAAGGCCAAGGGCATCAAGATCTTCAACGTCTATGTGGGCGAGTTCGCGACCTCCATGGATATGGCTGGCATGTCTATATCGCTGCTCAAGCTCGACGACGAGCTCAAGAAGTACCTGAAGATGCCGTTCGAGACCCCGTTCCTTTCGCAAAACCAGCTCTGAGAGGCGGCAAAAATGGCATTTGACATTGAAAAGCTCCGCAAGTTCATCAAGGCCTGCTCGGACCTGATGGAAGAGAACAAGCAGTACCTCATCGACCTCGACTCGGCGCTGGGCGACGGCGATCTGGGCCTTACCATGACCGCAGGCTTCGCTGAGGCCTCCGACTTTGCAGGCAAGTCCTCCGAGACCGACATCGGCAAGCTCACCGCGCAGGCGGGCATGGCGATGTCGCGCAAGGTTCCCTCCACCATGGGCACCCTGGTTGCAAGCGGCTTCATGGGCGCCGGCAAGGCGGTGAAGGGCAAGACCGAGCTTTCAGATCAGGATCTCGCAGCCTTCATCAACGGCTTCACCGAGGGCGTCAAGCACCGCGGCAAGGCCAATGAGGGCGACCGCACCATCGTCGATGCACTGGGCCCCGGGTCCAAGGCCTTCGCAGATGCGGTTGCAGCCGGCAAGGGCGCTGCCGAGGCCGCCAAGGAGGCCGACAAAGCCGCCGCAGCAGGCAGGGACGCCACCGTCAACATGAAGCCGAAGTTCGGCCGCGCCGTCTACTACGGCGATCAGGTGCTCGGCAAGGTTGACCAGGGCTCGGTGGTCGGCGCGCTCATCTTCAAGGCGCTCGACGCCACCCTCAACTGATGGCTTTTGATTAGTTCATGCGGCCGGCCTTGCGCCGGCCGTTTTTGGCTCAGGGCAGGGGATCCTGCCTGAAGCAAAAGGAAGTTTTGATGGACAGCAGCAATTTCAAGGAACAGTTTCAGAACTTGAGCAAGACGGTGCTCGATGAGCACCGCAAGGTCTTCGAGAAGGAGGATCTCAAGGGCCTCATGGCCTTGACCCAGGCGGTAGCCAAAGCCAATAAGATCTTCGTGATGGGCGTGGGCCGCGAGGGGCTTGCCGCCAAGTCGTTCGCGATGAGGCTCATGCACCTTGGCAAGGACACCCACTTCATCTGGGAGGACACCTGCCCGGGGATGAGCAGGGGAGATCTCTTCATCGTGGTCAACGGCTGCGGCGAGATAAGCCACATCAACACGGTGACGCAGAACGCCAGAAAGACCGGCGCCACAATCTTCGTGATCACTGGCCAGCGGGATTCGACGGCCTCGAAGCTTGCTGACTCAGTGCTCTTCGTGCCGGCTGCCGTGTTCAAGGGCACCGACAGCGGATGCGTGCCTTCGAGCCAGCCCATGGGCAACCTCTTTGAGCAGCACCTCTTCATGCTCTCCGACATCGCGGTGATGCTCATGGAGAAGGAGCTCGGTGTCGACCCCAAGCAGATGGAGTCGCGCCACCGCAACATCGAATAGCGCGCGGGGCAGGAGGGCGGGAGCAGGGCTTAAGGCTTCGCTCCTGCCTCTTGGCATCGAGGCTACAGTGCTGTAGCGCGATCTTTTCACCCAGGGGAGTTTTGATGGACAGCGGGGAGTTCAGGGAACAGTTCGAGGCCCTGTGCAGCATGGTGCTGAAAGAGCACCAGATGGTCTTTGTAAGGGAGGATCTCCATGGCCTCATGGCCTTGTCCGAGGCGGTCGCCAGGGCAAGGAGGGTCTTTGTCGCAGGCGTCGGGCGCGCCGGGCTTGCCGCCAAGTCGTTCGCGATGCGGCTTATGCACCTTGGCAAGGACACGCACTTCATCTGGGAGGACACCTGTCCGGGGATGGGGAAGGGCGATCTCTTCATCGTGGTGAACGGGCGCGGCGAGATCGGCCACCTAAACCAGGTGACTGAGAACGCCAGGAAGACCGGCGCGTTCATATTCCTCATCACGGCGCAGCGCGGCTCGACGGCCTCGAGGCTTGCCGATGCGATGCTCTTCGTGCCGGCTGCGGTGTTCAAGGGCACCGACAGCGAGTGCGTACCCTCAGGGCAGCCGATGGGCAACCTCTTTGAGCAGCACCTCTTCATGCTCTCCGACATCGCGGTGATGCTCATGGAGAAGGAGCTCGGGGTCGATCCCCAAAAGATGGAGTCGCGCCACCGCAACATCGAATAGGGCGGGCGCGGCATCGCGCTAAATGCAAAATGAAACCGGCAGGGATTTGAAGGCTCCTGCCGGTTCTGCATCAAGGCCGGCATTGCCGGCCTTCGGTTCAAGCTCAGATGTAAGGAGAAATCTCCTTCCAGAGCTTGTCGGCCTCGCCCTTTTCCATCTCAAGCAGCGGGCGCCTCATCAGGGCGTTCTTCACTACGCCGCGGCGCCTTAAGACCTCCTTGAAGATGCCCATGTCAGCGCCGGCCTTCAAGATGTCGATGATCCTGTTGGCCTTGCGCTGCAGGTCGCGGGCCTTCAGCAGATCGCCGTCCTTGTAGGCCTTGTAGACTGCGGCGAAAGCCTCGGGCATCGGGCCCGCGCAGCCGGAGACGCAGCCCTGGGCGCCGCTGACCAGCGCGGCGAGGAACAGCCTGTCCGGGCCTACGAGCACCGAGAACTTGCCGTCCTTGATGTTGATGTAGTTGAGGATCCTCACCATGTCGGGGTAGCTGTACTTGATGCCGACCACGTTCGGGCACTCCTCGGCGATCTTCGCGGCGAGCGCCGGGCTGATGTCGTTGGTCGAGCACTGCGGGATCGAGTAGAGGTAGAGGGGGAAGTCAGGGCCCACGGCATTGGCGATCGCCTTGTAGTACTCCATGAGCGCGCGGTCGCTCGCCCCGAAGAAGCTAGGGGTCACCGCGCCGATGCCGTCGGCGCCGGCGGCCTTGGCGTGCTTGGCGAGCTCGACCGCGTCGGCAGTCGTCATCGCGCCCACGTGAACGTAGACGATGCAGCGGTGGGCCGCCTGCTTGATGACAGTCTCGGCCACGAGCTTGCGCTCTTCAACCGACAGCAGGTACATTTCCCCGGTGGTGCCCAGAGGGTAGAGGCAATTGGTGCCTTTCTCGATCTGGAAGTCGACCTGCCTCTTGAGGCTTTCGGTGTCGATGCTTCCGTCCTCGTTGAAGGGCGTGGTCATCGCATTGATGACTCCGTACATCAGTTTCATCTCAAACTCCTTGGTTTAGTAGAAATTCAGTCCTGCAGCAGGTGGATTGCAAAGCCTGCGACGGGGTTCTTCAAATAGGCGCAGATGATCCTGCCCTTGTCGTCGTGGGACACGGTGTCCTCGATGAACTCGTAGCCGCGGCGCTTTAGGTACCAGTAGGCGCGCCTGGCGTCGCGGGTTCCAACGGCGATGTGGCCGTTCTCATAGTAGAACGGGGCCTTCATCGCCTCGAACAGCCCGCCAGCCATGAAGCTCTTGCCGCAGTCGCGCAGCGGGGCCTTGAAGATGTCTGCGAATTCCTTCGTCTCCTTTTCCGCCTCATCGCAGCTCTTGGCGTTGACGCCGATGTGCACGATGTGGAAATTCAGGTAGGAGAGCACGGTGTTCTCGGCATCCTCCCTGATCTTGTCGTAGCGGTCGTTGTAGATGTCGTCGTACTTGAGCATGTAGTCGCCGCCGGCGCACGCGACCTTCCAGAACTGCAGGTACTCGAAGGCGTTCTCGCAGACGAGATCCCCGGTGGGCACGAAGCGGATGTCGGGGAACGGGCCGCCGATGAGCTCCATGGTCTTGACGCCGCCGTTCTGGATCGCCGGGAAGAACTTGATGACCTTGCAGCCGAGCTGCCTGGCCCTGCCGAAGTCGGTGGGGTTGGTGCAGCCGGGGATCATCGGCACGCCGAGCTCGGCAGCGGCCTTGACGACCTCAGGGTCAAGCCCCGGGGCCACCAGGAACTGGGCGCCGCACTTGACGGCGGTGCGTGCCTGATCGGAGGTCAGCACGGTTCCGGCGCCGCAGATGAATCCAGGGACCTCGGCGGTGATCCTCTTTATGCTCTCGGCAGAATCTGCAGAGCGGAACATCACCTCCATGGCGGGGATCCCTGCCTCCTTGAGGGCGCGGGCCAGGGGGACGGCCCTTTCTGCCTTGTCGATGGTGATCACAGGCAGGATGCCTATGTTGTCAAGCTTTTCCAGTACGTTTTCTGACATGGTTGTTCTCCAACAGCATTCATTTCGCTTTAGTAATAAACCGCTTCTTGATGAGCGGGTAGAAAAGGGTGAGGACGATGAGGATCAGGAGCACCAGCGTCACCGGGCGCTCCACGAAGATCATGAGCGATCCTTGGGAGAGCACCAGCGCGCGCCTGAGGTTCGACTCAAGCATGCCGCCCAGGAGCAGTCCCAAGATGAACGGACCCGGTGCGTAGCCGCCGCGCTTGAAGAAGAACCCGGCGATGCCGGCAAGCCCCATGATGATCACGTCCGAGAAGGAGTTGTTCAGGGCGTAGGAGCCCACAGCGCAGAGCACGCACACCGCGACCCACACGGTCTCGGGGCGGGCGTTCAGGATCTTCGCCGAAGCCTTCGCGGTTATGAGTCCGAAGATCAAGATCGCGACGTTCGAGAGCAGCATGAGCTGCATGATCTGGACCACGAAGTCGGCGTTGTCGGTGAACATCTTCGGGCCAGGCTGCATGCCGTACATCATGAGCGAGCCAATGAGGATCGCGGTCACCGCGTCGCCCGGGATGCCCAGGGTCAGCATGGTGGTGAGGGCGCCGCCCAGCACGCCGTTGTTTGCGGTGCAGGAGACGGCGAAGCCTTCGACCGAGCCTTTGCCGTACTCCTCGGGGTGCTTTGAGAGCTTCTTGGCCTGGCCCCAGCAGATGATCGAGGCGATGTCGCCGCCTGCCGCCGGGATCGCGCCGATGACCGCCGACTCCGCGCTGGCGATGGCGGCGGGCCTGACAAGCCCTAGAAGCTGCTTTAGAGAAGGGAGGATCCTGCCCAGGTTGCCAGCGGCGCTGGATGCCAGCTTGAGCTCCCTGGCCTCCACGGACTTCTTGTGCTCGTAGATCTGGTTTAGCACCTCGCCGATGCCGAACATGCCGATCATCACGGGCAGGAAGCTAACGCCCGCGACTAGCGCGGTGGTGTCAAGCGTGAAGCGCTTGACGGCGAGCATCGGGTCCACGCCCACGGTGGAGAGCATGAGGCCGGCAAAGCCCATCGCCATGCCCTTGACGACGTTGTTGCCAGAGCAGGAGATCATCATGGTCAGGCCGAATAGCGCGAGCATGAAGTACTCGGTTGGGCCGAACTTCACGGTGAAGCTTGCGATCGGGAAGGCCAGGAAGATCAGGAAGAGCGTGGAGACCACGCCGCCTGCCACCGAGAAGATGCAGTTGATGCCAAGCGCCAGGCCGCCCTTGCCTTGGCGGAAGAGCTGGTAGCCATCGAAGGTCGAGGCGATGGACGCCGGGGTGCCCGGAGTATTGATGATCACAGCAGAGATGCCGCCAGCGAAGATCGCGGAGTTCCACACGCCGATGAGCATGGCGAAGCCGCACGAGGGCTCGAACCAGAAAGTGATCGGGGTGAGGATGGCAATGGCCATGGTGGCCGAGAGCCCAGGCAGGGCTCCGATCACGATACCAATGACCACGCCGGCGAAGTTGAATATCAGGACCTCGGGGGTCATGATGCTCAGGAATCCTTGGATCCACAAAGACATGTCCATAGGCAGCCCCCGGTCAGATGGTGAATTGGACGCTCAGCAGGCGTTCAAATATGAAATAGAGCAGCCCCAGGATCACCGCGGAGAAGATGAGGTTGAACTTCCAGGTCCTTCCGAACGCGAAGTTGTAGAGCAGGCACAGCGCCGCCACTCCGACATAGAAATTCAGGAAGTACCACAGCGCCATGAACAGGATGAACACGGCGGTTACGAAAGCGATGAGCTTGCCGTTTGACAGCTGCTCGGGATCGGTGCCGAAGAAGTCCACCGAGCCTTTCTTTACTGCCTCGATGGCGATCCACAGCCCGAAGAAAATGCTGAAGACAGCGCACAGCGCAGGGAAGAACCCGGGCCCGGGCCCCGGCACGGCCGCCTTTCCCGAAATGCCAAGCGACACGCCTCCTGCGAGGAAGGCCAGCCCGGCCACCACGAAGCACAAGCCGACAATGATGTCGCCCTTGGATTTGCGTTCCATCTATCCCCCTTAAGTACTGGAAGGTTCCAAATCAAGGCGGCGCCTTTGGGCGCCGCCTGTGCATTCAAGCGATTACTTCTTGATGAGCTTGGGGATCAGGACCTTGTAGGACTCAAGCTGGGACTTGGCGAACTTGTCCATCTCCTTGCCGTTCAAGTAGGCGTACTCGAAGCCGCGCTGCGCGAGCAGGTCCTTCAGGGCCTGGCTCTGGGCGACCTTGGCCGAGGCGTCGTCGAGGATCTTCACGACATCCGCAGGAGTCCCCTTGGGCACCGCGAAGCCGCCCCAGCCCATGGCGCTGACGTCGTAGCCAAGCTCCTTGGAGGTCTTGACGTCAGGCACCACTGAGGAGCGCTTGTCGCCCAGGACCGCAAGGACCTTGAACTGGCCGGAGTCAACGTTGCTCTTGACCTCGGACGGGGAGACGGCGACAGCATCGATGTTCTTGCCCAGGAGGGCGGCGACCGCAGGGGCGGCGCCGTCAAACGGCACATGGTTGAACTTCACGCCGGCCGCCTGCTCGAGGCTGGCTGCGGCCACGTTCCAAATCGAGCCAGGGCCGGAGTTGCCGACGGTGACCTTGCCCGGGTTCTCCTTGGCGTACTTGAGGAAGTCGTCCAGGGTGTTCCACTTGGCGTCCTTGGAGACCGTGATCGCGGCCGGAATGGTCATGATGCGGCAGACAAAGGTGAAGTCATCCGAGGAGATGTCCGAAAGGCCCAGGGCCGAGATCATCGTGGACTCCACAGGCATGTACGACATGGTGTAGCCGTCGGGCCTGGAGTTCTTGACTGACTCGAGGCCGACTGCGCCGGAGGCGCCGGTCCTGTTCACCACCACCACGGGCTTGCCGAGCTGTTTTTCAAGTTCCTTGCCGTAGATGCGCGCCACGGTGTCGGAAGCCCCGCCAGGAGCGTAGGGCACCACGATCTGGATCTGCTTGCGCGGGAATTTTGCGGCGGCGCTGGCAGTGGTGCCTGCGGCGATGAATGAGACGGCGGCAGCCAGGGCGGCGGCCTTCGCGAACTTGCCAAACATGTGTCTAATCATGATTTGTACTCCAATGGTTTTGTTTGAAATATTTGTTATTCAAATGATTATCAAAAATATCCAAATGCCTTTAGCAGATCCCTCCCATCAAGTCGATGTGTCAATTGCCTTGTGGCTCGTAAATCCTCTCGCCCTTGAACCCGAGCTTCCTTGAGATCTCCATGGCAGTTTCCATGACCTGCTTGGAGATGATCTCCTCTTTCCTCTGGTTCATCAGGCTGTAGATGCTCGCAACGCTGATGGCGGCAACCGCGGCGCCGGTGTGGTCGCGGATCGCGCATCCAATGCAGAGCATGTTGGGGCCGTCCTCGCGGTTGTCCATCGTGTAGCCGCGGCTGCGGCTCTGGGCGGCGTCCTTGAGCACCTCGACGCCAGTCGTAAGCGACATCGGGGTGTTCACGGGATAGGGCTCGGGTCCCAGCAGATCCAAGACCTCGCCGTTTGAATGGGTGTAGAGCAGCGCCTTGCCAAGCGAGGTAGTGTGCAGGTAGCGCCTGCTCCCAAGCTTGGCCGTGGCCTTCACCACCGAATGATCCTCGGCCCTGTCGAGGTAGACCACCATTCCATGATCCTCGATCCCCAGGAATACGGTGCCGCCCGAGGTGCGGTTGAGCTCCTGCAAATAGGGGCGGGCCGCGTCGGTGACGCCGATGCGCTCGACCACGCTCGAGCCTATCTCAAATGCCATGATGGAGAGGCCGTAGAGCTTGCCGCCCTCGCCTTTTGGCTCGACCATGCCTTTTTCGATCATGGTGTGCAGGAGCTCGAAGGCGCTGCTCTTGGGGATCTTCATAAGCTCGCAGATGTCCTGCAGCGAGAGGTAGCGCCCGGCGTCGACGAACAGCTTCATCAGGTCGATGGTCCTGGCCACCGACTTGACCAGCTTCACATTGGCTTTTTGAAAAGTTCCGTTCATGTATGTGTCCGAGCGTTGAAAACTTGCCCATCTGCGTGGCTGCCCACTTTTCCTTTTTAGGTCAAAGCGGACAGCTTTGCTCAGTTCGTTTTCAACTTAGCGAGGCAAGTCATGGTTTTGGTTCGCACCAGAAAATGGTTCACATGCGCGAACAGAGTTCACATTCATGAATATGCAGTTTTAATCAGCACATGGAAATGCCTTAAGTCATTGCGGCAGGATGGTTTCGAGGGACGAAAAGCCCCGCAGCGCGAGATGTGGCGCGCTGCGGGATAGGGGGTTGAAGTAAATGGATGTAAATATGGTTACTTAAAGACCGACGTAAAGGAAAGCTCGAGCGCGTTCAAGCACGCAATGCCGTTTCCGTGACCAGTGCCGTTAAAGGCGCGAGCAATCTGAAGTAAGAATGCGTGAAGTCCAAAGAAAAAAAGGCCCGGCAGCTTGACGCTCCGGGCTAAATTGGCTTGTTTGCCATTTACTTCCCAGTCCGCAGCAAGGAACTACAAAAAACCGCGGCGGGAAGAACCTTTAAGTGCATGATGGCTCTTTTTTCTTATGCCACCCTTATCTCATTCGTAGATGGGCCTTAGGAACTCGATGTCGTCCACGTAGATCGGGCCATCGTACTTCATGTGGTCGGCGACGAAGCAGATGAAGAAGTCAGGCTTCTTGCCCTTAGCCGCATCTCCGACATCGATCTCAATTTTCGCTTTCCAGTAATCCTTTCCATTCAGCGAGGCTTTTTCAAGATCCTTGAACTGCTTGTGGAACTTATCCACGCCCAGCTTCACCCGGCCGTCGCCAAGCGCGGCATAAGGGCGGATCCCGCCTTCCGAAACGATTGCAAGAATATAAATAGTATAGTCCATTTTCTGGATGTTAGAGAACTTCTTGACACCCATGTTGCGGAATTTGATCTCCTCCCAATCATTGGCGCCGGAGAAGGAGCCGTTGAGCTTGAGCGCAGGCTCCCCGAGATCATTGGACACCTCAAGGGCGGGCGAGCCCCACTTGGCCTGCCAGGTCCCCTCGCTCTCCCAGCCGTCCAGGTCGTTTGAGAAGTCGTACTTGGCGGCAGCCTCGTAGCCATTGATCTTCTTGTCATGGGTGAACGAGAACTTTGCCTTCACCTCGCCAGCCTTGGCAAACGTCGCGCTTGCCACCGCGTCAACCTTGCCGTAGCCGAGATCGGAGGTCCTCGCGTCAGCCTCCCACTACCCATCCCCGTCGCCGTCCTTGAGATCGATGGTCTTGTTCGTCGAGAGCAGCCTCACTGAGACCTTGGAGACTGAGTCGCCCTTTGCAGGGTAGGGGAAGGTCGAGATCTTCACGCTGTCGCTGCCCACGGTCGAGCCTTCCTTCGGGGAGGCGATGTATAGCTCGCTTGAATCATGGTAAGGCAGTCCGCGGAACATCAGGCTGGCGTTCGTGAGGATTGCGTCGGTGGCCTTGCCGTCATGCAGCACGCGGAATCCGTCGTAGTCCGGGTAGAGGTTGCCGGGCTTGCCTGCCACCTGGGAAGTCAGGATCCAGAACATCGACCCGTCGATGCCGTTCTTGAAGGCTACGTCGTTCCACCTGCGGTAGATGAAGTCGCGGTTCTCAGGATCGTTGGCGCCGATGCCGTACTCCTCAAGCACCGCAGGCTTGCCTGCCGCATTGGCGGCCTTGGCGTGATCGATGATCCACTGCGTGCCCCACTTTTCCTCCTGCGGCTTGACCCAGGTAGACGGGTAGAGGTGGAAGGTGCCGTAGTTAACGTCAGGAAGCTCGATCAAGCGCTCCCAGTCCACGCTGGATTAGCCGTTGTAGGCCCAGTCGTCAGAGCCCTTGCGGTTGAAGAAGCCCTCGGAGCCGACCGCGATGAGCTGCCTGGGCGCGAGCTTGTGGATGTAGGATGACATGTCCTTGGCCCAGTTGACGATGGTGTTGCCGGTCTTGTCGGACTCGCAGCGCGGCTCGTTGGCAAGCTCCCAGGTCATGATCGCAGGCTCGTCCTTGTTCACGATCCCAGTGTACTTGTTCTTGTGGTTGACCATGTGCTCGATGTGCTTCTTGTAGCACTCGATGATCTTCTTGTCGGTGTAGAAGGCCTCCTGGTGGGGCTTGTTGAACCACTTGGCGTACTGCGGCATGCCGCCGAAGTCAGGCCAGTAGTTCGTGAGCACGACGACGACCCTGATCCCGCGCTTCTTGGCGCCGGCCACGGTGTAGTTCAGGCGCTCCCATGCGCTGTTCACTTCAGCCTTCTTATACACGCCAGGCTCGGGCTGCATGGAGTGGTCATGGCTCACGCCCTCCATGAAGCCCCAGACGCGGATGGTGTTAAGCCCCATCGCGGCGGCGTCATCGAGCACCGAGTCGATCATCTCGTTGGTGCCGTAGTGCATGTAGTAGTTGTTGGTGCCGGCGATTTTGAAGGGGGTGCCGTCCAGGAGCAGATCCTTGCCTTTCTGAGTGACAAAGGAGGTGATCTGGCCTGGAGGAGGAACCACGGGCTTTGCGGCGCTTGCATTGGATCCTGATGAGGAGCTCTTGGTGCTGCTGCATGCGCAGGTAAGCGCGGCTGCCGCGATGGCGACGCATATGATGGTAGGCTTTGATTTCATGCTGTTTTGATTTCCTGCCATTTCTTCTTATGCGGATTGTCCATTTGGCATGGGCTGCAGGATGTCGCATCCTGCCCACCTGAAGTTTATGTGACAACGTTGCGATTCATATCTTAACGTTACGATTTTGTGAAGAACCTCAAAAAGCGCATGCAAGCCGGGCAGGGCACTGGATGCACACACTGTACGGTTTTCGATACTCCGTATAGTGGAATATGTTATTTATTAAAGAAAAACCAATTTGCACGAAATTAACAATCTTGACGTTGTTCACAAAATGCGAAACACGGATTGCAAAAAGTTAAATCGTAACGTTATCATTTCAAACAGTGGGACGCGGGAAAAGCGCTCCACACAATCAAAAAGGCAATTAAGGAATTCTATTAAGATGAACAAAGCCATCAAAAACCCTGACTTGCGCGGCCCTCGCGGCTGCCGTCTCCCTTTGCGGTCAGCGCCCAGGCTTATGCCGGGGACGCCATCGAAGGCATCAATGCCTCCGAGGTGAAGGGCACCATCACCTACTACACCAACCGTACCGATCTGGTCCAGAACGGCACCTTCGACCGTTATGAGAAGGAGTTCAAGAAGCTCTATCCCAACGTCGAGAAGGTCAAGGTCATAGGATTCGCCGACTACCAGGGCGGCCTGCGCCCCCGCATGAACACCGGCGACTACGGTGACATCGTGCTGATCCTGCCTTCCGTCCCGTCCCAGCAGTACGCCAACTTCTACGAGCCGCTCAACGGCATGTACAAGCCCGATGACGTCTACTTCTACGACACCTGGGCCGACAAGGACAAGGTCTACGGCATCTCGATGGGCAACTCCGTCGAAGGCCTCGTCTACAACAAGAAGGTCCTCGCCGACGCCGGCGTCTCGGTGCCCATCAAGACCGTGACCGAGTTCTTCGAGGCCTGCAAGAAGATCAAGGCCAAGGGCAAGATCCCGTTCTATGTCAACTTCGGCGCCCAGTGGCCGCTCCAGCAGTATGACAAGTACCCGCTGGTAATCGCTGGCGACGCGAACGTCTACGAGGACATGCTCAACCAGGACAAGGCCTTCTCCGGCGACACCGCCTACCACAAGTCCCTGGCCTTCTTGAAGAAGGTCATCACCTAGGGCTACACCGGGAAGGATCTGATGACCAACTCCTGGGAGGACTCCAAGAACACCTTCGCCAAGGGCAATGCCGGCATGTTCTACCTGGGCAACTGGGTCATCCCCCAGTTTGAGGAGCGCGGCGCCAAGTCCGAGGGCATCGGCTTCATGCCGATCCCGGGCGACGACTCCGGCGTGCTGAAGGCCCAGATGAACCACGACTGGGGCTACGCAATCTCCAAGTTCTCCAAGAACAAGGAGAACGCCCTGGCCTACCTCAAGTTCCTGCTTGAAAAGTCCGACTTCGACAAGATCGCAGGCTTCATCCCGACCCTCGTGAAGAAGGAGCCGGCCGTGCCGCAGCTCAACGAGTACCTGGGCTACAAGCCTGAGATCATCACCACCCCTGTGAACTCCACCAAGTTCATCGAGGTCATCAACCGCTCCAAGATCGACTTCTATTCTGGCGGGTACATCCAGGGCGTCATGACCGCCTCCGACTTCGACGAGGCCTTGAAGAAGCTCGACGCCCGCTGGAACCGCGCCAGGGGAGGGAAGTAACTCAGACTGACGGCTTCATGAAATCCCTTTGAATCGCATGATTGCGAGCTTCCGGATCCGTAGCCCCAAAGCGGATCCGGCTTTTTAGCCTGGGGAAGTGCCCAAGCATCAAGCCCCGGAGGAGCGATCCTCCGGGGCTTTCTTGCGCCCATCTCAAGCGCGTGCGCGCGATCACCGCTAAAGCGCCAAGGCTCATTTAGGATCACTCTTGCGGCAATGTCTGCCTGGATTCAAGGAGGAGAGACGGGATGGCCATGACCGAGAAGGAAAAGATGCTCAAGGGCTTGCTCTATGACGCCAACAACGATCAGGAGCTTTGCGCCGAGCGCCTCGTTGCAGCCGACAAGTGCTTTGAGTACAACTCCCTCAAGCCCTCTGACAAGGAAGGGCGCGGGAGGATCATCAGGAAGCTCTTCAAGCGCACCGGCAGGAACTTCATGCTGATCTCGCCTTTCTACTGCGACTACGGCTCCAACATATCAATAGGCGAGAACTTCTTTTCAAACTACAACCTCGTGATCCTCGACCCGGTCGCGGTGACCTTCGGGGACAACGTCTTCATCGCCCCCAACTGCGGCTTCTACGCCGCAGGGCACCCCATCGACTTTGAAAGGCGCAACGCAGGGCTCGAGTACGCCTGGCCCATAACCGTGGGCGACAACGTCTGGTTTGGCGGCGGCGTCCACGTTCTGCCGGGAGTCACCATCGGCAGCAATGTCGTGATCGGCGCAGGCAGCGTCGTGGTCCATGACATCCCGTCCAACAGCGTCGCGGTCGGAAACCCCTGCAAGGTGATCCGTGCGATCACCGACGCGGATCTCAAGCGCGACTACGCGTGGCGCCCTCCTGTGGCTTGAGATGGAACAGCTCATCAGGTTTGAAAGAAAAGCGGGGTCTGCTGCTTGCAAGGTTTGCACCGCCTGATGCCGCAGGATGGCCTGGCAGCAAGGGGCAGGGTGGCAGACCTGATGAACAGGCCCGCTTCCAAATGCTGCAAGGCAGCAGAGCAGTGCTTGCGCAAACCTGATGGGCAGGATGGCGCAAGCCAAGTGAGCAGGGCGTCCCAAACCTGGCGGTCAAAATCAACAAACCAGGAAACAGAAGGCCCGGCGATCGCCGGGCCTTCATCGTCTTCAAGCCTTAATCAGTACTTGTCGAACATCTCCTGGATCTTCTTGGGATCGCTGGTCTGGGTCAGCGCCAGCTGGAGCAGGATGCGCGCCTTCTGCGGGTTCAAGTTGTCCGCGGTCACGCAGTCCTTCCACTGCTGCGCGGCATCGACGAAGCCGCTGCCGGTGCGGTTGGAGCGCACGACCACCACGCCTTTGGCGATGGCCTTCTCAAGTGCGGGGTAGGTGTCCTTGTGGATGGAGCCCATGCCCGAGCCGGCGCTCACGATGCCCTTGGCGCCGGCCGCGACCGCCGCGTCAGCCATCACGCCGTCGTCGCTCACATGGGTGTAGATGATGTCAACGCGCGGCAGCTTGTCGAGCTTTGAGACGTCAAACGGGGTCTTGGTGGTGTGCTCCCTCTCGACCTGCCTGTAGTAGCGCACCTTGCCGCCGGTGATCATGCCGACCGCGCCGACCTCAGGCGATGAGAAGGTCTGCAGCGAGGCGGTGTTGGTCTTGGTGTTGGCGCGGGCTGCGTTGATGGTGTCGTTGAGCGCCACCAGCACGCCGCGGCCCTTGGACTCAGGATCGGTTGCAACGCGCACGGCGTCCAGGAGGTTCATCGGGCCGTCAGCGGAGATCGCGGTGGCAGGGCGCATCGCGCCGACCATGACCACCGGCTTGTCGCTCTTCACTACGAGGTTCAGGAAGTAGGCGGTCTCCTCTAGCGTGTCGGTGCCGTGGGTTATGACGACGCCGGTCACGTCGTCGCGCTTTAGGAGCTCGTTGATGCGCTTTGCAAGCTTGAGCCAGATGTCCGTGGTCATGTCCTGCGAGCCGATGTTGGCGATCTGCTCGCCCTCGATCTTCGCGTAGTCCTTCATCCGGGGGACCGCGTCGATGAGCGTCTGGACGCCGAGGGCTCCTGCCTTGTATCCGGTGGTCTGGGTTGCGGACTTGGCAGCGCCCGCGATGGTGCCGCCGGTTGCGAGGATGTAGACGGTGCCTTTAGCCTGCTGCTGCTCGGCGAAGGCTGCAGGGGAGGTGAGGGCGGCTGCGATGGGGGCGGTGATGATGGCGGTTGCCAGGGCGGCGGCTACGAGGGACTTTCTTAAGATCATGGCATTATTCCTTGAAAGCTTGTAGATGGATTGGTCTTTGCGATCGCCAGTCCATTGTATTGCCGCAGCGGGGCTTGGCGGCGCCTTGTGCCAAGGCAGGGCTTCCTAGGCGGCGTTTCAACTCATTTAGTGCGTGATTGCACTGCCGTTGACTCCATACCATCCACTGTCGTCGCGTTCCCGCTCCGCCCATTTGCTTCAATCCGCCCAAGCTTGTCCGCTTTCTGACAAACGCTTGTCATTCATCATTCAAGTCTCTGACAAGATGATGTCAATACTGTGATCGCTCTCTGATATTTGCTTGTCATTCTTCTCTATCCTTTGTGACAAACACATGTCATGCATCCGAGGTCAATTCAAATGCAAGCAATCATGTCAGGCATATCCAAGGCGCTAGACGGATTCGTCGTGGCGCTTCTGGTAGTGATGTCGCTTTTGGTGATCGTAAACGTCGCCCTGCGCTTCCTCTTCAACTCAAGCATCGTGATGAGCGAGGAAGTCTCCCGCTTCATCTTCGTGTGGGTGGTCTACGTGGGGTCCATCATCGCGATGCGCGATGACGACCACATCTACGTGGACTTCATCCGCAAGAAGATGCCCAAGGGGGTGCAGAAGTTCCTCATCGTGTTCGTGAACCTCGTGATGCTGGTCTGCTGCCTGCTTTTCCTCAAGGGCAGCATCGAGCTCACCTCCATCAACATGTCCGACCACAGCCCGGTCGCAGGCGTGCCCATGGGCTACGTCTACGCCGCAGGCGCCGTCGGCAGCGCCGGCATGGCGATAGTCATCGTGTTAAGGCTCATCGGCTTCTTCACGCGCGGGTTCGACCAGGCGCTCAAGGGCAAGGTTGCGGGGTGATTTAAATGACAGTTGCAATCTTCCTGGCGATCCTGCTCACCTCCGTCATCATCGGCATCCCCATCGCCTTCTCGCTGCTCATGTGCGGCCTGGGGCTGATGTGGTACCTCGACATGTTCGACCCGCAGATCGTCGCGCAGTCGCTCATCAACGGCGCCGACAACTTCACTCTGCTGGCGATCCCGTTCTTCGTGTTCGCAGGCGACGTGATGAACGTCGGCGGCATGGCCAAGCGCCTCGTGGACCTGCCGATGAAGCTCGTCGGCCACAAGGCAGGCGGCCTGGGCTACGTCGTGATCATCGCTGCGGTGATCATGGCCTCGCTCTCAGGATCTCCTGCTGCCGACACCGCCGCAATCGCCGCGATCATGTTCCCGATGATGTCGAGCGCCGGCTATCCCAAGGAGGGCTCGGTGGGCCTCATCGCCTCAGGCGGCATCATCGCCCCGATCATCCCTCCCTCGATCCCGTTCATCGTCATCGGCGTGACCGCCTCGGTGTCCATATCCCAGCTCTTCCTGGCCGGCATCGTCCCGGGCGTGCTCATGGGCGTGACGCTGTGCCTCGTCTGGAGCTTCCGCGCCCGCAAGTTCGCCGCGGCCAAGAAGGCCACCGGCGCTGAAATCTGGGCCTCCTTCAAGTCAAGCGTCTGGGCGCTGATGCTCCCGGTGATCATCATCGGCGGCTTCAAGACCGGCGTGTTCACCCCGACCGAGGCTGGCGCGATCGCCTCCGTCTACGCGCTCTTGGTCTCGATCTTCGTGTACCGCGAGCTCACGCTCAAGTCCATCTACAGGTGCCTGCTCAACACCGTCAAGACCACCGCCGTGATCATGCTGATGGTCGCCGCGGCCCAGGTCTCGGCCTACCTCATGACCGTCGCCGATCTGCCGCTGATGGTCACCGAGCTCTTAAAGCCCATGATCGGCCACCCGACCCTCCTCATGGCTCTGATCCTCGCGCTGCTGCTCGTCATGGGCATGGTGCTCGACCTCATCCCGATCGTACTCATCCTCGTGCCGGTGCTGATGCCGTTAGTCCAGGCCGCCGGGATCAACGAGATCTACTTCTGCGTAATGTTCATCATCTGCTGCGCCATCGGCCTCATCACCCCGCCCGTGGGCAATGTGCTCAATGTGGTCTCGAGCGTGACCCGCGTGCCGTTTGAGCGCTCGGCAGCCGGCATCCTGCCGTACGCCGGGGCCCTCGTGGTGCTGATGTTCCTCATGCTCATCTTCCCTGAGATCATCATCGGGCCGCTTGAGTTCATGACCGGGAAGTAACGAAAGATTTTTAACCTATCAACAACCAGTTAATGCAAACATCAATGGAGACAACCATGAACAAGACTTTCAAGATCCTCGCAGCCGCCGCCGCAGTCCTCGCCTTCGCCTCTTCTGCCGCAAACGCCAAGACCATCCTGCGCTTCGGCACTGACGTCTCGGTGCAGAACACCCAGGGCCAGGGCGCCAAGCACTTTGCCGAGCTCGTCAAGGAGCGCTCCAAGGGCAACATCGAGATCAAGGTCTACTTCGACAGCACCCTTGGCAACACCATGTCGCTGATCTCCGGCGCCCGCGGAGGCACCCTCGACATCGCGATGGTCGGCAGTTCCAATGTCAGCGGCCTGGCCCCACAACTTGCCGTGCTCGACATCCCGTTCATCTTCAAGGACAAGGCCCACGCCTACCGCGCGCTCGACGGCGAGGTGGGGCAGAAGCTGATGGCGACTCTCGAGGACAAGAACCTCAAGGGCCTGGCCTTCTTTGAAAACGGCTTCCGCAACATCACCAACAGCAAGAAGCCGATCGTCGAGCCCGATGACGTGAAGGGCCTCAAGATCCGCGTGCCTCAGAGCTCGATGCTGGTCGAGACCTTCAAGGCGCTGGGCGCCAACCCGGTGCCGATGGCCTTCGGCGAGCTCTACACTGCGATGGAGACCGGCGCCATCGACGCCCAGGACCACCCGATCTCGACCCTCTACGCCGGCAAGTTCTACGAGATCCAGAAGTACCTCTCGATGACCCGCCACGCCTACACCGCGGTCACCGTCATCATGAACAAGAAGAAGTTCGACAAGCTCTCGGCCGATGATCAGAAGCTCCTGCTCGACTGCGCCCATGAGTCTGCCGCCTTCCAGCGCGATCTCAACTCCAAGCAGGAGGACACCATGATCGAGGAGATGAAGAAGACCGGCATCCAGGTCAACGACAACGTCGACGCCAGCGCCTTCGTCGATAAGACCAAGGACGTCCGCAAGATCTTCACCGACCAGAACGGCGACGAGTTCGTCAAGGCGATCGACGCGCTGCGCGACGCCAAGTAAGCCTGAGGCCTTGCATCAAGGAGGGAGGGCTCCGGCCCTCCCTTGTTCTCTAAAGCTTTTGAAGGGCAAGAACATGGACAGCAAAAGGATACTGACGGTCGTCAAGCTCAACCCCAAGGTCAAGGAGTACCTGGACTCCAAGGGCTACGAGGTAGTGGGCGAGGACGGCATCGGCGACGGCAAGGACATCGAGATCGTGATGTCCAGCGGCAAGGGCAAGGTGCCCAAGGCCCTCATTGACCGCCTCCCAGATCTCAAGATGATCGACAACTTCGGCGTGGGCTACGACGGGGTTGATGTTGCAGAGTGCCGCGCCCGCGGCATCGGGATCTGCGTGACCGCAGGCGTGCTCACCGAGGACGTGGCGGATCTGGGCGTGGCGCTTGCGCTCGCGCTCTGCCGCAAGATCCCCCAGTCGGACGCCTTCGTTCGCTGCGGAAGCTACAGCGAGGGGCTCAAGCCCAAGCAGGGCGTCAAGCTCTCGGGCAAGCGCGCGGGCATCGCGGGGCTCGGCCGCATCGGGCACGCGCTGGCGCAGAGGCTCGCGGCCTTCAACATGCAGATCTCCTACTTTGACGCCTACGCAAGCGAGCCCAGGTATCAGAAGATGCCGGATCTCGAATTGCTTGCGCGCGGGTGCGACATCCTCTTCATCTGCGCTGCGGCAACCCCGAAGAACCACAACATGGTCGACGCCAAGGTGCTCACCGCCCTTGGGCCATCTGGCATGCTCGTGAACATCGCCCGCGGCTCGCTCGTGGATGAGAAGGCGCTTTGCGATGCGGTCACCTCGGGCGCCATCGCAGGCGCTGCGCTTGACGTCTACGCAAGCGAGCCCAACGTGCCCAAGGCGCTCATCGCCTCGGACCGCACCGTGCTCACGCCGCACATCGCGAGCAACACGAAGGAGACGAGGGAGCTCATGGCGGACACCGTCATCTCCAACCTCAAGGCCTTCGAGGAGCGCCGGGAGCTTGTGAACAACGCGCTGGCGTCGCGCAGGTAGTAAGATCCGCGGCAGGTTTGGAGGACAGGATCATGATGGAGCAGGGCGCCACGCGCGCATTGTCTGAGGCGGCCGCCGCGATGCCGCTCTTCTCGCTCAACTCGCGCAGCCTCAGCGCCTCGGACATCGGGATCGCCAACTACATCGCGCAGAACCCTTCAGAGGTCCAGACGCTCACCATCTCCGAGCTTGCCGCGCGCACCGAGGTCTCCGAGGCCACCATCTCGCGCTTTTGCCGCAAGATCGGATTGAACGGGGTGCAGAGCCTCAAGCTCGCGCTTGCAGGCTCCCAGGCCGGGGCCGACGCCGACATCGCCTCAGGCAAGATCACCAAGTCCGACGACTGCCGCAGCCTCATGCGCAAGGTCTTCTCGAACATCGTGCGCGGGCTCGAGTCCACCGAGGAGGTGCTCGATCCCGATGCGGTGGAGAAGGCGGCGCAGCTCATCGCCGCAACGCCGAGGCTCCTCGTATTCGGGTTTGGCACCTCGGGCACCATCTGCCGCGACATCGCCATCCGCTTCGTGCGCTTTGGCATGTCCACGGAGCTCATCACCGACGCCCACCAGCAGGGCACGGTGGCAGGGGCGCTCAACGATCGCGCGGTGGTCTTCGTGGTGTCAAACTCCGGAAGCTCGGTAGATCTCATCCGCTCTGCGAAGATGGCCAAGAGGCGCGGCGCGAAGATCATCCTGCTCACCGCCCACCGCCAGTCCCCGCTCTCCAAGCTCGCTGACGTGGTGCTCATGGGCACCGGCCCTGAGATGGCGCACTTTGGCGAGTCCACCAACGTGAGGCTCGTCTTCCTCGCGATCATCGACGTGCTCTACGCGAGGCTCTCGCTTCTGCTTGAGGACAAGTACCGCCACAATCTCCAGGGCATGCGCGAGGCGATGGCGGAACTCAAGTGCTGATTTAGGCAGCGCATGATCCTGCAGGGGCTCCTTGAAGGGGCCCTCGGTTTTTCTACCGCTTGGATCATGCCGCGATACAGTTCAAGCCAGAAGCTTGAAGAATTTCCTGAATTTGCAGGATGCATCGCCGGACGGAAATGCATGGCCATTCCGTGCCCGCCTGGCCATAGCGACTTTCTTCTGCTGGCAGGCCTTCGAGAGGCGGCTGACTACGAGGATGACGCTGATGGCGCCGCCATTGATGGATCTGATCCCTCAAGATCTAAGCGTGCAGATGGGCCCCCTTGCCGCACAAGGCTGCGTTGAGCTCTTCTAATGAGGAATTTTCCGAGGCGGGCATTCGGCGGCAAGGCCTTTCACGATCCTTGGACGCAACAGGGAGCCTGCTTGATCGCAATGAAAAAAGAAAAAGCCCAATAAAGGGCTTTCCATTTTGGGAAATTTGTTAAAATCGCAATGCTCCAGCGATGGAGCAACGGTGGCCCTGGTCAGCAGGTCATCGGAAGGCCTGCGTGCAGGGCCGTTTCATCAACAATTGGACTAGGACTTAGAATATGAAATCCTTGATCCTTTTGGCGGTGCTCCTGGTCTTGATACTCTGGGCCCAACCGGTGTATTGATCAGTACCGCCTGAGGGCGCACGGCATCCAACCCGCGCCCTCGCTTGTTATTCTAGGGGCGTTCCAAGCCCTTTTCAAGGCACTTTCTCCGGTTCATATCTTTTTTTCATGATTAAATCAGTGCGTGCTATTTCCACGATTTTCCTGATTGCTGCGGCCATCCCCATGCTCTCAGGCTGCCTCACTGCCCTCAAGAAGGCCAACGAGTTCATGATGACTACCGGCCGCATCAAGGCTGAGAACGAATCTGACTTCCAGAAAGCGAGATCGGAGCCTTTCCAGCAGGATGCGACCGGCATCGAGTTTGACAACGTGGTGGGGCAGACATACCTTTCGGGGATCTGCTCGGCGTACTTCAAGGATCCCAAGAAGGCAGCGGATGCCTACACGGGCAAGCAGGTCCTGGTGAAGGGCATCTACCAGAGAATGGATGGCAGGAACTACCTGTTGTTCGACGGGATCATGGACGGCTCGCACGCTCCGCATCCGGTGCCGGCCTACCACATTGCCTTCTTTGACGATCCCAAGTTTGACTCGACGCTGTACTTCCTCAGGCAGTGGAAGTCGAAGGAAATCCATTCGGTGTCGGGGTACATCAGGGAAATCATCCCTTATGACCAGAAGAACCTCCGCTGCGGGATCGGGCTCAAGGATGTTTTCACGCAGGACGATCTGTCAGCCTACATAAGCGCCAAGAAGCATGGCAGGGAGTGGTAGGAGGGCAGTGACCAACGTCAGGAACTGATCGATCTTCCAGCAATGCTTATGACGTCGGAGATGAAGTCCGACAGCACCTTGCGGGCGGCAGTGCGGTTTGCCGGGCTGTAGGCAAAGGCCCCGACGCCCGGGATGATCTCGCTGTAGACCCTGAAGGTTGTGCCAAGACTGGCGTCCTTGCCATCGCGCTTTGGCGGCGGAGTCCATGGATAGAGGATATAGCTGCCAACTGTGCGGCGGATCGCGTCGCGGTAGGTGTGCATCTTGAGGAGATCGCCGCGCCTGTAGACGCGCTCGACCGACTCGGCATTCTCCTCTTCGAGGTACTCGTTTTCCTGCTCGGAGCAGCTTAAGTTTCCTTCCTCGCTTTCACTTTCATCCTTGTCCGGCTCAAGCGCGTCGCTGCCGCCGAAGATGCTGCCGCGGTCGAGGCGGTACTTGGCGTCGAAGTGGAGGAACACTACGTTGCCGCGCCGCACTGCTTCGGCCTCGCCTCCCTTGAGGCGCGGGTAGATGGAGATTGTGAAGTCCGGACGGAAGATCGTCGAGTAGGAGCCGTCGTAGCGCGTCCCCTCGAAGTCATGATGCTTGAAGGTACGGTTGTAGTAGAGGTCGAGCGCCAGATCGACTGCGCCATGCCGCTTGATCACGAATGCCTGCCTGGACAGGACTCCTTGCTTTAAGGAGATGGCCACGCTGCCGTTGCCGGCAATCTTGACGGCATCGATGCTGCCTTCATGATCTGCATCCTTTAGGCGCGAGCAGCCGGGCAGGGAGCCCATGATTTCGCTGAGCTCAAAGAAGAGCCAGTATTCGTAGAGCAGGGCGATGTTGCGCGACTCGCCTTCAAATGCCTGGGCCTCGCCATCCCAGTTGAGCGCCGGGGCTATCGTGCACAGAGCGAGGATCTGCAGCACGCGGTCGTAGCCGCTGCGCTTTTGCAGCACCTGGTTCCCAGTAGGCATGACGCGCATCTGGCCGACGCACCTGAAGAACGGCGAGTCCTCGATGAGCTCGATGCGCTGCTTGAGATCGAGCGCCTCGTGCTGGCTTTGGGAGATGTCGCGGCCTTTGGCGGTAGTGCCATCGTCATTCTCGCCAGCCACGCCCTTGCAGATCGCCTTGAACACGCCAAGGGCGAACTTCACGAAGCGGTTGGCCTCGGTGTCGTTCGAGTCATCCTTGCGGTCAGCCTCGTAAAAGGCCGGGACGAAGGCCGTCCCGCCACCTATCTGGAGCTTGTGCCAGTCCCTGGCGTGCGAGAGCGGGGCGGTGAAGATCTTGGGCGACGGGGCAGCGGTGCCGAACGGCACCATCTCGCGGCGTCGGATGAGCTTGCGGTCGGGATTGCGCCTGATGGCCTCGAAGATCCCCTCGACGGCCCCGGGGCTGGCAAGCTGCCTTAAGAAGATGAACTGCCCGAGCAGCGTCCTGGGGCGGCTTTCGAGACCCTTCCTGAAGAGGCTTGCGGTGGGGCTTGCGAGATCGAGCAGCAGCTCCGCGCAGTGCGAGGCGATCCCCTCGTTGAGGAGGCGGTAGTCCTCGTCGTAGCCCATCTTAGAGGGCACGACCTCGAGCACGAGATCCTCGCCGCCCTTGAAAGTCAGGTGCGTCCTGCCGATGTAGTTGACGAACTTGAACTCGAGCAAGTCCTTGTCGCGTTCGGGCTTGACCTTCTGCTCGTTGCGCAGGGTCGGCAGGGCGCCTTCGCTGCCTCCCTCCACGCGCACGATCAATCTCTGTGTCTCTACGATGCGAATGGGCGCGGCGGGGTTGCCCGGGCACACATGCAGAGCAGCCTGCTCATTGCCAAGCGGAGCATAGGCGCACCCGCCTGCAAAGCCTGCTATCTCAAATTCTGCAAACCTGCCATTGCCCTGAGCCTTGCTGACGTCACCGTAGGCGCCCCTTCTGTAGAGCCAGGCTTTTGACCCGCCTTTGAGATCGAGGCGCACTGCAAGCGCCGGAAGGTAGTCCTTCTCCAAGGCTGTCATATGAAGCTCGTGTGCTGGGATGACTCAAGCTTTGAGATCATCCTGTCGATCTTGTCTGAGCTTAGAGGATAGCCTCCCGTCCCATGGCCTTGCTCGCCGCCTTCCGGGGTTCCTGCTCCTGGGCCGTCCAAGGCGGCCTTGAGATCCTTGAGCAGCGCACCGACCTCGGTCTGAGTGCCATGGATCTTGGGGAGGATCTTCTGCACGACCACCTCGTCGATGATCTCGTCGTCAGGAACGGTCCTGCCCATGAGCGAGGCCGCCTCCTGGTACCTCGCAGCCTCGCTTATCGTTCGGAAGGCGAACTCAAAGCCGGTGCCCTCCATGATCCGGTAAAGCTCCCTGAGCTTGGCCTTGAGCTTAGAGCTGTGGCCTGTCTGCGCGGTCGAGGCTTCAACCGTGCGCCTAAGCGCCATGAACTCGTCGCCAAGGCAGGGTGTTGGCTGCGAAGGCGCAAGTGCCGGGCTTGCCGCATCGAAAAGCTCGCTTTCCGTGGGCGAGAACTCTATGACGCTGGCGCGGTCGAGCACCTTGGGGCTGAACATGTAGGTGGTCTCGTCGATGTTGACGGTGCCGATTATGAAGAGGTTGCGCGGGTAGGGAAGGACGCCTTGGCCGTAGCCCTTGAGCACGAAAGGCTCGTCTGGGGACTCCATGTGGCTTAGGAAGTCTGAGAAGTAACGTTCGACCTGGCTTAGGTTCATCTCATCGAGGATGAGGAAGCAGGGCTTGGCAGGCTCCGCATTCGCCTTCTCGATGATTTCGATGGCCTGGGTCTTCTCATAGGAGTTAGAAAACGGGTTGAAGTAGCCCATGATCTTGGTGTTGTCGGTCCAGTCTGCGCCAACTGGCACGAAGGCTGTGCGCTGAGGGGCGAGTATCGCCGCCACCTTGCGCGCAAGCCTAGTCTTGCCGGAGCCGCTGATCCCAGTGAGGATCACGAAAGGCTTGGCCAAGAGCGCGTTGAGCAACCTGGCTGCGATGCTGTCGCCCCCGAATGGAAGTCCTGCCACCTCGATGAAATTCAATTGCGCAGAGGAGGCCGATGCCGTCTGGCTGGAAGGCGCAGCGCCATTCACGCCCTTGATGAAATTGCCGAAGTTTCCGGAGTCCAACGGGATCAGGTCGCCGTAGAGAATGTTGCAGGCGTCTACGAGCTTTCCTATGAAAAGTTCGGTGTCCCTGCCGCGCTCGTAGTTCACCCATTCCTTGGTGAACCTGCAGGTGAGCTGCGTTCCATCTGAAAGGGTGATCGGAAAAGGCTCCTTCTCAACGTCCTTGCTAGGGAGTCCTGGAACGTCCTCTATGAGGATGTTGTTGAGCCTTATCTGATCGAGCCTGGCCTTTGATTCAGGACTCACCTGCCTGTCGTAGATGGTCCCGTTGAAGTCCAGCTTGCTTGACCTGGCAGTCGTTGACCTTTGAAGGCACCTGCTAAACTTTGAGAGTTTGTCGTCGGCGTACATCGTCTTGAAGATCTTGTAGGCAAGATCTACCACGGTGAACCTGTTTGATAGTTTGTTTTGGGCGTCGCTGAAGAAAGGGGACTCTGAGTTGACCTTGGATGTGTCTGCCATGCCATCACCGCCGTGTAGCTTTTTTTTGCAGCTTAGCAGCTTCATGGCGTTCAGGCCATGCGCACAATCAAAGCTTGACGGGCGGAGCATTTTGGAAAGGCGCGTCAGGGGTGAAGTGTTGTGCGCGGGCTATTGAGAACCAGCGCTAGGCGCACGTTCGTTGAGGCGCTTGGGATGCAGACTCGCGAATGGGATTTGTCCAATGTGAAGCCTGGGGCAGGCATCTGTCTCAAGCCGTTTTTGCGCTTGTCTCAGCACCGTTGCCCTAGCCCATCCTTCCTCTAGCAGAAAAGGCAGGGATGGCGCTCTTGTCACCTTATGAACAAAACTGCCTTGTGTCCGCAGTCGCGGCAGATGAGAATTTTCCTGCCGCCTGCAAGCGGCCTCTTGCTTGCCAGGGCATTCTCAAGAAAACCCGCCAAGCCGCCAAAAGCGCTTTTCAGCTCCACGTTGGCAGAGCCGCATTTTGGGCAGCGGAAAGGCTGGCAGCCCTTGTCTTGCGTGCTTGCTTTCATGTCAGATACTCCTTCAGCGAGCCTGCTCGCGCTTTTCCCGTTCTTCAAGGTGGTATTGAACCATCTGGCAGTAGCGGTCGGACTCCGGATCCTCGAGCGTCTTGTATGTCCCGTATACGAACATCGCGTCGTTGTAGCCGCTGATGCGCGCCCATGTCCAATCCGTCCCGCCTTCGTCAATGACTTTCGAGCCATCGCCTAGGAGCCTTGACGCCAAGAGCTTGTAGTCAGCAGGATCGATCTCTCCAAGCTCCCCTGCCGCAGCGCCGTCAGGTGAGAGCATCTGCGCATGGCCTGCTTCCATGAAAGCCGCTCCGTCCAGGCTGAAGGCGGCGCACAACTGCCGCACGAGGTTCTTGAGCTTTCGCTGATCGCCTTCAGGCGCCTTGATCATGAGCACTTTGCACTCGCGGCCATTGGGATCGAGGCAGGACATGACGCGATGGAACAGCGGCACTTTGGCCAGGATCTTCTTTGAGAGGAGAGCGGCATCATCGGCATTGGCAAATCGCAGCGCCGCAGTGGAAGTCCTGCCGCTCTCCCATCGCGCGTTCTCCCTGGCAAGGCGTTCCTGCTCGCGTCTCCTGCCTTCCTTGTAGAAGGGATTGTTCGCCTGCTGCTTGTTCATCGCACGCCTCCTGCTATTGCCTTGTTTAAACAGGCTTAATTATGGAATAACGCAATTCCATATTAAGGAATGACAATAAACCTTCCTGCTGTATCAACGATCGAGGATGGTGGCGTTTCAATCATGAGAATGGAGTGTTTCAATGGCGGAAATGCCTGCGGAAAATTCGCCGCCAGCCTTCCGTTGGCTTCGGCCCCATCGAGATCTGCAGGTTCAGGCGCAATGACAGCGCTTGCTGCTGCGTCTGCCCCAGTGTTCCAGCGGGAAGCACCGCCAGCAAAAGGCTCATATGCCAAAGCCTCTTGACAATGCCGCCAGCAAGGCTCCCCGGGCGGGACAAGCCTTCTGGGGCTTTGACTATTTGATGCGGTCGATGAATTTGAAGAAATTATCCGCCTTGGGATCTCCAAGTTCTTGGAAGCCAAATATGGATAGCGCCTCTTGATTCGCGCTTTCAAACTTCGGCCTGGCAAGGCGCGATGCCTTGCGGATCCTTGATCCTTCGCCGAGCAGGGCCTCGACCATGGCATGGCGATCGCCGCAGTCGAGCGCGCCAAGATCGCATTGCACCTCGCCGTCTGGCGCGATGATCGCCGCGAGGCCATCGGACTTGATGACCAGCGCGCCCGGCAGCCCGAGGTATGAGCAGGCGTCCTTTGAGAACTTCATGAGCCTGGCCTCATCGCAAGGCTCCGCCTCGACCACCACGACAAGGCAGGCCTTGCCGGCGGGATCCTTGCAGTCAAGCTCGCGCCAGCCCTTGAAGAGCGTCCATTTCAAGTGCGACAAGAGAAAGCCTCCCTTGTTTGAGTAATCATCAAGATCGCACTCAAGGCGGAATGCCGCGGAGGCGCCCATGCCCTCGTCATGCGCCATGCAATCACCAGCCTTCATACCCTCATCTGCCGCAATCATTCCAACCCCCAGATATCGATTAGCGCAAGGCATAGCACGGCCCTGCGGACAATGCCTATTGAAGGCCCTTGAGCGCGGCCTTGACGTTCCTTGCTATTTCCACGTAATTGCCCCCGCCTGTGGCCTCAAGCGCGTTGTAGTGGAAATAGACATGCATCGGATCGGCGTTATTTTCAAAGCGCGACAATTTGAACTCATCAAGGCAGATCACTTCTGATCCTTCGCCCACGAGCTTTAGCGCCAGCGCCTCATAGTCGGCAGGATCGGCCCTGCCCAGGTCAACGAAGCCGTCCCAGTCCTCTGACAGCGCCACGGCCCTTCCTCCATCCATGAAGGCTGCTTTCAGGCCTTTGAACGCGGCGCACATCTGGTGCACGAAATGCTCGAGCTTTACCTGATCGCCGGCGTGTGCCTCGATGATGGCGACATCGACCTCCGCGCCTTCGCCGTCGCGGCACTTGATGATCCCCCATTTGAACAGGGTGAAGTTCAGGATCCCATCGACTAAATAGGCCGCATCGCTTCCAAAGAGAGCCTCGTCAAGGCGCAGCGCGGCAAACGAGGTCTTGCCGCGCTCCCAGATGGCGCGCCAGCGCGCGTCCACATCGGCATCAAGCAGCCTTTCCTGCTTGCGGAGCTCTTTCATGCGCTTTTGATGCTGTTTGATGAAAGAACTAATCGACTGTTCGTCGCTCATAAAAGCCTCCTGTCGATGGCCTTGTTCAATCTGAAGCCAGTATGGAGCAATTTAATTCCATAATACGGAATTAAAAAAAATCGCCCTCGCCTTGATTATGCCTGAAAGTCTTCAAGCGGCTCAGATGTTGCCCGTAAAGACGTGATTCAAGTGGCGCGAGGCGACCTCTGCAAGGCGCAGTATGGTCTCAACCGGGGTGGGTTCCATGTCCGAGCACTTGTAGCGCGGAAAGAAGCGCGAGATGTGAAGCGGGATCTCGGGATCTAGTGAGGAGAGCCACGAAGCCTCCTCATCCATCTCCGTCTCAGAATCGTTCCTGCCAGGGATAACGAGCGTCGTGACCTCAAGGTGGATCCTTTTGGCTGCAAGCTCGATGAAGCGCTTGACGCAGCCGAGATCCCCCTTGATCCACTTGTAGAAGTCCTCGTCGAAGGCCTTAAGGTCGACGTTCGCCGCATCGACATATGGAAGCAGCTTTAGCAGTGGATCCTCAAGCAGCGTGCCGTTGGTGACTAGCACCGTGGCAAGGCCGGCGTCTTTGGCCAGGCGGCAGGTGTAGAGCACGAACTCGTAGCCCACCAGGGGTTCGTTGTAGGTGAAGGCGATGCCGATGTTGCCTTGTGGCTTGAGCGAGAGCCCAAGCTCCACCAGCTCCCCAGGGGCCATCGTGCGCGAGGGGAAGTCGGACCCTGCCATCGAGATCTCGTGGTTCTGGCAGAACGGGCACTTGAGGTTGCACCCGAAGGAGCCTGCCGAGAGGATCATCGAGCCTGGGTGGAACAGGCGCAGGGGCTTCTTTTCGATCGGATCGAGGCAGAGCGAGGTGATCCTGCCGTAGTTGGCATCGACCGCGACGCCGTTCTCGCACTTGCGCGCGCGGCAGATCCCAAAGCGCCCTTCGTCCATCTGGCAGCGCCTGGGGCAGAGATCGCAGCGCGCACGGTGACGGATCCCGGACGCGCCTGATGGAGCTTTGTCTTGATTGAGCATCAGAAGTGGCGCTTTACGGTAAAGCGCATGAGCTCGCAGTCCGGCTCGTCAGGATCAAGCCCGGCCTTCTGCTTTGCGATCGACAGCTGCTTGCCAACCGTGTCCACGCCATCGAGAGCCGGCAGCAGCACGCCGCGGCGGGCGCCCTTGCTCACGATGACGCCGTAGATCTTCGGGTTTAAGGCGGATTCGGTGTCGATGTGCTCGGGGGTTGAGAGCACGTCCACGCTGTACTCAAGGTAGGGCAGCTCGTCCTCGGTCACCGGCTCGAAGCGCGGATCGGCGGTGCAGGCGCTCATCGCGTTGCGCTGGATCTCGTCGCCAAGGCAGTCGGAGATGGGCGAGAGCGTGCCGATGCAGCCGCGCAGCTGCCCGAACTTGTGGAGCGTGACGAAGCAGGAGGCTCTGACATCCTTGAGCGCGTCCGGCACCTCGGGGAAGTGCCTGCGCACTGCCTCGTAGCCCTCGTCGCGCAGGAGCTTGGCGTTCTTGACGACGGCCTCGACGGTCTTGCGGGCAAGCGCGACCACCTGATCCTGCTTTTCGAAGCGGGCGCTGGCCTCGGCGCGCTCCTTCTCCTCGTACTGGTCGCCGAAGTTGCGCGAGGGATCCTTGCCAGTGATCTCAAAGGTGGCGACGCCGTAGCCCACGCCGAAGGGGCCTTCATAGGAGAGCAGCGTGCCCTTGACGGCAAGTGAATCCAAGGCGCCTGCCATGATGAGGAATGATCTGTAGCCGCACTCGGCAGCGTCGTCGCACATCGCGGGATCGAACTTGAGGAGCTTCATGAAGTCGCAGCTTTCAAACACCGAGCAGATCTCGGAGTCGAACACCGGACCCTCGGGGCTGAAGCCGTAAGGTCCCTCAGCCCTGAGCTTGTGGGAGAGATCGCCGCTTGCGATCATCACGACGCGGCGTCCGAGCTTGTCGGCGCTCCTGGCGACCACCTGGCCTAGGCGGTAGTGGATGATCGGGCTGAAGCCTGAGAGCGAGATCCTGAGCACCCTGACCTCGGACATCGCCTCTGAGAGGAAGCGCAGCGGGATCATCGAGGCGTGATCGAGCGGCTCCTGGCTGTAAGGGCTGATGCCGCCGCGGATCCCCTCGTCCTTCATGCCGCTTTCAACTGATTTTGCAAGCTCCTCGTCGTAGTCGCAGCCGATCTCAAGGCCCGGGGCGCGGAACGATGAGAAGTCGCCTGAGGCGTGAGCGCCGCCCGAGATCGAGAAGTAGTCGCGCCAGCCCTGGGCGTGCGGCGAGGTCAGTACCACGGTGTCGGGCTTTAGCGAGGCGACGAACGCCATGGCCTTGCGGTAGGCGTCGATGGTCTTCTGGATCACTTTCTCCTCGCCCTGGCCGACTTCCGGCATGATGAGGGGCGGATGGGGCACTGCGATTGCGCCGAGAACTGGCATAAGCTTGAACTCCTATAAGATTGGGCTGACTTGTCCCTTTTTCATGGATATTAGTCCAAACCAGTCGCGGCGTGTAAGTTTTGTCCACGCGGCGGGACGAAGGTCATGCCATTTGGCGCAGAAGTTGGAGAAAAGGGCAGGGGATGGCGGGATGGGGGCCTGGATCATGCCATGGCGCATGGATCCTGCGCATGGAGGTGAATGCCCCCTCCGGATATGGCAAGGCCCTGCGCGAAGCAGGGCCTTGCAAGGCGGAGCGCCCTTGATCAGTGGACGCGGTCGCCATTCCTGGCGCCTGAGTCGACGCCCAGCAGGAAGACCTGCTCGGCGCCCGGGCCTGCGGCGGTGACCATGCCCTCGGAGAGGCCGAACTTCATCTTGCGGGGCTTGAGGTTGGCCACCAGGATGACCTTGCGGCCGACGAGTGCGGCAGGATCCTTGTAGGCGGCCTTGAGGCCTGCGAACACGTGGCGCTTCGAGAAGCCGATGTCGACCTCGAGGCTCAGGAGCTTCTTGGCGCCCTCGACCTCCTCGGCCTTGGTGATGGTGCCTACGCGCAGGTCCACCTTGGCGAAGTCGTCGATGGTGATCTCAGGCTGCAGCGGCTCGAAATCGCCTTCAGCGGCCCCGGCTTCGGCCTTGGGCGCGGCAGCGCCCTTGGCGGCTTTCAGGTCCTCCTTTGAGGCCTCGATCATCGAGTTGATCTGGCTCTCCTCGATGCGGCTGTACAGCGGCTTGAACTTATCGATCTCGTGATCGTAGAGCGGCTTGTCGACGTCATCGAACTTGAGCTCGGTCTTGAGGAACTCTGCAGAATCCTTCGCAACGTTCGGGAGGATCGGCGAGAGGTAGGTGATGATCGCGCGGAAGAGGTTCAAGCCATCGGTGCAGACGCGCTGCAGCTTGTCCTCCTGCCCCTCCTGCTTTGCAAGCACCCACGGCGCCTCCTTGTCGATGTAGCGGTTGGCCTCGTCGGCAAGCTCCATCACGGCCCTCACGGCCTCGGAGTAGTTGCGCGACTCGTAGCCCTCGCAGACCTTGCCCTTGATCTTGGCGGCCTCATCGAGGATCGCCTGGTTGTAGGGCCCGGAGGCCAGGCGGCCGCCGAAGCGCTTGGTGATGAAGCCCGCGGTGCGGGAGGCCAGGTTGACGACCTTGCCCACGATGTCGGAGTTGACCCTGGCCATGAAGTCGTCGAGCGAGAGGTCGACGTCGGCGACCGAGCCGTTCATCTTCGAGGCGAAGTAGTAGCGCAGCGACTCGGGCTTCATGAACTTGAGGTAGGTCGAGGCCTTGATGAAGGTGCCCTTGGACTTGGACATCTTCGCGCCGTTCACGGTGACGTAGCCGTGCACGAAGATCTTCGAGGGGAGCTTCATGTCGGCGGCCATCAGGGTTGCCGGCCAGAAGAGCGAGTGGAAGTAGAGGATGTCCTTGCCGATGAAGTGGACCATCTCAATGTCCGAATTGGGATCGGTGAAGGGCTCGAAGGCCACGCCGTTGCGGTCGCACCAGTTCTTGAGGGAGGCGAGGTAGCCCACGGGGGCGTCCATCCAGACGTAGAAGAACTTGTCATCGGTGCCTGGGATCTTGAAGCCGAAGTACGGGCTGTCGCGGGAGATGTCCCAGGGCTTCAGGCCCTCCTTGAACCACTCGTCGAGCTTGTTGCCCATCTCCTTTTGCAGCACGTCGGTGTTGTGGATGAAGCTGTAGAGGAAGTCGTGTGCCTTGGGCAGGTCGAAGAAGTAGTGCACGCTCTCGCGCAGCACCGGCTTGGCGCCTGAGACCGTGGAGTAGGCGTCCTTGAGCTCGGTCGGATCGTAGGTGGCGCCGCAGACCTCGCAGTTGTCGCCGTACTGGTCCTTGGCCCCGCAGTGCGGGCAGGTGCCCTTGACGAAGCGGTCGGGCAGGAACATGTTCTTCACCGGATCGTAGAGCTGGGAGATCTTCTTGGTGATGATGTAGCCCTTCTTGAGCGCCTTCTCGTACATGTCGCATGAGATCTTGCGGTTCTCCTCGGAGTGGGTGCGGTAGTAGTTGTCGTAGTGGATGAGGAAGCCCTGCAGGTCCTCGCTGTGCGACTTTGAAGTGCGCTCGATCATCTCCTCGGGGGTGATCCCGAGGGAGGCGGCCTTGATCATGACTGGGGTGCCGTGGCAGTCGTCGCCGCAGACATAGATGACCTTGTTTCCAGCCGCGCGCTCGTAGCGCACCCAGATGTCCGACTGGATGTGCTCGAGCATGTGCCCGAGGTGGATCGGCCCGTTGGCGTAGGGCAGTGCGTTGGTCACCAGTATGGTCTTAGGTTTGCTCATCGGTATTCCTCAGTACAAAAATGCTTTGTTCCGTGCAACTGCACGATTCTACACCCTTGACATCCTCCCCTCTCTAAAGAGAGGGGATCCCTACCGATCTCTTGGGAGATCTTCGGCGGGTTCCTCTTGCTGACCACCAATTTGATTCACTTGGGAGGCGAGCCGGGCAAGTCCTGCCCTTAGTATGTTGCGCGCGGCGTTCACATCGGCATTTACAGTGTAGCCGCACTTCACACAGCAG
>CACYPI010000005.1 GCA_902776275.1 uncultured Aeromonadales bacterium
CAAGTGAATCACATTGGTGGTCAGCAAGAGGAACCCGCCGAAGATCTCCCAAGAGATCGGTAGGAATCCCCTCTCTTTAGAGAGGGGAGGATGTCAATTTGCCTATGTTCCACGTGGAACATTTTTACTAAATCTCTCCTTAGACGGTTAATCTTCAATTGCTCTTAACGTAGTCACTTCCTCCGTATTCATTACTTCGAGCCTTATCCGGACTCAATTCCATGAAAACGGAACTGATGGATTTGAAATATCAGAACGGATTTATTCACATTCTCATAATGTTCCGCGTGAAACATTCTTTATATTTGCTTCGTGGTTGATGTCATCGGCTTTCATCTGCTGTTTGAATTTGGATAACTGATTGCTTCTGTGTGTAATTGCCTTCAAATGTTCCACGTGGAACAATGGAGTTCTTATTTGTGTGGATTTAATGGATCGAAATATTAAAAACGAGCCGACTGAAAGGAGAAAACCGTAATAGATGGTTTAGTGTTCCACGTGGAACGTCAAAATCATTAAATGGAAATTATCCAAACGAGCTTACTTGAGCATTCTTGAATGTGATGTGCCTGAACAAGTAGATTTCATGTTCCACATGGAACATCACTCGAAACCAATTCAGTAGACTCGCCGTTCGTCCATTATGTCCCTCAACGTCCAAGCGAAAGCCCGCATTTTGAATGGCTGATCGATTAACCTCATGGTGGAAGGTCGTTTTCGTCACTTCAGCCGAAATTTATGCCATACGAGCTCATAGTTCTGACATCTTGTTCCTAATTGGCTGGCTCAGCGCAAGGACGCGCGAGTTCCGGCGGTGATGATAAACATAAAGCCAAAAATGTCGCTAGGTAGAAATTACGTTCGATTTTTGTGCCCTGAATAAAGGATCGCGAACTATCTACTCAATCCAAGGCTTTTCTGTAAATGAAAATAGAAAACTAAAATTCAATCATCTGTGTCCTAAATACGGCTGATTGGTGACTTTATCAATCTTCTCTGAATCAAACAAGTATTTTGGACCGAGGCCCGTTGATAATTTTGAATGTTCTACGTGGAACATCAAATAGAGTCGAGTTCAAGAACAGAGAGATTAGAGACGCTAATAACAGAAGCCCCGATCCAAAGATCAGGGCTTCGTTGCTTGCGTAGAGAGGAATTGTTTAGACCGCAGCCAAAGCCTGGTCGAGGTCCGCGATGATGTCATCGATATTCTCGATGCCGATTGAAAGCCTGATAGTGTTGGGTTTGATGCCGGCGGCTTTCAATTCTTCATCACTCAGCTGGGCGTGAGTTGTGGTGGCCGGATGGATCACAAGGCTCTTCACATCTGCGACATTAGCCAGCAGTGAGAAAATCTTGAGATGGTCGATGAAGCGCTCAGCCTCAGCAATGCCGCCCTTTATCTCGAACGTGAAGATCGAAGCGCCGCCGTTGGGGAAGTACTTCTGATAAAGCTCGTGGTCCGGATGATCTGGCAGCGAGGGATGGTTCACATGAGCAACCTTCGGATGGTTAGAGAGGAACTCGACAACCTTTTTGGCGTTGTAGGCATGTCTCTCAAGGCGCAGCGAGAGCGTTTCGACACCCTGAAGCAGGAGGAAGGCGTTGAACGGCGAAATGGTTGCGCCGGTATCACGCAGCAGAATAGCACGTATGTAAGTTACAAATGCTGCAGGTCCTGCGGCATCCAGGAAAGAAACACCGTGATAGCTAGGATTTGGGTCGGTGATCTGAGGGAACTTGCCGCTTTTGCGCCAATCGAACTTGCCCGATTCGACTATTACGCCGCCAAGGGTGGTGCCATGGCCTCCGATGAACTTAGTGGCCGAGTGGATCACGATGTCAGCGCCGTGCTCAAACGGACGGATGAAGTACGGAGTTCCAAAAGTGTTATCGACCACGAGTGGGATCCCATGTCGGTGGGCGATCTCAGCCAGGGCATCGATGTCAGGCACATCGCTGTTTGGGTTTCCAAGGGTCTCGATGTAGATGGCCTTGGTGTTCTCCTTGATCGCAGTTCCGACGGCCTTCAGGTCGTGGATGTTCACGATGGTTGACGTAACGCCGAATGCAGGGAGTGTATGAACCAGCAGGTTCGAGGTGCCGCCGTAGATGGTCTCCTGGGCGACAATGTGGCCGCCATTCTCAGCAAGAGCTGCGATTGCGTAGGTCACTGCTGCGGCACCGGAGGCGAGAGCGAGACCGGCAGAACCGCCCTCAAGCGCGGCGATGCGGCGCTCAAAAACATCCTGGGTTGAGTTGGTCAGGCGGCCATAGATGTTTCCCGCATCGCGCAGCGCAAAGCGGTCAGCTGCATGCTTGAAGTTATGGAATACGTACGAAGTAGTCTGGTAGATAGGGACCGCGCGAGCATCGGTTGCTGGATCGGCCTGTTCCTGGCCAACGTGGACTTGGAGGGTTTCAAATTTGTAAGCCATGATCGTTGCCTCTCTATTTATATTTTCACCCTGTACAAAATCTGGGATCACGGGCGAGCAGGCTAACTTTACCTTCATAGTGAAGATGTGTCATTCAACTCGCTGGATGTGGTGAAAGCATAAAACGGCATGGAAAAAATTACAATAAAATCATTATATTAGTTTTAGATACCTGCTTATAGGGAAAAGTTATTGCCTGCTGTAGAGTGGAAGGTCCTGCTTTTACAAGGTACGATGGCGGAGGCAGGAAAGCAAAAGCCCCAGCTCGAAAGGGCCGGGGCTTTGGAGTGTGGGCTGTTGCCTAGACGTCAGTACAGGACCGAAATGTCGGCAGTCTTGCCGCAGAGGTCACGGAGCCTGGTTAGGATTGCCAGGCGGTTGCTTCTTACCGCCTCATCCTTGTCGTTGACCATCACGTGATCGAAGAAGCTGTCGATGTCGTTGCGCAGCTCGGAGAGTTTTGACATGGCCTGGGCGTAGTCGCCTGCCCTGTAGAGCTTGGCGATCTCAGGCTCAATGGCCTCGATGTGCTCGACCAGCGCCTTCTCGGCATCTTCGCGCAACAGGGCTTTATCGGTCTTGCCAGACGAAGCCGGAGCTTTGCTGAGAATGTTGTTGATGCGCTTGTAAGCGGCCGCGAGATCAGCCGAGGCAGGATCGTCCTTGAAGGTGGTGACAGCCTTGATGCGGCGGTCGAAGTCGAGCAGGCTGTGAGGCTTGACTGACAGCACGGCCTGGATGATGGAACCATCGACACCCTGATCCTGGTAGTAGGCCTTGAGGCGGTTGTAGATGTACTCCTCGACGGCCTGCTCAGGAGACCCCTTCTTGAACTTGTCAGCCATGAGCTCGCAGGCCTTGCGGATCATGGCGGTGAAGTCCACTTCGATCCCGTTCTCGATGATGATCCTGATGAGGCCGATGGCGGCGCGCCTCAAGCCGAACGGATCCTTGTCTCCGCGCGGCAGCATGCCGATGCCCATGATGCCGACGAGGGTGGTGATCTTCTCGGCAAGGCTGACGGCAATCTGAACAGGCTTGGTCGGGATCTTGTCACCGGCAAACCTCGGCTCGTAGGCCTGGAAGATTGCCTCTGACACATCCTTGTCCTCGCCGTCGAGCTCGGCGTAGTGCATGCCCATGATGCCCTGGGTGTCGGTGAACTCTGTGACCATGGTGGTCGCGAGATCACACTTGCCGAGGTAGGCAGCGCGGTCGGCCTTTGCGGCGTCGGCGCCGGTCAGTTTGGCGATGAACACCGCCAGCTTGCGCACGATCCCGGTCCTGTAGGCGAGGGTGCCGATGTCCTTCTGGTAGACGATGGTCTCAAGCTTCGGGAAGAAGGACTCCAAGGTGTGCTTGCGATCGGTCTTGAAGAAGAACTCGGCGTCGGAGAGGCGCGGCCTGATGACGCGCTCGTTGCCGCTGATGAGGGAGGTCGGATCGTCCGGGCAGATGTTGCTGGCGAAGGCGAAAACCGGAAGCAGCTTGCCGTCATGGCTGTAGATCGGGAAGTACTTCTGATCGCCCTTCATGGTGTAGACGAGGGCCTCGGCCGGAACCTCGAGGAAGCGCTCCTCGAAGGTGGCCTTGTAGATGTGCGGCGACTCGACGATGGAGGTGACCTCCTCGACGAGTGCGTCGTCGAGATCGGCGACGCCGTTGACCGAGTCGGCGATGGCCTTCACCTGGCTGATGATGGCGCTTTTGCGCTCGTCATAGTCAGCGGTGACATGGCCTTCATCGCGCAGCTGCTGAACATAGGTGTCGGCAGAGCGGAGGGTGACCTTCTGCTGGCCGAGGAAGCGGTGGCCGTTGATGACGCGGCCGGACTCGACGCCCAGGATGCTGCCAGGGATCACGTCCTCGCCGAATAGCATGCACAGCGTGTGGACCGGGCGGATGAACTCCTCGCGCTTGCTGCCCCAGTGCATGAGCCTGGGGATTGGCAGGGCCTTGAGGGCCTTGGCAAAGAGCTCCGGCACCAAGGAGGCTGTCTCCTTGCCTTTGATCTCGGCGTTGATGAACAGCCACTCGCCCTTGTCGGTCTTGAGCCTCTTGGCATCTGCGACGCTGATGCCGTTGGCCTTGGCCCAGCCTTCGGCAGCCTTGGTCGGCTTGCCTGCGGCATCGAAGGCGGCCTTGACCGCCGGGCCGCGGATCTGGGTCTTGCGGTCGGCCTGCTTGGTCTCAAGATCCTTGATGAACAGAGCCAGCCTCCTGGGGGTGGCGTACCACTTCGAGGAGGAGAAGCCCAGGCCCTGGGCCTTGAGCTCGGAAACGAAGGTGTCGTGCAGCGACTGGGCGAGGTTCTTCAGCGACTTGGGAGGCAGTTCCTCGGTGCCCAGTTCCAATAGCAAATTCTTGGTGTCCATTTGTCTCAATCCTCCGCAGCCTTCGCGCCTTTGCACATGGGGAAGCCCAGGGCCTTGCGGGACTTGTAGTATTCCTCGGCGACCATCTTCGAGAGGGCGCGGATCCTCAGGATGTAGCGCTGCCTCTCGGTGACGGAGATGGCGTGGCGCGCGTCGAGCAGGTTGAAGCAGTGCGCAGCCTTGAGGATGCGCTCGTAGGCGGGAAGCGGAAGCGGCTTCTCGAGCTTGAGCAGGTAGCCTGCCTCCTTTTCCATCTGGTCGAACATCGAGAAGAGGAAGGCGGTGTCGGCATACTCGAAATTGTAGGTGGACTGCTCGACCTCGTTCTGGTGGAAGACGTCGCCGTAGGTGACGTCGCCATTGACGGTGTGGGCCCACAGCAGATCGTATACGGTCTTCTTGTTCTGGATATACATAGCCAGCCTTTCAAGGCCGTATGTCAGCTCGCCGGTGACCGGGAAGCACTCGAGGCCGCCCACCTGCTGGAAATAGGTGAACTGCGAGATCTCCATGCCGTTGAGCCAGATCTCCCAGCCAAGGCCCCAGGCGCCCAGCGTCGGGTTCTCCCAGTTGTCCTCGACGAAGCGGATGTCGTTGACGGTCGGGTCGAAGCCCAGCTCGCGCAGCGAGCCCAAGTAGAGGTCCTGGATGTTGTCAGGGGACGGCTTCAAGACCACCTGGAACTGGTAGTAGTGCTGAAGGCGGTTGGGGTTCTCGCCGTAGCGTCCGTCGGTGGGGCGCCTGGAAGGCTGGACGTAGGCGCAGCAGTTGGGCTCGGGTCCGAGCGACCTCAAGAAGGTCATGGGGTGGGAGGTTCCGGCGCCGACTTCCATGTCGAAAGGCTCGGCGATCATGCATCCGTGCCTCATCCAGTAGTCCTGCAGAGTCAGAATCAAACCCTGGAAAGTTTGAAGATCATATTTGTTGGGCATTTTTCAAAACCAAATCAAGGTAATCTGTTCAAAGCCGATCGCTTGCCAGCCCAATGAGGCGGGGTTCCGCAATAGTGCGGCCCCCAGGGATCCCGGCTGCCAGGCGGCGCGGAGGGCATGCAAGGCCCTTGCCGCCGTTTTCGGCACGGGCAATATTCTAGCATCTGGGGCGCTCGCCCACGGGCGCGCGCGGCATTGCAGCGCTACTTTTCGATTATGAACAGGTGGGGGTGGGCCTCGTCGGGCATGGCGGCCATGAGGTGGCCCATGAACTTGCAGAAGGCTGGGAAGTCACGCAGCGACACCGGATCATCGGATAAGATCTCGACGCGGTCGCCCTTCTCAAGCGGCCTCACAGCATTCTTCAGTATCATCAGCGGCTCCGGGCATGACATGCCGCGGCAGTCTAGCTTCACAACCTTCATGCAGCCGCCCTCCTTGCTCAAGCAGGCCTGTACCGGCTCCCGAAAAAGCGGGGCCTTTTTGCTATAATACGTCCGGCCGCTGGCATAGCTCAGTTGGTAGAGCACCTGTTTTGTAAACAGGGGGTCACGAGTTCAAGCCTTGTTGCCAGCACCACCACGGCGCCAGAAATTCGGCGCAGTAATCCCCCGGGGTTCACGCCGGAGCGGATCTTCCCTTACTTAAGAAAAAATCTCAGGTCCGGAATGCCGGGAAAGGCATTTTTATCCCGATCGAAGCGTTTTCAAGCCGTTGGAATAGCAGATTCAACTAACTGAAATTCAATGGCTTTTCAAGCGGCTAGGCGAAGCGGTTAGGATAATGGCTCCAGCTTAGACTTTTCTTAGGAAAATTTTGAAACAATATTGTTGTATAACAATATATTAGCAAGGCATCAAAATATGCTGGATCATTTTTTTTACATGTTATAATGCGCCCGTGCGGATAAGGGCGGAAGCCCGAAAACCTTGATAAGCGCCACGTTGAAAATGAAGGCGCGCAAGGGGATCCGCTAAATGGGATTTTTAAAGAGAAAGAAATCATGAAGACCAAGTTTTTAGCATTATCCGTCGCCGCTGCCTTCGCAGCTGCTTCCTTCTCCGCCAACGCGGCCCTCGAGAATTCCTGGGACTTCGGCGTCCAGGGCGGCTGGGCTCACACCTATTTCGACAATCACGCCAATGTGAGCAATGAAGACAAGAACGCCTTCAACTACGGCGTCTATGTCGGCTACAACTTCACCGACTGGTTCGGCCTCCAGCTGGGCTACAACGCCTTCCAGGACTTCAAGATCAAGACCAACGGCCAGAACCACACCCTCAAGATGTTCGGACCTGAGCTGAGCGCCCGCTTCGCTTACCCGATCGACGACAATGGGTCTGATGTCTATGCCCGCGTCGGCTTCTCCTGGACCACCGATCACCTCAAGGGGAGCAACCACGGTGCTGACTCCTTCGACCCGCTGCTCGGCGTTGGCGTCCAGTACCACTTCACCAGGAGCTTCGGCGGCCGCATCGGCTACGACTACTACTTCAAGCCGTTTGACTCCGACTATGCCCCTGAGAAGAAGATCGACGATGGCATGGGCGTCCTGTACGTCGGCCTGCAGTACACCATCGGCGGCCCTACCCCTGCCGTCGCTCCGGCTCCTGCTCCTCAGCCCACCACTGAGCGCGTGACCGAGAACCACAGCCTCTCCGCTGGCACCCTGTTCCCGTTTGACGGCTCCACCCTGTCCGCCAACGGCAAGAAGGTGATCTCCGATGTCGTCAACAGCTCCAAGCAGCTCCAGAACACCGACTTCGAGGTCTATGGCTACACCGACCGCATCGGCTCTGACGCCTACAACCAGAAGCTCTCCGAGAAGCGTGCTTCCGCCGTTGCCAACCAGCTGCGCGCTGACGGCCTGACCGCCTCCCAGATCAAGACTGTCCAGGGCCGCGGCAAGGCCAACCCTGTGACCGGCAACAAGTGCGATTCCGTCAAGGGCAAGGCTGCTCTCATCGACTGCCTGGCTCCGGATCGCCGCGTTGAGGTCGTGGTCCACGGTGACAAGACCGTTGAGAAGACTGCTGACTAACAGCAAAGTCTGATCTTTGAATGAAAGCCCTCCCGTCAAGGAGGGCTTTTTAATTGCCCGGACTGTCTGCTCCATGCGGGACAGAAGCCATCCAGGCAAGCAAAAGCCCCCGCCGCGCAAGCGGCAGGGGCTTTGTCAATTCGGAATATCCCGGTTATTCGTCGGTGATCCCGGAGTTGCTGATGAGCTGCTTGTAGTAGTCCATCGATGCCTGATCGGGCTCGTCGAGCAGCTTTGAGAACATGTGCTTAATCTGCTCCATGACCGAGGCGCGGCAGATGAACACAAGCTTCGAGCAGGGGTGGCCCTCCGGCCACTGGTTCATCGTGGCCAGCGGATAGAGCATGCCCATCACCGCGTGCACGATCACCGGCTTGTCCTGCCCCTGGATATTGAGTATTCCCTTGATCCTCAGGATCGAGTCCCCGTAGAGATCCTGCACGCCGCCGATTGCTGAAAGCAGCGTCAGCGCGTCGATGGGCTCCTCGTGCTCAAGGGCGAAGGAGTCCACATCGGTGTGGGCGATGATGCGGCGCTTGGCCACGCCGACCTCGCCCTGCACGCTGGCGGGCCTGAACGAGCCTGCCAGCGGCGCCTTGATCTCAAGCCAGGACTTCACCTGGGTCTCGTAGTCCTGCTCGGTGTTCTTGTAGGGGCCGGTCTCGAAGAGCAGCTTGGGCGGCACGTTGCCGCGTACCATCGGGATGATCCTGCTGTTGGGGTTGATCTTGCGGCAGATGTCGATGATCGGATCGAGATCATCGGAGTCCACGAGATCGGTCTTGCTGATGAGGATGAGGTCTGAGAGGGCTATCTGCTTTACCGCCTCGTACTGCTTCTTGAGCTGGTCGGCGATGAACTTGGCGTCGACCACGGTCACGGTGCCGGCGTAGTAGAAGTTCTGCATCAGGTACTCGTCGCCGTTGAGCGTGGCGATGACGCCCGCAGGATCGGCAAGCCCCGTGGTCTCGATGAGCACGCGGTTGAACTTGGGGATGACGCCCTGCTGGGACTTCACGAGGTTCTGCGCCAGGCAGTCGATGAGCGCGCCCTGGAGCGAGCAGCAGATGCAGCCTGAGCCCAGCAGGACCACGGTGTCGTCGACGCTCTGCACCAGCTCGTGGTCGAGGCCGACGTCGCCGAACTCGTTGATGAGGACCAGTGTGTCCTTGAGCTCCGGAGAGTTGACCCAGTGGTTGAGCAGCGTGGTCTTGCCGCTGCCTAGGAAGCCCGTGATGATGTTGACGGGGATGAGGTTGGGGTTCTCCCCCAGTGATGTGTCTGACACTTTGCCTATGCTCCGAAAATGTAGCCGAGCGCCCGCAGGAGGGCCGGGTTCCTGATCCCGTCGCTCTCGTTTATCACGTCGTGGAATGCCCCGCCAATGACCTCGAGCGAGGGGCTGAGCGCGTCGCCGCGGTGGCGGGTGTAGAAATCCACGGTCGCCGGGGTAGAAACCACCCGGTCGAGGCCCGCGGGCATAAACAAGACTTTAGAGCGCAGTTGCCGGCGGCTGGCCATGAGGGAGAGCTGCCGGAAGGTCGCGGCGCTCACGAAGCCGAACGTGGGGCTTCCGGTGAGCGTCTCAGGGTGCGCTGCGTAGTAGTCATGATAAGCCTCGTAGCGCTCCTTGCAGTGCGAGTGATAGTTTTCATCAAAAGGTATGCGCCTGTAGGCCGCGCCGTAGGGCGTGTAGAGCGCGCGCACGAAGGGCAGGCACCCGATGGTCGCGACGCACTCCATGGCGGCCTGGGAGAGCTTCACGCAAGGCCAGATGTAGGGGGCGATGAGCGCGCAGCGCGCAGGCGGGTTTTCAGCCTTGGAAATGAAGTCCAATGCCACGAGGCCGCCCATCGAGAAGGCCATGAGTCCGAAGTCCTTGATCTCAAGCTTTTCAATGAGCAATCTAATGTCGGAGCTCAGCGACTTGATGCTCCTGATGTGGCATTTCTGGGGGTCCCTGAGGAGCCGGTCGGAGAGGCCCTGCCCGCGCGCGAAGAGCACGCAGACCCGCGTCATTGTGCCCTGCATGCTGTAGAGGAACTCGGCGTACTTGTGCTCGGTCTCGCCGCGGCCCGGGATTATGGCAAGCGTGCGCTCGCAATGCCCGGGGCGGTACTCGCAGGCGGTGATGGTGACTCCATCGGGGGCCTTGATGCGTTGGATCCGCACGCTCCGGCTGTAGAAGGACTCGATGTCCTGCTTCTTTTGGACAAATTCCCGGGCGGTCAGGAGCCTGGGGGGGATGTACGGCATGGGGAATGGCCTCCGCGAAGGGGCGCTGGCCTCAATGGCGCCTTGAGATCTTCAAAACGTTGGGGACGGCCTTGATGCGCTTGATGACGCCTGCAAGGTGCATGCGGTCCCTAACGGTGACGGTGAGCTTCATCACCGCGGTGTTCTCGTCCTTCTGCTCGGAGCTGATGCTCTGCACCGAGGAGCCGGCGATGTCGACCGCGTTGAGCACCTCGGTCATGATCCCCTGGCGCTTCTCGAGCTCGACGATGATCCCGGTGTTGAAGCTCTGCTCGGAGGCCACGGCCAGATCCCAGCCCACCTTGAGCAGCTTGGTCGGATCCTTCTCGATCGCGCGCAGGTTGCCGCAGCCCTTGCGGTGGATGACCAGGCCGCGGCCCGAGGCGACGTGGGCGATGATCTCGTCGCCGGGGATCGGCATGCAGCACTGCGCGAAGACGTAGGGCACGCCGCCGGTGCCGGTGATGGGCAGCCCGGAGTTCTCAGGCGAGCTGGGGGCGAGCATCCGCGCCACCGAGACGGTGAGGATGTTGCCCATCGCGACGTCGGCAAAGAGCGACTTGAGATCGGGCTTGTTGAAGTGCTTGAGCACCTTGGCGATGGTGTCCTCGGGGATGTCCTCGATGTGGCGCCCGTGCAGCGCGTTGAGCAGCAGGCGGCGGCCGATCAACTCGCACTCCTGGGTGCGCAGGCCCTTGAGGTACTGGCGGATCTTCGAGCGGGCCTTAGAGGTGACCACGCTTGAGAGCCAGATGGCGTTGGGCCTGGCGTTGGGATTGGTGATGATCTCGACCGTCTGGCCGGACTCCAGCGGGTGGGAGAGCGGGAAGGAGTGGTGGTTGACGATGGAGCCGATGCAGTGCTGCCCGATGTCGGTGTGCACGGCGTAGGCGAAGTCCACTGGGGTCGCCCCCTTGGGCAGGTCGTAGATCTTGCCCTCCGGCGTGAAGATGTAGATGGCGTCCGGAAAGAGGTCGGTCTTGACGTCCTCGATGAACTCCTTAGAGCTGTCCGAGCTGTTCTGGAGGTCGATGATGTTCTTGAGCCAAAGCTGGGCGTTGCGCTGGGAGGTGGTGGAGACCGGCTCCGAGCCGCTCTCCTTGTAGGCCCAGTGGGCTGCGACGCCGCGCGCTGCTATCTGATCCATGAACTCGGTGCGGATCTGGATCTCCACGGGCACGCCGCGCGGGCCGATGAGCGAGGTGTGCAGCGACTGGTAGCCGTTGATCTTCGGGATGGCGATGTAGTCCTTGAATCCGCCGGGGCGCGGCTTGAAGAGGCTGTGCATCTGCCCCAGCACGCGGTAGCAGGTGTCGACGTCCTTCAAGATGATCCTAAAGGCGTAGACGTCCATGATCTCCGAGAACTGGAGCTCCTTGCGCACCATCTTGCGGTAGATGCTGTAGATGCGCTTCTCGCGCCCGAGCACCCGCGCCTCGATCCCCACATCCTCCAGGCGCTTGCGGATGAGCTTCAGGATCCCCTCCACGACCTCGCGGCGGTTGTTGCGCGCGCGCGTCACGGCAGCCTTCAAGATGCGGTAGCGCATCGGGTAGAGCGCGGCCATCCCCAGCTCCTCGAGCTCGGACTTGATGTCCGAGATGCCCAGGCGGTTGGCGATCGGCGCGAACACATCGAGCGTCTCGCGGGCGATGCGCTTGCGCTTGTCCTCGCGCAGCGCTCCCAGGGTGCGCATGTTGTGGGTGCGGTCGGCAAGCTTGATCAGGATGACGCGGATGTCACGGGTCATCGCGAGGATCATCTTGCGGAAGTTCTCGGTCTGGGCCTCGCGGTAGTTGTGGAAATTAAGCTTGTCGAGCTTGGTGACGCCTTCGACCAGCGTCTCCACGGCAACACCGAAGTTGCGCTCTAGATCCTGATCCTGGGTGTCGGTGTCCTCTACCACGTCGTGCAATAGGGCCGCCTGGACCGACTCGGAATCGAGGTGCATCTTCGCGACGATGGTCGCCACGGCGATCGGGTGGATGATGTATGGCTCGCCGGAGGCGCGGCGCTGCTTGGAATGGGCGTTGTCCGCCAGGACGAAGGCCCGGTCGACGGCTGCCGCCTCGTCTGCAGGCAGGTAGGAGGAGACGAGCTCCCTCAGGTGGACGTAGTAATGGAGGTTGGGAGAATGGAGCACGGCCTCAGATGGGCGCATGGCATCGCCGCTTGATGCGCTGGCGTTGTCATTGGGATCTCCCATGGGCCGTGCCTCCGCTTGCGGATCTCAGGCGAACATCTCTGCGCCGTCGATGGGGGCGAACTCGCTGTCGGACGGATGGGCGGCTGCGTCGCGCAGGCGCTCCTTGCGGTCCTGCTTGTCGAGGAACTCCTCGGTGATGAGGCCTTCCTCGATCTCGCGCAGCGCGATCACGGTGGGCTTGTCGTTCTCCTCGTCGACGAGCGGCTTGCTGCCCATCGAGATCTGGCGGGCGCGGCGGGCCGCGAGCAGGACGAGATCGAAGCGGTTGCCCACTTTGTTGACTGCGTCTTCTACCGTAACTCTGGCCATTTGCTGTTACCTTCTGGTTTAAATGATTAGGCTTGTGCTTATTTTAGCCCAACGATTATACATCACGGCGGCTCAATCCCGCGGCGATGACGAGCCCGGGAACAAAGACTCGACCTCCGGGGCCTTCAGGGCGGTCTCGTCGCGTGCGGCGAGGATGATCGAGCGCAGCTCGTTGAGCGCGGTGTCGAAGTCGTCGTTGATGATCACGTGGTCGTACTCGGAGTAGTGCGAGATCTCGCGCAGCGCCTTTTCCATGCGGCCGTTGATGACCTCTTCTGAATCCTGGCCGCGGCTGTTGAGGCGGCGCCTGAGCTCCTCAAGCGAGGGCGGGATTATGAAGATGCTCCGGGCCTCGGGCGAGATCCTGCGGATCTGCCTGGCGCCCTGCCAGTCGATGTCAAAGAGCACGTCCCTGCCCTCGGACACCCATTGCTCCACGATCTCGCGGGAAGTGCCGTAGTAGTGGCCGAACACGTTGGCGTACTCATAGAACGCCCCGCGCGCGATGAGGGCCTTGAACTCCTCCTCGCTTACGAAATGGTAGGCCACGTGATCGACCTCGCCAGGGCGCGGCGCGCGCGTGGTGTGGGAGATCGAGAGCCGCAGCGAATCGTCGCCGTTGAAGCGCGACAACAGTGCGCTGATGAGCGATGACTTGCCTGCGCCGCTTGGTGCCGAGACTATGAAAAGCTGTCCTTTCTTCATTTGAAAGCCTGCCTGAGCATTGCTGTCATTCGTCTTGATCCTGCCGGACCCGGGCGTCCGCGCCGTCCCCAAACCACTGCCTGAGCACGCCGCGCGCCTCCTCTATCCCCGACTTCTTGGTGGCCGAGAAGGCGATTATGGTGAAGGCGCCGCCGAACTCGCTCAATGCGTCGCGCACCTGCGCGACAGCGCGCCTTGCGGCGTTGACGCCGAGTTTGTCGGACTTGGTGAGCAGTATGAGCACCGGCAGGCGCGCCGCGATGCTCCAGTCGAGGATAAGCCTGTCGTGGTCGCGCAGCGGGGTGCGGATGTCCATGGTCATCACCAGCCCCTTCAAGGGCTGCCGCTCCTGGAGGTATTGCGTCATGCTGCGCTGCCACTCGCGCTTCATCGAGTCAGGGACTGCGGCGTAGCCGTAGCCTGGCAGGTCGCAGAGGAACTTGCCGTCGGCGACCTTGAACACGTTGATGAGGCGGGTGCGTCCCGGGGTGCGCGAGGTGCGCGCCAGCGCCTTCTGATCGCAGATGGCGTTGATGGACGATGACTTACCGGAGTTGGACCTGCCGACGAAGGCGATCTCAATGCCTTCGTCCGGCGGCAGGCGGCTGATGTCGGGCGCGCTGGTCACGAAGCGCGTTTTGGCAAACGAGAGGGGGGCGCCTTCCATGCTGCTCACTTCTTGCTGATGCTGTAGGCGGCGAGGATCTCGTCGGGGGTGAGGTTGCGGTGCTCCTCGAACTCCCTTACGAGGTCGAACTCGGTGTTGTCCATCGCCAGCTCCAGGAAGAACACGTTGCTGCCTTCGGTGGTGAAGGTCACCTTGCTGAACCTGGGGTTGTCGAGGTTGACGCTGATGCTGATCTGCAGCTCGCGCGGCAGCGCCAGCATCTTGGGCTGGGACTGGGTGATGGAGGTGTGCAGCTTGTCGTTCACGTTCTTGGTGAAGTTGCCGAGGATCTGGTTCATCAGCTCGCCTAAGGCGTTGGAGACCTCCTCGGAGGTGTAGTTGATCGCCTGGTCCTTCTCAGGGATGCCCATGGCGGTCATGTAGTTGCGGTACAGCTCCATCGCCGTCTCCTTGGGGAAGTTGATGACCACCATGCCCGAGAACGAGCCGGTGAACATCACGAACGTGCCGATGTCCGGCGTGAGCGTGGTCTTGGAGATGCGCTGGACCATCGGCGCGTACTTGACCTTGTGAGAGGTCGCTGAAGTGAGCACGGCGGCGACGGAGTCGCAAAGCCCCAGCATGAGGTCGTCGTAGTTGATGATCTTCTTATCGGCCATGATTTTCCCTCCGGAATGCGGCCCAGAGCCGCTGTTTTTCCGTCATTTTAACCGAGGGGTGGCGCGCGGACGAGGGCCTGGATCAGAAAATGACGCCCGGGGCGCCCCCGGGCGCGGGCCCTACTTGATGTTGAGCTCCTTGATCTTGCGCGTGAGGGTGTTGCGCCCCCAGCCCAGGAGCCTCGCCGACTCCTGCTTGTGGTTGCCGGTGAAGCTCAGCGTGGCCTCGAGCATGACACGCTCGAACTCCGGAACGGCCTCGGAGAGGATGTCGCGCTCGCCCGATCTCAGGCGGCTGTCGACCCAGTTGCGCAGCTGCTCCTGCCAGGAGGTGGCCTCCTTGGTCGAGCCGGTGATCGGGGCGGCTCCTGGCGTGTGCACGGGCTGGGCGCGGGCGTGCAGGAAGTCCTGGGGCAGGTCCACGAGCTGGATGTCGTTGCCCGTGACCATGATGGTCAGGTACTTGCACAGGTTCTTGAGCTGGGTGACGTTGCCAGGCCAGCTCTGGCGGCAGAGGAACACGAGCACCTCGGAGGTGAGCTTCTTGGGCTCGGTGCGCGCCTCAGCCGCCGCCTGCGCGAGGAAGTGCTTGGCGAGCATCGGGATGTCGTTGTTGCGCTCGCGCAGCGGCGGCATGTTCACGTTGATGACGTTCAGGCGGTAATAGAGGTCGGCGATGAAGGTCCCCGACTGGGCCATTGACTCGAGATCCTTTGAGGAGGAGGCGATGATCCTGACGTCGGCCTTCACCGGACGGTCGGCCCCCACCGGGATGTAGTCGCCGGTCTGTAGCAGCCTCAGGAGCCTGGTCTGGGCGTCCATCGGCATGTCGCAGATCTCGTTTATGAAGAGCGTGCCGCCTTCGGCCTGCTTGAGCGCGCAGGGCTCCTCGTCGTCGCCGTCCCTGGCTCCCCCGAAGATCTGCGACTGGATCATGTCCTGCGGGACCGAGGACATGTTGACAGTCACGAAGGCCCTGCCCTTGCGCGCGCCGTGGTTGTGCAATGCCTGGGCCACGAGCTCGCGGCCGGTGCCGACCTCGCCGTGGATGAGCACCGGGAGGTCGGTTCTGGAGACGCGGCCGATGAACTTGAAGACCTCCTGCATCACCGGGGACTTGCCGATGATCTCCTCCTCCTCGCCTGCGTTGCTGCTGAGGGCGGGGGCGTCGCCCTGGCGGGCCTTCTCCTCGCGCATCTTCCTGGTGTTGAAGCGGTGGAGCGCGGCGCGCCTGATCACGGCGACGGCAGCCTCGATGTCGAAGGGCTTGGGCAGGTACTCGAACGAGCCCTGCTCGTAGGAGTCGATGGCCGCGGCCAGATCGCTGTGGGCGGTCATGATGATGAACGGGATGTCAGGATCGGTCTTGTGGACTTCCTTGATGAGGGCGAGGCCGTCGACGCCCGGCATCCTGATGTCGGAGACTATGACGTCCGGAACCTCGCGCTGGAGGGCCGCCAGGGCCGCGTCGCCGTTCTCGAACAGGCGGTGCCTTATGCTGTTGACGTCGAGTGCCTTGTCGAAAACAAAGCGGATGCTGGCGTCATCGTCAATGATCCAGATCATGGGATTCATAAAGACTTTACCTCGCTTGTCGATTGCGTGCTTTTAGGGGGCTTGGGAATGGGGAGGACGATCTTGAAGGTTGTCTCGGCAGGGGTGCTGCGGCACTCGAGCGAGCCGCCGTGGCGCTCGATGATGCCCTGGGCTATGGAAAGCCCCAGGCCGTTGCCGTTCTGCTTGGTGGTGACCATGGGGTAGAAGATCCGCTGCCTAAGCTCCTCGGGGATCTCCGGCCCGTTGTCGGTGATCGAGATGGCGACCACGGTCGGATACTTGTGCTCGCGCACGATGTGGCCCGACTCGGCGCGGGTGACCACGCGCACCAGCGGGTGCTCGGTGTGCGCGTCGGCCATGGCCTCGATGGCGTTGTTGACGATGTTCAGCAGCACCTGCTGCATCGAGTCGACGTCGAGCTTGAGCTCGGGCAGCGAGGGATCGTAGTCCTTCTCGAAGCGCACGCTGGCCTTCTTCTGCATCGCCGAGAGCGAGAGCACCTTCTCGATGACGTAGTGGATGTTGACCCAGACCATGGGGCTTGGGCGCTGGGGCCCCAGCAGGTTGTCCACGAGCTTCTTGAGGCGGTCGGTCTGATCGATGATGACCGAGGTGTACTCCTTGATGGCCGGATCCTTCTTGGCATAGGACAGCTCGAGCAGCTGCGCCGCGCCGCGGATGCCGCCCAGGGGGTTCTTGATCTCGTGGGCGATGTTGCGCACCAGGTCGCGCGCCGCCGTGTGCTGGGTCTGCAGCGAGACCGCGTCGGCCAGGCGCTGCTGGTGGTCTATCGAGTGCATCTCGATGAGCAGCCCGTGGCCGCGGCCGCTGTAGAGCCCCACCGAGAGGTTGACGCTCAGGCTGAAGCCGGGCTCTGGCGAGAGCATCACGCCTGCGGCGGTGAAGCCCTGGAAGCTCGATTTCACCGGATTGGGGAGGTTTGAGAGGAACGAGGCCTCGCTGCGATCCACGATATCGCAGAACTTGAGCGTTTCGAGGCGCAGGTGCGACATCGACAAAAGCTGCTCGGCCGCCGGGTTGGCATAGACGATCCGCAGCTGCGAATCGGTCACCAGGATGGCCGTGTACAGTCCCTCGATGATTGATTTTGGTTCAGTGTGCATGGGTTCTGCTGAGCAAATCTAGTGCAATGCACAAATCTTAGATCAAAACAAAACGAGATGCATCAGACATAGCACAAAAATAGTGCACGGTTTTAAGGGTTGCCGGACGTCTGAAAGGGGAGGTAAATCGAGATTTTATGTTGTCTTACAAGGAGTTAAAACAAGACAGGGCAGTGGAAAACTCCGCTGCCCCGCCATTTTCAACGCTGGATTTTGGCTTAGTTCGTGCTCTTCTTGCCGCCTGCAGCCCTGAACGCGCGCACGCGGTCCATCTCGGAGAGGTTCTTCTTGCGCAGGCGAATGCTGACCGGGGTCACCTCGACGAGCTCGTCGTCGTTGATGTACTCGAGGCTCTGCTCAAGCGACATCCTCACCGGCGGGGTCAGCAGGATGTTGTCGTCCGAGCCTGCGGCGCGGACGTTGGTCAGTTTCTTGGTCTTCAGCGGGTTGACGGTCAGGTCGTTGTCGCGGACGTGCTGGCCGATGATCTCGCCCTCGTAGACCTCCTCGCCCGGCCCCACGAAGAGGCGGCCGCGCTCCTGGAGGAACCACAGCGCATAAGGCACGGTCTTGCCGGTGTCGTTTGAGATCATGACGCCGTTCTGGCGGTCGCCCAAGCTGCCGCCCAGGTAGGTGTCGTAGCTGTCAAACGAGTGGTACATGAGGCCGGTGCCCGAGGTGAGGCTCATGTAGAGGGTCTGGAAGCCGATGAGCCCGCGCGAGGGGATGCGGTAGTCGAGCCTGACGCGGCCCTTGCCGTCGGGGGTCATGTTCTTGAGCTCGCCCTTCCTGCGGCCGAGCTCCTCCATGACCGGGCCCTGATTCTCCTCGCGCAGGTCGCAGGTGAGGACCTCGTACGGCTCGAGGGTTCTGCCGCCCTCCTTCTTCAGGATGACCTGCGGGCGGGAGACGGCCAGCTCGTAGCCCTCGCGGCGCATCTCCTCGATGAGTACGGAGAGGTGCAGCTCGCCGCGGCCGGAGACCTTGAAGCGGTCGGCGTCCTCGGTGGCCTCGACGCGCAGGGCGACGTTGTGGACTAGCTCCTGCTTGAGGCGCTCCTCGATGTTCCTCGAGGTGATGAACTTGCCTTCGCGGCCGGCAAACGGCGAGGTGTTGACGCAGAAGTTCATTGTAACGGTCGGCTCGTCCACGGTCAGGGGCGGCAGCGCCTCGACCTTCGCGGGATCGCAGACGGTGTCGGAGATCTTCAGCTCGCCCAATCCGGTCACGGCCACGATGTCGCCAGCCTCGGCGACGTCAGCGACCTTGCGGTGGAGGCCGAGGTAGTCCATGACCTGGCCGATCTTGCCGCTGCGGGTATTGCCGTCGCGGCCGATGATGGTCACGGCCTGGTTGGCGCGGGCCTGGCCGCGCTTGACGCGGCCGACGCCGATGACGCCGACGAACGAGGTGAAGTCGAGCGAGGAGATCTGCATCTGGAACGGGCCGTTCAAGTCAGCCTCAGGCGGGGAGACCTTGTCGACGATGGTCTGGAACAGGGGCTCCATGTTCTCGCCCTTGACGCCCTCCTCGAGGGAGGCCCAGCCCTGGAAGGCCGAGGCGTAGACGACCGGGAAGTCGAGCTGCTCGTCCGAGGCGCCGAGGTTGTCAAACAGGTCGAAGACCTGGTCGATGACCCAGCTGGGCCTGGCGCCCTCGCGGTCGCACTTGTTGATGACGACGATCGGCTTCAAGCCGGCGGCGAAGGCCTTCTGGGTGACGAAGCGGGTCTGCGGCATCGGGCCGTCGACGGCGTCGACGAGCAGCAGCACGGAGTCGACCATGGACATCACGCGCTCGACCTCGCCGCCGAAGTCGGCGTGGCCCGGGGTGTCGACGATGTTGATGCGGTAGCCGTGCCAGTCGATGGCGGTGTTCTTTGAAAGGATGGTGATGCCGCGTTCCTTCTCGATGGCGTTTGAGTCCATCACTCGGGTCTGGCCCAGTTCGCTGCGGTCAAGGGTGCCCGACTGACGCAGCAGGCTGTCCACCAGCGTGGTCTTGCCGTGGTCAACATGCGCGATGATCGCGATGTTGCGGATCTTGTTGACATCCATTTGTGTGTATCCTGTGGTTAGGTCTGATGTCCCCTGCGGCGCGCGCGGGGGATCACGGGTTGCCCATGCTCCGGAATGGGCCGGAGGCCGGGCTTTGCCTGTCCCTTTTTCGAGGCGGGACGATGCTTCTGACAAAATCGTAATATTTTAACGTAGTTTTTGACGCATGACGCATTCTTACGCCTTGCGCCGTGGCAGCGCGGGCATCCCCGGCGGGGCGGGCGCAGGGATGATTTGCTAGAATATAAGGCGTTTCATTCAAAAAGGCGGAGGGCGCAAGTGAGGGAGCTTTTCAGATATTTCGTGAGCCGGGTGCGGCGCGACAGCATCGGCCTTGAGGCCTCCTCGCTCGCCTTCACCTCGATCCTCGCCCTCATACCGGCGTTGACCGTGGTCCTGGCCATGTTCGCCATGGTTCCGTCCTTCCGCGGCGTGCGCGACGCCTTGAAGAAGTTCGCCTCCCAGAACCTGATGCCGGTGTTCTCAGAGACCGTCAACAACTACGTGGGGGCGCTGGTCGCGCACGCCGGCAAGCTCACGCTCACCAGCACCATCGCCTTCTTCATCATCTCGCTTCTGCTGGTGCGCTCGGTGGACTTCTCGCTGAACCGCATCTGGCGCGGCGGGCGGCGCAAGTTCGGCCAGACCGTGGCCATCTACTGGACGCTGCTCACCCTGGGCCCCCTGGCGGTCGGGCTCATCATCTGGCTCACCTCGAGGGTCATCGCCTATGCCGCGCACTCAGGCGGCGTGGTGGGGATCCCGCTTCTGGTCGCCTACTTCGTCTTCCCGGTCATCATCGAGATCATCGTGATAGCCGCGCTCTACATCGTCGTGCCGGCGGTGCAGGTGCGCTTCCAGGACGCGCTTCTGGGCGCGGTCTTCGTCACGGTGCTCCTTGAGATCTCAAAAAAGATCTTCAGCGTCTTCGTGCTGAACTTCGCCAACTACAAGATGGTCTACGGGGCGTTCGCGGCGCTGCCGGTAATGATGATCTGGATCTACATCAACTGGTGGATAGTGCTCCTGGGCGCGGAGTTCACCGCGACGCTGGGCACCGTGCGCTCGGGGATGGGCGAGGACGTGCCGGGCTTCATGGTCTACCTGGCGAACATGACGGGCTCGACGCTGGGCTCTGACAACGCCGTGAGGGTGAGGCGCAAGGCCTCCATCAACATCAAGGTCTCAAGGCGGCAGCGGCCGTCCTAGTGAAAGCCTCAAGCCTTCAGCGGATCCCGTCCTGGGATCCGCGTGAAAAAGCCCTATTCTTCTTCCGCAGCCTTCCCTGAGCCCTCCTCCGCTTGAGCCTTGCCCCCTTCCCCCTGGCCGCTTCCATCGGATTCGGAGCTGTCATGGGCTTCAAGCGCCGCTATCTCGTCCTTGAGCGCCTTCAGGGCGTCGTTGAGCTTCTGCTCGCTTTGGCGCTGCTCCTCGGCCTGCCTTGCCAGATCCTCCTCGCGTTGCCTGCGCTCGTCCTCGGTGAGCTGCTTTACAAAGAGTCCCGGGCGCAGCACCGGCCCGCGGTCGATGGCGTCGATCTCAAAGTCCGGGGCGGGCAGCTTCCCGCCCATGTGCACCGTGGTCAGGCTGTCGCGCGGGTAGCTTGCAAAGAAGGCCTCGCCTGAGAGCGCGCCGTCAGAGAGGCCGGCTTCGGCGTGCATGCTCATGCGCGAGGCTGGCAGCGAGGCGCTGGCGTTGAGCACGCCCTTGCCGCCTGAGAACTCAAGCTGCAAGAGCAGATCGTGGAAGCCGCAGTCGCTGTCTGAGAGCGCGGCCTCGAGCTTGTCCCAGGGCAGCGAGTAGATCCCCTTCCTGCCGCCGTTTATGAGGTCGAGCCCGAAGTCTGAGACCAAGAGCGAGTCGCTCCGTACGGTCACGTGGCCCTGGAGGTTCTTCAGGAAGTCGGAAGGCGGCCCCTGGGTGCGCAGCTGCGCGTCGAGGTCGATCGTCCCGCCCAGCGTGCGCGGCAGCAGGTCGGAGTTTAAGGCCGAGGTGTCGAATCCGCGGGCCTGTGCGATGGCGAAGCCCTTGCCGTCGTCAAGCGGCAGCGACATGGCGAAAGTCGCCTGCGACTTGCCGAACACGGCCTTGGGCACCGAGAGCGTGATCCCCTGGGAGCTGAAGTTCGAGATGAGCGAGAGCTCGGCGCACCTCAGGTCGTGGTAGAGCACGTCGCTGGCCGAGATGCTCGCAGCCCCCGCGGGGGCCGAGGCGAAGCCGTCCTCCCCTGACCAGGAGAAGCCTGAGACGGTGCCGCTTATGGAGCGCGCCGAGAGGCGCAGCGTGTCGAGGTGGGAGAGGAAGGAGATCCCGCTCAGCGTCAGCGTGCCCACGGTGACCGGGCCATTGAGACGCTTTGCAAGGCCGTCGCGCAGATCAGGCGTGAGCTCGAGCCTGCCGCCGCCTAGCGAGAACGAGCGCACGCTCAGGCCGCCGCCTGCGCCTGCGAAGGCGTCGAGGCTGAAGCTGCCGCCGAACACGCGTCCGCCCAGCTTGATGTCGGCCCCGCCGTCGGCTGCGCTGATCTCGGCGCGCGCGTCCTCGGCGGTGAGCTGCATGTCAGGCAGCGAGACCTCGCCGATGCGGCCTGAGTAGATGAACGAGGCCTTGCCGCCTGAGAGCGAGAGGTCGAGGAACCTGCCGTCCATGCCCGAGAGCGCTATGCCGCGGGATGGCAGTAGCACGACCATCGAGGATGCGGAGGCCTCGGATGCGGTGATCCTGAGGGATGGCGGGATGCGCGAGGCGTCCTTGAGCACTACGCGGTCGAGGTTGAGCTCCGAGAACTCGAGCGTGTGCGGATCGGGCATGGCGAGGCTGCCCGAGATGGTACCGCCCAGGGCCTCGAGCGTGAGCGAGGAGATCTCGGCCGTGCCCTGGCGCAGCTCGAACTTGCCTGAAAGCGACTTGAAGGGCAGCGAGCTGAATGAGCCCTGGGCAAGCTCTCCGGAACCCGAGCCGGCCTCGGCGCGCCCGCCCTTGCCAAGGAGCAGCGACGAGATCTCAAAAGAGCCCGAGGAGGCCTTGAGGTCGGCCGCATCCACCGGCACGTTGACCGCGTGAAGGGCGTCTATCTGCACGCTGTCAAAGCCGAATTTGCCTTCGGCCATTTTGGCTACGTCGCCAGGGGCGGCCTTGACGTCCTTGACGTAGAGGTCGTGGATCACCAGGCGCCTGCGGTCCAGGAGCGAGCGCAGATCGTACTCGGCGTAGAGCTCGCCTATGGTGCTCCTGCCAAAGCCCACGTCGTGGAGCTTGAGCGTGTCGGGGTAGAGGGGCGAGAACTCGACCTTGCCAACGGTGAATGGCATGCCCGAGCGCTCGGTGAGGAGCTTTAAAAGCGGATCCTTCACGTGCTGGCCGTTGAACCAGAAGATGAAGGCCCCCGCCGCGAGCGCGGCGACGAGCATGAGCAGGAACGCTCCCTTGACGATGCGGGACGCCGCGCTCTGGCGGCGGTGCGAGATGTTGCGGCGAAGCGCCATGGGCTAGCCCTCCCCTGCGGCCGCGGCGAAGGAGGGGAACCAGCGCTTGACGAGCGCCCGGGCCCTCCCCGGATCGGCCTTTAGGATTTCCTCGGCGGCCTTGCGCGCCCCCGGCGCCAGATCGGCGTCGCGCGAGGCGTCTGCCACCTTGAACACGTTGAATCCGGTCTGCTCGGTGCCGGTGATGTCGCCAGGGCCCCTGAGCTTGAGATCCTCCTCGGCGATCTCGAACCCGTCTGAGCTTGAGCGCATGATCTTTAGGCGCTCCATCGCGATCTCCGCTCCCTTGGGATCGTCCTCGGGACCCGGGGCCTTGTAGAGCAGCAGGCAGTAGGACTGCTTGCTGCCGCGCCCGACGCGGCCGCGCAGCTGATGGAGCTGGGCAAGCCCGAAGGCCTCGGCGCTGTCGATGACCATGATGGTCGCGGAGGGCACGTCGACGCCTACTTCGATTATGGTGGTGGCTACGAGCACCGAGAAGGCGCCCTGGGCAAAGCGCCTCATCGCCTCGTTCTTCTCGGCCTCGCCCATGCGCCCGTGGAGCAGCCCGACCTTGTCGCCCAGGACATGCCTGAGCTCCTCGTAGGCCTCAAGCGCCGCAGCGGCGCCGTGGATGTCTTCGGGATCGGGGTCGATCCTCGGGCACACCCAGTAGGCCTGCACGCCGCCCTGGCAGGCGCGGGCGAGGCGGGAGACCACCTCGCCGCGCCTTGACATCTCGCACAGCGTGGTGATTATCGGCTTGCGTCCGCGCGGCGGCTCCTTGAGCACCGAGACGTCCAGCCCTGCGTAGAGCGCCAGCTGCGAGGTCCTCGGGATCGGGGTCGCGGTCATGACGAGCTGGTGCACGGCCTGCCCCGGCGGAGCCTTGTGCAGCAGCGCCAGGCGCTGCTCGGTGCCGAAGCGGTGCTGCTCGTCGATAACGGCCAGCGTGAGGCTCCTGTAGGCGACGTCGCTCTGGAAGAGGCTGTGGGTGCCGATGGCGACCATGCACTGCCCGGAGGCCAGATCGGCAAGCGCCCTGGCGCGGTCGCGTCCCTTGACCTCGGAGGTGAGCAGCGCGCAGCTCACCCCGACTGACGAGAGCACTTGGCTGAACTTGCGGTAGTGCTGCTGCGCCAGAAGCTCGGTCGGCGCGAGCACGGCGCTCTGGGCCCCGGAGGCGGCGGCCTGGGCGCAGGCCATCAGCGCCACCGCGGTCTTGCCCGATCCCACGTCGCCGTGCAGCAATCTGAGCATCGGCGAGCCGCGCCCGAGGTCGCCCATGATCTCCTTGAAGGCGCGCGCCTGAGAGGGCGTGGGCTCGAACCCGAGGGCGGACACCACGGCGCGCTGGAGCCCTTCATTGAGCGCGATGGCGCGGGCGCGGCGGCGCTCGTTGCGGATCTTGAGGGAGAGCATGATCACCTGGTAGGCCGCAAGCTCCTCGAAGCAGACGCGGCGGAACGAGTCGAGCTGCGGCGGGAAGACCATGATCCCGGGGAAGGGCGCGGGCTTGGGGCGGTGGGCGTCGGCGATGGCCTCGCCGAGCGTCATGCCGAAGGGGTTGCACGAGGGCGGCAGGAGCTCTGGAAGCGGGATCGCCTTGAGGCTGTCGGCGGCGGCCCTGGCGGCATTGCGGATGACCTTCTGCGCAAGCCCGGCCGTCGAGTGGTAGACCGGGGTGAGGCGGTCTGACAGGCGCGGCTCCTCGCCGCGGCCTAGGAACACGACCTTGGGGTGCTGGAGGCACATGGCGCCGCTGGGGTCGCGCTTGGCAACGCCGAAGGCGAGCACGCGCGCGCCCGGGGTGAAGCGGTTTGAAAACGAAGGGTATGAGTTGAAGAACACCGCGTCCATGGGGCCACTCTCGTCCTCCATGGCGACCTTGAGGATGCGCACGCGCCCGGGCTGGAAGGAGCGCGAGGCGCGCGCGGTCAGGCAGTAGAGCGCGGGGATCTTGTTGGTCTTGGCGTCTGCGGCGCGGGTGATCCGGGTCTCGTCGAGGTAGCGGAAGGGGAAGTCCGTGAGCAGGTCGAAGAGCGTGTCGACGCCCAGGGCGCGGAACTTGGCGGCCAGGGCCTCGCCCACCCCGCGCAGCGAGGTGACGCTGTTGGTCCTGTAGTACTCGTCCCCTTCAACCATGCCTATCTCACAGCAGGTGCCTTATGAACAGCGAGGCCTTGAGCAACTTCATGCGGTTCATGATCTTCTGGACCTCCTCGGGGTAGTCCTGGAGCGTCTCTATCTCCGAGGCGTCGCCGATGCGCCTGGTGTGCCTGAGCAGGTAGAGCTGCTCGTGCATGAACTTGTCCTGCATCACGTGGTTGGGATCGGAGATCACCAGCCCGTTCTCAAGGTCGAGCGCCCAGGCGCGCGGGTTGAGGTTGTTGCCGGTGATGAGCGCGTAGCTGTGGTCGGCGAATATCCCCTTGACGTGGAAGGTGTTGTCCCCGTCCTTCCAGAGCATCACGTTGAGCGCCCCGGACTTGACGAAGCGGTCGTGGCGCAGCACGAACTCGCGCAGGTTCTGCTCGTAGATGTATGGCACGACGCCCACGGCCGAGAATTTCTCACCGGGCTTGATGTAAAAGTCGTTGGCGGTCTTGTCGCCTGCGAGCAGCGTGACCCTGACCCCGCTCTCGAGGGCCTCCGAGATCTGCGCGAGCACGGGCTTGGGCGGGTTGAAGTAGGGGGTGCAGATGAAGAGCTGCTCCTTGGCCGCCCCCAGGATCCAGAGCACGGCGCGGTTTAGGAGGTTGTGGCGCTTGCCGAGCCCGGCAAGCGGGGTGATCCCCACCTCGCCGCGGTGGATGTGGGAGTTCTTGAAGGCGTACTGGACCTGGGTCAGGTGGCGGCGCAGCTGCCTGATGTCATCGCGGATCTGCTTTGCCGGCTTCACCGGCCCCTGCGAGAAGTCCTGCACCGCGTAGTTCGGATGGAAGGCCGAGGTCACGAAGGAGCACATCGAGTCGGCGAGCTCGGCCGAGCGGATCTCGTGGTAGCGGTCCAGGCGGTAGCGGCCGTGGAAGTCCAGATAGACGTCGTTGACCGAGGCGCCAGAGTAGAGCACGGTGTCGTCGAACACGCAGCCCTTCAAGTGCATCACCCCGAAAAGCTCGCGGCGCTTGACTGGTACGCCGTAGATGGCAGGAGGGTTGTCGCAGCCCTCGGCGGCCTTTATGTAAAGCGCGCTGTTGCCGGCCGAGGGCGCCGCGCCGATGAGGCCGCGCTGGGCGCGGTGGAAGTCCACGTAGACCCTCACGTAGAGGCGGGGGTTGAGGGCCTTGGCGTCATAGAGGGCCTTCAGGATCTCGCGGCCGCAGTCGTCGTCCTGCAGGTAGAGCACGGTCATGAGGATGCGGTGCTGGGCGGAGGCGATGAGCTGGAGCATGCGCTTGTGGAAGAGCGAGGGGCTTTCGAGTATGTCGTAGTCCTCAGGCTTCACGGTGATGCAGGGCAGCTGCTGCAGCCTGGTCTGGCAGTAGATCTGTCCTGCCAGGTTTCTGCGGAAAAACATGATCCGTCCCTCCTAGATTGGCGCGGTTGCGCGGGTCAGATATGCGACCTCGCTGTCGGTGAGCGTGCCAGAGGCGTTCTTTATGACGTTGCAGACGTTCTGGTGGTAGCTGTTGAGCCAGTCCTTCTCCGACGAGGTCAGCGCGGCCGGGTCTATGGTCCTGGTGTCGATGGGGACGAGCGTCAGCGGGCTGAAGCAGAGCATGTGGCGCATGCCCGGCCTCTGGCACTCCTGGACCACGAGCAGGTTCTCGGTGCGGATCCCGTAGCAGCCGTCCTTGTAGTACCCAGGCTCGTCGGAGACGATCATCCCCGGCTCCAGCGGCACCGAGGAGCGGTGCAGCGAGATCGCCTGCGGACCCTCGTGCACCGAGAGCAGGTGCCCGACGCCATGGCCGGTGCCGTGGGCGTAGTCGCACCCCACGTCCCACAGCGGGCGCCTGGCGATGGCGTCGATCTGCCCGCCGGAGGTGCCGCGCGGGAAGATCAGCGTGGCCAGGGCGATGTGGCACTTGAGCACCAGGGTGCACATGCGGCGCATCTCGTCGGTGAAGCCCGGGCCTACGAGCACGGTGCGGGTGATGTCGGTGGTGCCGTCGAGGTAGTGGGCGCCCGAGTCGATCATGTACAGTGGGCTGTCGCCCATGGCCTTGGGCTTCTTGGAGTTCAAGTGGTTGTAGTGGACCATCGAGGCGTCGTCGCCCAGCGCCGAGATGGTGTCGAACGAGGGCTCGATGTAGTCGGCCTCGACCTTGCGGAAGGATTCTGCGCGCTCGGCGAGCACGGCCTCGTCGGTGTCGCGCACCCGGCGGCGGTAGCCCTCGGGATCGGCGTCGGCCTTCAAGGGCTCGGCAAGCTCGTCGAGCCAGGAGAGGAAGCGGCACATCGCCACGCCGTCCTTGATGTGGGCTTTGTACTCGCCCTTGAGCTCGACGTGGTTCTTGACGGCCTTGGGCAGCTGGCACAGCCCTAGCCCCTCGGTCACGCGCGCGCCGCCCTCGTAGAGGGTCTTGAGCACGTGGGCGTTGACGGTCTGCGGATCGGCGTAGACGGCCGAGGAGGAGGCGCACAGGCGCTTTAGCACATCGTCGAAGCCCTCCTCGGGGAAGATGTCGATGTGGCCGACGTGGGCCTCGAGGGCCTTCTGGAAGCCCTCGTCGAAGTGGTCATCGGAGACGTACCACTCCAGCGCCTCGTTTGAGTAGGCGACCATGCGGCAGCACACCACCGGCAGGCAGTGGCGGTCGCGGCCGCGGATGTTGAGGAGCCAGCAGATGCTCTCGGGATCGCAGATCACGGTTGCGTCAAGCCCGCGCTCGCGCAGCTCGCGTGCCAGGTTGCGGCGCTTCTGGGGGCTTGGGCAGCCGTTGTACTCGTCAGGGAAGATCCGCACCTTGGAGTGGACGGGCGCGGGGCGGTCCTTCCAGATGGCGTCGGCGGCGTTGACGCGGGTCTCCACGATAGAGATGCCGGCCTTGCCAAGCTCGGACTTGAGGGAAAGGTATGAGCCATAGCTTAGGCAGTTCAAGTCGATCCCGACCTTGGCTCCGCGCGGCAGCACGGCGCACAGCCAGCGCGCGGGCATGAGCTCTGAGTAGTTGAAGCACTCAATGCAGGAGGGATCGGTCTGGGCGCGCGACTGCAGCGTGTAGCGGCCGTCCACAAAGAGCGCGGCAGGCAGGCTTATCTCAGGCAGCCCCGCGTCCCTGCCCTCGCCCTGGGGCTTTGGATCGAAGGTCCTGGCGCAGGCGAAGGTGCCGGCGCTGCCGGTGAAGCCGGTGAGGTAGCGCAGCCTTTCGCACTCGGGGGAGAGCTCCTCCGAGAGGTACTCATCGTCGTGGGAGATCAGGACGGCATCCAGTTCCTCGCGCTCGAGGAACTCGGAGAGCGAGCGCACTCGCGCCCTTGTGGAATTGGAATCTTCGGCCATATGGGACAGTCCGTGCTGGAACAATGCCTTTATCAAGTCAACGCATTTTTTCCCAACAGATCTTAGCACAGCGCGAAAATGCATATATCATGCTGAAAACAATGTGAATTGAATAGGAAGAGTCGCTTTTGCCCATGACTGATGCATATGAGGAAAATCCCCTGCTCGCCCCCGCTCCGCTGCCCCGCTTCTCGCAGGTTGCGCCGGGGTGCCTGAAGGAGGCGGTGGACAAGTCCGTCGCCAAGTGCAGGGACGTGATTGAAAAGGAGTGCGTCGAGCACGCCCAAGAGCCCACCTGGGACAACGCCATCGCCCCGATCGAGGAGGCCGACGACGCCTTCTCGCGGGTCTGGGGCACGATCTCCCACTTGAACAACGTACGCAACACCAAGCCATTCCGCGAGGCCTACATGCAGTGCCTGCCGGCGGTTTCAGCCTACAGCTCCTGGGCAGGCCAGTACCGCCCGCTCTACGACATCTACAAGAAGATCTCGGACTCCGACGCCTTCGGCAGGCTCACCCAGGCCCAGCAGATGGCCGTGAAGGACGCGCTGCGCGACTTCAGGCTCTCGGGCATCGACCTGCCCGAGGATCAGAAGAAGCGCTTTGCCCAGATCGACGAGCGCCTCTCCGAGCTCTCGACCCGCTTTGCCAACAACGTGCTCGACTCGACGCAGGACTATGTGCTCAATGTCACCGACGAGCATGACATGGCGGGGATCCCCGAGGGCGCGGCCGCTGCCGCGCGCAAGGCCGCGGAGAAGCGCGGCCTTGAGGGCTGGGCCTTCACGCTCGACCTCTCCTCCTACGTCCCCTTCATCACCTACGCCGAGAACCGCAGCCTGAGGGAAAAAATCTACAAGGCCTTCGCCGTGAGGGCCTCGGAGTTCTGCACCAAGCCTGAAGAGTGGGACAACGGCCCGGTCATCGAGGAGATCCTGAGGCTGCGCCACGAGCAGGCGCGCATGCTCGGCTTTGAGAACTACGCGTGCTACTCGCTTGCCCCGAAGATGGCGAAGGATCCCAAGGAAGTCCTGGACTTCCTAAGCGATCTGGCAGCCAAGTCCATCGCGCAGGGACATCGCGAGTACCAGGAGCTCTCGGACTTCGCTAAGTCCCAGGGGGCCTCCGATCTCAAGCCCTGGGACGTCTCGTTCTACTCCGAGAGGCTTCGGCGCGAGCGCTACAGCGTCGACACCGAGGCGCTGCGCGAGTTCTTCCCGATAGGCCAGGTGATGCGCGGGCTCTTCGAGTGCGCGCACAGGCTCTACGGCGTGACCTTCAGGCCGCACATGGGCGTTGACGTCTGGGATCCGCAGGTGCGCTTCTACGACATCTGCGACGAGTACGGCAGCACCATCGGCAGCTTCTACACCGATCTCTTCGCCCGCGACGGCAAGCAGGGGGGCGCCTGGATGGACGAGTGCCTGACGAGGCGCTACCGCTCGGACGGCACGCTCCAGCTGCCGGTGGCCTATGTCGAGTGCAACTTCCGCCCGCCGCGCGAGGGAGAGGAGGCGCTGCTCACCCACGGCGATGTCGAGACGCTCTTCCACGAGTTCGGCCATGCGTTGAACCAGCTTCTGACCCGCGTCGACATCCCGGACGTCTCCGGCATCAACGGCGTGCCCTGGGACGCGGTGGAGCTGCCTAGCCAGTTCAACGAGAACTTCGCCTGGCAGCCCGAGGCGCTGCGCTTCATCTCCAAGAGCGTCAAGACCGGCAAGCCGCTGTCCGACGAGGCCATCGCAAGGCTCGTCAAGGCGCGCAACTTCGAGTCGGCGATGATGATGCTCCGCCAGCTGGAGTTCGCGATCTTCGACATGCGCATCCACGCCGAGTACGATCCCGCCAAGGGCGGGAGGGTCATGGAGATCCTCCGCGAGGTGCAAAAGCAGGTGCGCGTGACCCCGGTGTACGAGAACGACCGCTTCCCCGATAGCTTCAGCCACATCTTCGCGGGAGGCTACGCCGCAGGCTATTACAGCTACAAGTGGGCCGAGGTGCTATCGGCCGACGCCTTCGGTCGCTTCCTCGAGGAGGGGATCTTCTCGCGTGAGGCCGGAGCGAGCTTCCGCGACAACATCCTGGCCATCGGCGGCAGCCGCGACGAGATGAAGTCGTTCATCGCCTTCCGCGGCCGCAAGCCGCAGGTCGAGGCGCTGCTCAGGCAGAGCGGGATCACCGGAAAGTGACGAAGCCTGAGCGGATATGAAAAAGCGCCCGGGGGGAAGCCTCCGGGCGCTTTTTTTTACGCGCTTTTGCAGCTGTTACCTGCCGCGGGCGCCGCCGTGGCCCTGGCGGGGCCTGAAGCCGTTGCTCCCGCCGCCGCGGCGGAAGTCAGCCCTGCCGCCCTGGCCGTGCCTTGGCCCAGGGCCGAAGCCGCCCTCGCGGCGGCCGCCCTGGCCCGGGCGGCCTGCGGGGCGCGCGCTGCGGCGCGGCTCGGGCACGGGCAGCATTACGCCGCCGATGCTCTCGACCGGGGCGCCGGTTATGGAGCGGTTCTCGTGGTCGACTTCGATGATGCGCACCTTGATGGGATCGCCGAGCTTCAGGGCGACCTTGCCGCCTACCAGGGCCACGCCCTCGTCGCCATCGAGCGTCATGGAGTCGCGGTCGGGGCTCATGAAGCTGAAGGGCACGAAGATCATCGCGCCATTGGCGTCCAGGGTCACGCGCATGCCGCCGCGCATGATGTCGAAGACCTCGCCATCAAAGACGGTCTTCCTGGCGATGTCGGGCTCGAGGTAGTCGACATACAGCCAGTCGCGCACGTCGCGCTCGGCCATGCGGTTGACGCGGCGGGCGAGGTTCATCTGCGAGAGCGTGTCGTCGCCGGGGAGCTTGGGGTGATCGGCGCCGGTGATGAGGCTCTTGAGCAGGCGGTGGTTGACCATGTCGCCGTACTTGCGGATGGGCGAGGTCCAGGTGGCGTAGTTCTCGACGCCCAGTGCGAAGTGCGGGCCGGGGGCGATGCTGATCTGGGAGTATTCCTGGAGCCTGCGGATGCGGCAGTCCATGTAGTTGTCGCCCTGGGAGACGGCGAAGCGGCGGATCGCGTTGTAGCCCTCGATGGTGGAGAGCTGCTCGTCGGTGTACGGGCAGTGCTGCGAGTCCAGGAGCTTCTTGATGGCGTCCGCCTTCTCGAGGTCGAATCCCTTGTGCAGGTTGAAGATGCCGCTTTGGAACTTCGAGGCGAGCAGGTTGCCGGCGCAGACGTTTGCAGTGATCATGCACTCCTCGACGATCTGGTTGGCGATGCGGCGGTGCTCCACCTCGATGTGGTCGAGCGAGCCGTCCTCCTTGAGCACGAAGTCGTAGTCCGGGCGGTTGCGGAAGGCCGCGGCGTGGGTCGAGCGGTAGCCGTCGCGGGCGTGCGCAAACTCCGCAAGCAGGCGTAGCACCTGGTCCACCGCGGGGGTGGGCTTGAACGTGGCGCCCTCCCTGCCCTCGAGGTAGTCTGAGATCTCGTCGTAGACGAGCTTGCCCTGCGAGCGGATGGTGCCCAGGCAGAACTCGGACTTCGAGAGGTCGATGGTGCCGTCCAGCGCGATGCGGAAGCGCCCGGCGACCACCGGGCGATCCTCGCCCTCGCGCAGCGAGCAGAGGTTCTGCGAGAGGATGCGCGGGAGCATCGGGATGTCCTGCCCTGGCAGGTAGATGGAGAAGGCGCGCTTGGAGGCCAGGTTGTCGAGATCGCTGCCCTCGGCGATGTAGCCGGTGGGATCGGCGATGGCCACCATCAGTGTGAAGCCCTGGGAGTCCTTCTCGATGCACAGCGCGTCGTCCATGTCCTGGGTGTGGGAGCTGTCGATGGTGACGAAGGGCAGCGCGGTGAGGTCCTTGCGCGGCAGATCCTTGTCGAGGAAGGGGAACTCGCGGTCGGCAGGCTCGTGCAGCGGCAGGTCGTAGCGGCGCAGCGAGACTATCCAGGGCGCGCGCGGCTCGTTTGCCGCGCAGATGCGCTCGGTGACCTTGGCGCGGAAGGCCCCGTCCTTGAGCGCGTGGGCGGTGAGCTCGCAGACGAGCCAGTCGCCGCTCCTGATCTCGCCGGCCCCTTCCGGCCTGGCGTCGTCGCATTCCATGCGGGTGCGGATGTTCGGGTGGTCGGGCACGGCCATGAGCTTTCCCGAGGTGATCACCGCGCGGGCGACGAAGCGCTTGAGGAAGGGCTCGATGAGGGTCTCGGGGACGGCATGCTCGCGGCCCTGGCTGTCGGTGCCGATGGTGGCGCTGATGCGGTCGCCGTGGATGACGCTGCGCATGTCGTCGGGCGCGATGAAGAAAGACTCGCGCTCGGCGGTCTCGAGGAAGCCGAATCCGCGGTCGGATGCCTTGACGGTGCCCTCCTTCCTGGGTTTCTCATTGTTGAATTGTTTCTTGAGCGCGGAGAGCGCGGGATCGTCAAACAGCATAATTGCTCCGGAAATGGGGGGTGGGGCGCCGGGTTCCGGCGCGCCATGATTATAGCGCCCCCGCGGGGGCGCCCGGACCTCAGCGGTAGGCCCAGTAGTCGATGGTGAGCACGGCCATCCAGGCCACGGCGTGGATCGCGCTGCCAAGCGACATGTACTTGAGTTCGGGGGCGATGCGCGCCGGGACGCGGGCGTTCTTGATTGAGCGCACGGCCGAGGCGAGCATCGGGATCAGGGCGATGGCCAGGATCCCGAACTCCCAGGCGCGGTGCGAGTAGATGCAGGCGAAGGCCGAGGTCACGGCGGTGAGCACGAAGAGGCCTGCGAGGTAGACGCACGAGAAGGTGTAGCCGAGCCTGGCGGCCAGGGTCTTCTTGCCGTGGAGCCGGTCCTCGCTGATGTCACGCATCCCGGCCACGTGCAGCACCATCACCGAGCTTGCGCCCATGCTCACGGCCATCGAGAGGGTGTCGGGGTACCAGTCAAGCCCGGCGTCGCTGGCGGCGGTGACGAGGATCTGCGAGCCCATGACCGCCACGAGCCCGAAGAAGATGAACACGAAGATGTCGCCCAGGCCCTTGTAGCCGTAGGCCACGCCCAGGGTGTAGAAGAGCGCGGCTAGGATCGAGAGCACGCCCAGGAAGATGAACCAGGAGAGCACCTGCAGGTTGCCCCCGACGGCAAGGCCGACGGCGATGAAGCCTGAGAGCGCGGCGGCCATGGTCACGACCGCCATGCCCTTGCGCAGCTGCCCCACCGAGATGGCGCCTGACATCACGGCGCGGATCGGGCCTGCGCGGTTGGGGCCGTCGGCCTTGCGGTAGGCGTCGCCGTAGTCGTTGGCGAAGTTCGAGAGGATTTGCAGCAGGCAGCCGGTGATGACCACGAAGAAGGCCGTGGCGAGCGTGTAGGGGTTGACCGAGCCGTAGTAGAAGCCGAACGCGCAGCCGAGCGCGCAGTTGGCCGCGCCGAGCACGAGCGTGCGCGGCCTGGCCTCGTCGATCCAGTACTTGATCATCTGTTCTCTGAAGATCCTTGTGATGGCACTTCCGCCTCTGCGGCGGACGCCCGATTGTACAACACCGCCGCCTCAGCTTCGCCAGAACATCCTGGTCAGGCACAGCAGCACCGGCAGGATCTCAAGTCGCCCGAGGATCATGTCGAACGCAAAGATGAGGTGCAGCGGATCCGAGAGCAGCGCGTAGCTAGTCGAGGGGGAGAGCGAGATCCCCACCACCGGGCCGATGTTCGACAGGCAGCTGATGGTGGCCGAGAAGGCGTCGGTGATCGAGAGCCCGAAGCAGCAGGCCGCGGTCGCCGAGGCGATGGTGACTAGCAGGTAGGCCACGATGTAGGTGATGACCGACCGCAGGGTGTCGGAGTCGATGATGCGGCGGTTGAAGCGCGGCTCGGCCACGAGGTGCGGGTGGATGGTCTTGAGGAACTGGGACTTCAGCATCGAGTAGCAGATCTGCAGCCTGAAGATCTTGATGCCGCCGGCGGTCGAGCCCGAGCAGCCGCCGATCCCGAGGATTATGAAGAAGACCACGGCGGCAAAGGGGTTCCACGAGGTGAAGTCCTCGAAGCCGAAGCCTGTTGAGGAGAGCACGGCGATGACGTTGAAGGAGGCGGTGCGCAGCGCCCGCTCGGGATCGTAGTGGTTGCAGACAACAAGCGAGAGCGCCACGGCGAGCGAGACCACCAGGCAGAGCTTGAAGAAGCCGCGCACCTGCTGGTCGCGGAAGAAGGTGAGCATGTTCCCCGAGAGCGAGCCCAGGATCAGCATGAACGGGCAGCTTCCCAGGAACATGAAGATGATCGCGGTGTACTGGATGAAGGGGGAGACGCCGTTCATCGAGGAGTCGATGGGCATCATGCCGCCGGTGGAGACGGTGCACAGCGCGGCGTTGAGCGCGATGAAGGGCCTGAAGCCGCCTAGGACGTAGAAGAAGGCGCACAGCACCAGCGTGAGCAAGTACCAGGCGAGGAAGCCCAGGGCCATGGTCTTGACGTGCGGGGTGATCTTGGTGCGGCCGTCGAAGGACGAGGACTCGGTGCGGAAGAGGTTCATCCCGCCTGCCGAGGCCGCCGGGAGCACGGCCGCGGCGATGGCGACGAACCCGATGCCGCCCAGGAACTGGAGCATCGAGCGCCACAGCAGCACCGGGCGGGGGCGCAGGTCGAGATGCTCGATGACGGTCGCGCCGGTGGTCGAGAGTCCCGAGGCGCTCTCAAAGAGCGATGAGGCGTAGCTCATGTCGGGAAGCGAGGCGGCGAAGGGCACGGCAGCCAGGAGCGTCGTGATGCACCAGAGCGCCACCGTGAACACGAAGAGGTCGCGGATCGACGCGCTGCGGGCGCTGCCGCGCCCCAGGCGCCGCAGCGCAAGGCTCAGGAGCACGGCAGCCAGGGCGCAGCCGCCGAAGGCGGCGATGCCGCGGGGGAAGCAGAAGGCCGAGTAGGCGGCGGGCACGAGCGCGGTGATCCCGAACCAGAACACCGCAGGCCCCAGGAGCGAGCAGACCAGCCTGAGGTTCACTGCCATCTTGGGATCCAGAATGCGCGCGGCCTGAAGTTGCGGATGAGCTGGCGCATCTCCTTGTGGTCGTTGAGGAACACGAGCACGCGGTCGCCTTCCTCGAAGGAAAATCCTTCTGAATGCGGGCTGATGATGCGCCCGCCGCGCAGCACGAGCCCCAGCGAGGCGCTCCTGGGCAGCGGCGCGGCGTCGGTCCTGCGGCCGATGATGCGCGAGCTGAAGCGCGAACCCTCGAGCAGCAGCTCTATGGCCTCGGACCTGCCCTGGCGGAAGAGCCGCATGCTCACCACGCCTTCCTGGCGGATGTTCGAGAGCAGGGCCGAGATGGTCGCCTCGTTGGGCGAGACCACGGTGTCTATCTCCGTATCCGAGCTTTCGGCGAGGCGGAAGTAACTGTCCCCGCGGATCACCGCCAGCGTGTTGACGTTGCGCAGGCGGTGGAGCAGGAGCGAGGACATGATGTTCGTCTCGTCGCTGGGGGAGGCGGCGATGTAGAGGTCGGTGCGCTGGAGCTGCTCCTCCTGCATGAAGTCCAGGCTCGTCGGATCGGCGTTGTAGATCTCAACTTCCGAGCCGTAGAGCCTGTCGGCGATGCGCGAGGATCTCGCGGCGTCAGGCTCGATGAGCTTGACGCGGAAGCGCTCTGAAAGCCTGGCCGCCAGCGCGTCGGCCACGTGCGATCCCCCGGCGATGGCGACCGTCGAGCCTGCGCTCTTGAGCGGGCGGATCGCCGAGAGCTGGCTCAGCGCGCGCTCGGCCTGGCAGCAGTAGTAGACCTCGTCGCCTATGAGCACCTTCTCCTGGCGCGGGTTTTCAAGCAGCTTGCCATTGCGGTAGACCGAGAGCAGCGCGGTGCGCGCGTCGAAGCTCTCAAACTCCGAATAGGGCTTGCCTTCGAGCTTGCCGCCTTGCTGGACGCGGGCGCAGGCGCAGGTGAGCATCCCGTCGAAGAAGCGCGCGGCCGCCGAGGCGCCTGGCAGCTCGATGAGCCCCATGATGTCGTCGGTCGTGATGTGCTCGGGGGAGATCACGTGGTCTATGGGGATCCCGGCCGGCCCGAAGAGGCTGTCGGCCTCTTGGAGGTACTCGGCCGAGCGGATGCGCGCGATGCGGCGCGGGATGTGGAAGAGGAAGGCGCCGATGCAGCAGGCGGTGATGTTGGCCTCGTCGTCCGAGGTCGCCGCCACCAGAAGCTCGGTGTTCTCCGCCCCGGCGTTGCGGAGCACTACCGGGGAGGAGGGGTTGCCCTGGATCACCCTGAGGTCGACGCGGCTGCCGATCTGCTCGAGCTTTTGCGAGGGCAGGTCGACGAGCGTCACGGCATGGCCGGCGCCTGCAAGGTAGCTTGCAAGCTCCATTCCGACATAGCCTGCGCCCAGGATGATGATCTTCATGAAAGGGCTTTCCTGAACCTGGCGTAGAAGAAGCCGTCTCCGCCGTCCTCGCCGGGCAGGCGCTGGAGCATGCGGCCCTCGCGGGAGCCGATCTTGAAGGGCAGGGGCTGCGCATCGGGGTGGCGCTCCATGAAAGCCCTCGCCTGTTCCGAGTTCTCCTCGTTCAAGATGGAGCAGGTGGTGTAGAGGAGCACGCCGTCCTCCTTGAGCGCGGCAAAGGCGTGGTCGAGCATGCGCGCCTGGGTTTGCGCAAGAACTGGGATGTCCTTCTCGCGCCTAAGCCACTTGATGTCGGGGTGGCGCCGGATGACGCCGGTGCCCGAGCAGGGGGCGTCGAGCAGCACGCGGTCGTAGCCGCCTCCTGCAGCCCTGGCGCCCTCCTCGCTTGCAAAGTCGGCCACAAGGCACCTGGGGCTGCGGCCTAGGCGAGCGAAGTTCTGCCGCATGCGCTCGATGCGCTCGGCGCTCACGTCGAGCGCGGTGAGCTCCGCCTTGGGGCACAGGTCCATGATGTGGGCGCTCTTGCCGCCCGGGGCGGCGCAGCAGTCGAGCACGCGCATGCCCTCGCGCACGTCGAGGAGCGGGGAGGCGAGCTGGGCTGAGAGATCCTGGACGCTTGCAAGCCCGCGGTCGAAGCCCGGGATCTCCATGACGCCCTCGGCCTCGTCGAGCATCACGGCGGAGGGGCACAGCGGCGATGGCTCGCCGTGGAGCCCCGCCTCGTCGAGCAGCTTCAAGTACTCGTCCGTGCCAACCTTGGAGTTCTCGACGCGCAGCCACATCGGGGCGCGTTCGTTCTCCTCCTCGAGGATTGAGCTTGCCTTGTCAGCGTACTGCTCATGGATCTTCTTCCAAAACCAGTCGGGGACGCTCTGCGCCACCGCCTCGGGCAGCGTTGAAGGGTCGGGCAGATGGCCGCCCTGCCTCAGGAAGTTCCTGAGCACGGCGTTCACCAGGCCCGTCATGTTCGAGCAGTGCATGATGGCGCAGGCGCCTGCGGCCGAGGCCACGGCGGCGCGCGCGGGCACGCGGGTGAAGGCGAGCTGGTAGATGGCGCAGAGGATGATGGCGCGGGCGGCGTCGAAGCGCTCGGGGATGCTGTGCAAAAGGAGCTTCTGCAGCGGCACCGAGAGCAGGCGGCGGTGCCTGAGCGTGCCGTAGGCTATCTCGGAGGCCAGCGCCGCGTCGCGGGGATCGAGGTCCCTGGTGTTGCGCGGCAGCGCGTCGGAGAGCGAGGCGCCGTGCTCGACGGCGCGCACGCAGTACGCGGCGGCCGCGCGCGCGGCGGAGCCGACGGTCCCGCCGCCAGACGCGCCATTGCCGTGATGCGGGCGGTCGAAGCCGCCGCGGCTTAGGCGGCCGCGCGACGAGGCCTTGGAGGGCGTTGCGCGGACGCCTTTTTTAAGATGGAGGATGCTGTCAGTCAAAATGGGCGCCTCTGAATTTCTGCGGGTTGCTGCGCGCCATGTCGCCGGCGTTGACGCGGCCCTTGCCTGGGGCCTGGATGACCTTGAGCAGAAGCGAGTCCTCCGCGCAGGCGACTTCGACGCCCTGCGCGCCAAGCGAGAGCACCGCGCCTGGATCTGGGTGCGGCCCGCTTTTCACCCTCGCTGCCTCGAAGACCTTGTAGGTGGTGCCGCAAAGCGTGGCTGTCGCGACCGGCCAGGGGTTGAACGCGCGCACCTCAAGCCAAAGCTGCCTGGCGTCCTTCCTGAAGTCGAGCGGAGCCATGTCCTTGGTGAGCTTTTTGGCGTAGGTGGCCTGGGCAGGATCCTGGGGCACGGGCCTCAAGGTTCCCGCGAGGATCGGGCCCAAGTCCTTCAAGAGGAGGGTTGCGCCCAGATCGGCGAGCTTTTCAAAGAGCGATCCCGAGGTGTCGGAGTCCTCAATCTTCAAGGAGGCGCTGTCGTACATCGGGCCTGCGTCAAGCTCGTGCTCGAGCCTTATCAAGGTCACGCCGGCCTCCGCGTTGCCTTCTAGCAGCGCGCGCTGGATCGGGGCTGCGCCGCGGTAGCGGGGCAGCAGCGATCCGTGGATGTTGACGCAGCCGCAGCGCGGGGCGCCGAGCACCGCGTCAGGCAGGATCACGCCGTAGGCGGCGACGATGCAGAGATCGGCCTCCAGCGCCTTGAACTCCTCGACGTCCTTCTCGTCCTTGAAGTTCTCAGGCGTGCGCACCTCGAGGCCGTTTTCAAGCGCAATTTCCTTGACCGGGGTCGGGGTGAGCTTGTGCCCGCGCCTGGCCGCGCGGTCAGGCTGGGTGTAGACCGCGCAGGGCCGGATCCCTGCTGAGAGCAGGGCCTTGAGGCTTGCGGCGGCGAAATCCGGGGTGCCGGCGAAAACTATCTTCTGGGGCATGATCCATCCTCGCTCAGTGGTGCTTCTTCAGGATCTTCGAGTACTTGCGCCTGAGCATCTCGCGCTTGAGCCTGGAGAGGTAGTCGATGAAGAGCTTGCCTGAGAGGTGGTCGGTCTCGTGCTGCAGGCAGATGGCCAGAAGCCCGGTGGCGTTCTCGATCCTCTGGCGGTTGCCCTTGAGATCCTGGTAGTCGACGGTGCAGGTGGCGTAGCGCATCACCTTGTCCTGATACCCGGGGACGGAGAGGCAGCCCTCATCGGACTCCACCGTCTCCTCGGAGTGCGAGGTGACCACGGGGTTGACCAGCACCATCGGGTTGATGTGCTGGCGATCTTGATCGTCGGGGATGTCGATGACGATGATGCGGCGGTTGTCGCCGACCTGCGGGCCGGCCAGGCCGATCCCCTCGTCATCGTACATGGTGTCGAGCATGTCCGATGCGAGCTTGGAGAGCTCGTCGTCGAAGACGGTGACCTCGCGCGTGGGCTCCCTCAGGCGCTCGTCGGGAAATATGACAACTTGTTTTACAGACATAGGTACTCCATTGTTGCAAGGATTTTAGCATTTACGGCACGCCATCAGGCCCGCGGGCGCGGGGCGGCGGCGTGTAAAATGCCCTGCATGGAAAACCATTCTGACGAAGACGAGGGGAGCCTCCAGCTCAAGGAAGGCGATCCCTGCCCGCAATGCGGCATGCCGCTGGTGCTCAGGCACTCGCCGCGCGGCGACTTCCTGGGCTGCTCGGACTACCCCGCGTGCACCTTCATGCAGGCGGTGGCGCGCCAGCACTCGGTCAGCGTCGTGCAGCTGCTGCCCACGCGCTGCCCCAAGTGCGGCGCGCAGGTGGCGCTCAAGCGCGGGCGCTTCGGGCTGTTCGTAGGCTGCACGAACTACCCCGAGTGCGACTACATCTACACCGGGGCCGAGAAGTCCGAGATCAAGTGCCCGGTCTGCGGCGAGGGCGTGCTGGCCAGCCGGATCTCCAAGTCCGGCACCCAGTTCTACGCCTGCACGCGCTACCCCTCGTGCACCTTCAGCGTGCCGGGCAGGCCCGTGCGGAAGACCTGCCCTGAATGCTCCTTCCCCGTCATGTACGAGAAGCGCACCAAGCGCGGGGTCAAGCTCATGTGCGGCAACCCGCTGTGCCCTTCAAGGCGGCACCGCGTGCTCAGGCGCCGCACCGTAACTGACGGGTAGCGAAGGCCCCAGGTGCTAGAATCTGCCCATCGATTCCACAAAGACCAATTGCCGCAAACAGGAGGGCAATGCCATGTCCGATCATTTCGTAGCCATCATCATGGGATCCGACTCGGATCTCCCGCTGCTTGAGAACACCATGAGGATCCTAAAGGGGCTGGGCATACGCTACGAGGCGCGCGTTGCCTCGGCGCACCGCACCCCCGACGAGGTCGCCTCCTACGTCGCAGACGCCGAGAAGCGCGGCTGCCAGGTGTTCATCGGCGCAGCCGGGCTTGCCGCCCACCTCGCCGGCGCCATCGCCGCGCGCACCACCCGCCCGGTGATCGGGATCCCCTGCGACGGCGGCCCGTTAAACGGCGTCGACGCCCTCTACTCCACCGTGCAGATGCCAGGCGGCATCCCGGTTGCCACCGTCGCCATCGGCAAGGCCGGCGCCAAGAACGCCGCCTACCTCGCAGCCCAGATCATGGCCCTGTCCGATCCGGAGCTCGATGCGCGCGTCAAGGCCGACCGCGCCGCCGCCGCAGAAGGCGTCAAGGCCAAGGATCAGGCGCTTCAGGGCAAGCTGGCCTACATCTGATGGTGGAGTTCGCCTCGGATCTTGAAAAGGCCGCCGCCTGCATCAAGGCAGGCGGCGTCGCCATCTGCCCAGCGGAGGGCGTCTACGGCATAAGCTGCCTCGCCGGCGACGACAAGGCTGTGCGGCGGGTCATAGCCATGAAGGAGCGCGACAGCTCCAAGGGCCTCATCACCGTGGCCGCGGACGAGGGGCAGCTCAAGGGGCTCTGGGACGCTGGGGCCATTCCCGCCAAGGCGCGCGCCCTCATGGACCGGCTCTGGCCCGGGCCGTTCACCTTTGTGGTGCCCTGCGACAGGGAGTTTGCAGGCTCCGCTCTCACCGGCGGCCGGGGCACCATCGCGGTGAGGCTCACCGCCTTTGAGACGCTCTCAAGGCTCTGCGCCCTCTGCGGATCGGCGCTCATCACCACCAGCGCCAACCTCTCGGGCATGGAGGCGGTCTCGGACTTCAGCCTCATAAGCCCCATCATCCTAAAGCGCGCCGACATCGCGCTCGACCTGCCCTGCCAGGGGCTGGGCGGGGCCTCGTCGATCTACGACGCCATTGCAGGCAGGCTCATAAGGCGCGGTCCGCAGTGGCCGGAGGATCTATGACATCACGCTACGCAGTGCTGGGCAACCCGGTTGCCCACTCGCTCTCCCCGGACATCCACGCCTTCTTCGCAAAAGGCCTTCACGACGACATCGAGTACGGGAGGATCCTCGTCCCCGAGGGCGGCTTTGAGAGGACTGCCAGGGAGTTCTTCAAGCAGGGCAGCGGCTGCAACATCACCGTCCCATGCAAGGGGGACGCCTTCAGGTTCGCCGACTCCCTAAGCGACTTTGCCAGGACTGCGCAGGCGGTCAACACGCTAAAGCGCATGGACGACGGCAGCATCTACGGCGACAACACCGACGGGCGCGGCTTTGCAGCCGATCTCAAGGAGAAGGGGATCGCAGTCAAGGGCGCGAGGATCCTGATCTTAGGCGCAGGCGGCGCTGCGCGCGGGATCCTCAAGCCGCTCATCGACGAGGATCCATCCTCCATAACCGTGGCAAACCGCACCGCCGCCAAGGCCCGGGCGCTTGAGGAGCTCTTCGGGGAGCCGGTCCGCGGCGAAGGGCTCTCCGAGGTCAGGGGCGGATACGACATCGTGATCAACGCCACTTCGGCAAGCCTTTCAGGCTCGGTGCCCGAGGTCAGCCGCGACGTCCTTGCAGGCAGTGCCTGCGCCTGCGACCTCATGTACCGCCCCGGCGGACACACTGTGTTCACGGACTTTGCCGTGAAGTGCGGCTGTCCCAGGGCCTTTGACGGGCTGGGGATGCTCGTGATGCAGGCGGCGCTGAGCTATGAGCTCTGGCGCGGGCGCATGCCCGACTATCAGGCGGCCTTCAGGCGCTTTGGCGGCGATGCCTGAGCTTTTGCGCATCGAGGGCGCCATCCCGGATTTCAGGGACGGCGGCATCGAGAGGCGCGCCCTTGAGGATCTCGCAGGCGGCCAGGACGGCGGGATGCTCTTAAGGTTCTCGCCTGAGCGCGCCGAGCTCATGCTCCCAGGATGCCGCAAGCCCTTCTTCCTTGACTTCAAGTCGCGCGAGCTCATCTGGCGCGCCCTTCACAGCGGGCGCCACAGCGAGGCGGTCTGCCGCGCCGTGATGGGCGGCATGAAAAGCCCTGCGGTGTTCGACGCCACCGCAGGGCTGGGCCGCGACTCCTTCGTGCTCCAGTGCGCCGGGGCGCGCGTCACGATGTTCGAGCGCAACCCAGTGGTGTGGGCGTTGCTCTTCGACGCGCTGCGCCGCGCCAATGGCGACCAGGCCTTCATGGCAAGCCTGCCAAACGGCCTGCCCGCACTGGCGCCCTTGGGCGAGCTTGCCTCCCGCCCCGAGCTTGGACGCGCCGACAGCGTCTACTACGATCCGATGTTCCCAAAGCGCCGCAAGAACGCCCTGGTGCGCATCGAGATGAGAGTGCTGCAGGCCCTGGCAGGCGAGGATCGCGATTCAGACGATGTGCTGCCAAAGCTGCTTTGCAGGGCTGCGAGGCGGGTGGTGGTGAAGCGCCCCGCAGGTGCCAGGAGCGTCTTTGCAGGCGGGGCCGCGCCTTCAGGCAGCGCCGACGGCGGGGCCTGCCGCTACGACATCTACGCGGTCACTTGAGCGTCTGGTCAAAGCCCGCGCGCTTGAACGAGGCAAGAACCTTGGGATCGTCCCTGAAGAAGGCGTAGAGATCCGCTGATCCCGAGTCGCGCTTGGCGCGGTTCAAGAGCAAGAGGTAGTAGTCTATCTCAGGGTAGTTGGCGCGCGGGACCTGCCAGTACGAGCCCTTGGGCGCCCCGTCAGGGCCCAGCACCAGGGGCCTGGTGAGGAAGCCTGCCTGCACGTTCCCGCCTTCGACCATCGCCAGCACCTGGAACTCCTGCTCGGTGCGGTAGATGCGCCCCTTGAGGTATTCGGTTGGGAAGTCGGAGCGGCTGACGATGCGCGAGGCGGCAAAGCCCGCGGGCGTGAGCTCGGCCTTGGGGAGGGCCAGCGACTTCAGGCGCTTTTGCGAGACCGCGAGCGCCCGGCCGTCTAGGAGCGTCGGATCGGCAGACCACAGGATGAGCGGCGCCCTGGCGATGGCCTTCATGGTCGACCGTTCGCCCAAGCCCGAGCGGATCAGCACCACCGGGAGCTTCTCGTCGGAGCTCACCACGATGTCGCAGGCGGCCTCGCCGTTGGTGATCCTTGCCTCCAGATCTTCTGAAGTGCCGTAGACGGTCTTGAACTCCCGCTCCGACTTGAGCGGCTCGATGGCGCTGTAGGCCTGGGTGGCCGCGCATACCGTGGGGGTGGCCACGGCCATGGCCGGAGCCATGGCGATGGCTGCGGCCGTCAGAATTTCATATGCCTTTCGCATTCGAGGATCCTGTCCGTAATCTCGGCGCCTGAAACCGAGCGGCGAAGCCGGTCCGCGAAGCCGCCTGTGCCCAGCATCAGGCAGAGCTGGCCGAGCATGGTGATGTAGGACTGGCCGTCGTCGGGCGCCGCCAGCATGAAAACCAGGTCGCATTTTCGGCCATCGGGAGCGCCGAAATCAAGCGGCTTTGAGAGCGTTGCCACGGCGATCGCGGGACGCTTGACGAAGCTGCCGCTGGCGTGCGGGATCGCGATGCCCTCGGCGATGCCTGCAGGCGTTCCGGCCATCTTGAGGGCGACTGCGCGGCGGAAGGATGAGGGATCGGAGACTGAGCGCACCAGGGCGAGCCTGCCTACGAGCACGTCAATGACCTCGTCGACGCTCGAGGCAGAAAGGCGGCAGATCACCGCCTCGCGGCACAGGGCGTAACGCAGCGGATGGCGCAGCGCCTTGAGCGCGCGCGGCAGTCCCAGGTGGGTGCGCTCAAGGCCCGCGATGATGTTCTCGATGACGCGGCCGTTCAAGCGGTAGTGCGAGGCGTAGGCGAAGGCGCATCCGGCCATCGCAAGCACCGCGATGAGAACCTGGGCGCGGAAGGCGTAGAGCGCGACCTCCGCCCCGATGGGGCGGTAGTAGCGGCTTGAAAGGGCGGCGGCCAGCGCGCTCACCAGCGCGGCTGAGGCAAAGCCCGCCAGGCGGCAGGCGCCCACCACCGAGAAGCACAGCGAGGGCGAGCGCAGCGCCAGCTTGAACTCGCCATAGTCCGTGCAGTCGGCCGCCATGGTCCAGACGGAGCAGAGCATCCAGCCTGATCCGAAGCAGCCAAGCGAAAGCGCCAGGCTCACGCCTGCCGTCAGGGTGTCGCTGGCGATGTCCAGGAGCATCGCGGCGCAGAAGCCGCAGGCGGCCATCGCCGAGCCGATCATGAACACGCTCTTGCGCGTGAAGATCTCGCAGGCGCGCGCGTACATGAGGCCTGAGATCGCCCGGGAGGCTGTCTGGGGCAGCACGAAGAGCGCGAGCAGCCAGGCCGCGGAGTTGAAATAGAGCACGTAGAGGCACAGCGAGAGGAACATCAGCACCGTGGCGAACTGGCGCAGGAAGGCGGCGGCTGCCGCCACGAGCAGCTGGTCGTTGGAGGCGATGAGCCTTATGGCCTGGCGGGGCGACTTCACCATCTGAGGGCTTCCCGAGGGACGGGTTTCAGGCGGCTCGCGGAAGATCAGCATGAAGAGCGCGGCGACCGCCGCTCCGGATGTGAAGACGTATTCGACGTCGCCATTCCCATTGTCGAAGTAGAGCAGGCAGGCGAACACGGAGCACAGCGCCGTGGAGAGCGCTAAGCCTATGCCCTGGGGCAGCGAGAGCAGGCTCTCGCGCAGGTGGGCGCGGGAGGCAAACTCGGAGATCCCTCCCATGAAGCCGCCGTTTCCCGAGCAGAAGCAGATGATGAAGCAGTAGAAGGCCGGGGCGCAGCAGGCGGGGGTGTCCACGCGCGAGGGCAGCGTGAACATCAGCACCAGCGAGGCTGCCGCCCCGAAGATCAGGCAGGCGCGGAGCAGCGTGCGCCTTCTGGCCAGGTGGTCGCGGATGAAGCCTGCGGCCACCTCGCCCGCCCCCGCGGCGAGGGCGCCTGAGATCCCGAGCCACGATGGCAGCGCCGTGCCCGATTCGAGCACCCACAGCAGGTAGACGAAGAAGAACGCGGTGCCGTAGCACAGCGCGAATCCGCGCGCCGCGCAGGCAAGGCACAGCGCAGCCTGCGGCCTGCCCGCGCCCTCAGCCACCCCGATGCCCCTCGGCGCCCAAGGCCGTCACTCGACGGTGACCGACTTGGCTAGGTTGCGCGGCTGGTCGACGTCGGTGCCGTTGATGACGGCGCAGTGGTAGGCCAGCTGCTGCAAGGGCAGCGTGAAGAGGATCGGCTGGAGGATCGGATCGGCGGAGGGGAGCCTCAGGATCTCGGTCTGGCCGTCCTCCCTGAAGGCGCTGCCCTCCTGCGAGAAGACGTAGAGCCTGCCGCCGCGGGCGCGCACCTCCTCGATGTTCGACTCGAGCTTGCTCAAAAGCGCGTTGTCAGGCGCCACCACCACGACCGGCATCGCCTCGTCGATGAGCGCGATGGGCCCGTGCTTGAGCTCGCCTGCGGCATAGCCCTCGGCGTGGATGTAGCTTATCTCCTTGAGCTTGAGCGCGCCCTCCAGGGCGATGGGGTACATGATCCCGCGGCCCAGGAACAGGCAGTTGTGCTTGCCGGCAAACTCGCCTGCCAGCGCCTTTATGCGATCGTCGGCGCCCAATACGGCGCGCGCGGCATCAGGCAGCGACTTGATGGCATCCACGATGGAGCGGCCCTGATCAGGGGTCAGCGCGCCGTTCGCGCGCCCCAGGTAAAGCGTGAGCAGCAATAGCGAGAGCAGCTGGGTGGTGAAGGCCTTGGTCGAGGCCACGCCGATCTCGGCGCCTGCCCTCGTGAGCATCGAGAGGTCGCTCTCGCGCACCAGCGACGAGGATCCGGCGTTGCAGATGCACAGCGTAGCCGCATAGCCCTGGGTCTTGGCAAGGCGCAGGCAGGCGAGCGTGTCGGCGGTCTCGCCTGACTGCGAGATCGTGATGAAGAGCGTGCCGGGCCTGACCACGGCGCGGCGGTAGCGGTACTCGGAGGCTATCTCTACCGAGGTCGAGATCCCCGCGAGATCCTCAAGCCAGTACTTGCCGACCAGCCCTGCGTGGTAGGAGGTGCCGCAGGCGACTATCTTGATGGAGCTTATGGCGGAGAGCTTCCCAGGCTCGAGGCCCGCGATGGAGCCTAAGTCCGCAGTGTCGGATGCGAGGCGGCCCATGGCGGTGTTCTCAAGCGCCTCGGGCTGCTCGAAGATCTCCTTTTGCATGAAGTGGCGGTACTTGCCCTTGGAGATGGACTCGGCGTCGAGGTCGGACTCGGCGACCTCGTGCTTGCGCTCCTTGAGGTCGAGGCCGCAGATCTTCACTGAATCGGTCTTCAAGATGGCGATCTCGCCCTCGTCGAGGTAGATGAAGCGGCGGGTCACTGGGAGCAGCGCCAGCACGTCGGAGGCCACGAAGTTCTCGCCGATGCCAAGCCCGATGACCAGCGGCGAGCCGCAGCGGGCGGCGTAGAGCGTGCCGGGATCCTCGCTGTCGATGAGCGCGAGGGCGTAGGAACCCTTGACGCCGCGCAGCGCCTCGGCGAAGGCCTCGGGCATGCTCTTGCCCTGCTTCACGTGCAGGAAGTGGATCTGCGCCAGCAGCACCTCGGTGTCGGTCTGGGACTTGAAGGCGTAGCCCTCGGAGACGAGCTTCTCCTTCATCTCCATGTAGTTCTCGATGATCCCGTTGTGGGCCATCGCGAGCGTGCCGACGATGTGGGGGTGGGCGTTGGTCGCCGAGGGCACGCCGTGGGTGGCCCACCTGGTGTGGGCGATGCCGGTCCTGCCGGGGCAGCCCTCCTCGTGGACCATTTGCGCGAGCCTGCGGACCTTCTCGGTGGTCTTGATGCAGCGCAGCGCCTTGTTCGAGATGGTGCAGATCCCGCAGCTGTCATAGCCGCGGTACTCAAGCCTGGAGAGGCCCTCGAGCAGGATCGGGGCCACATCGCGCTGGGCCACAGCGCCTACTATTCCGCACATGATCTATACCTCGCAAGTCTTTGAACTTGAAAGTGAAAAGCCTTATTTCCGAGGCTCCTTCCTGGGGCGCTCGTATTTCTCGACAACCGTCTGCCCCGCGCGCGTGAACACCAGCGCCCCCTCGGGGGCCTTGATGCGGCGCGTGTAGGTGGTGCCGGCGCCGATGGTCACGCCAGCAGGGACGGAGACCGGGGCGACGAGCTGGGTGTCAGAGCCGATGAAGACGTCGTCGCCGACCACGGTCTGGTGCTTGTTCGCGCCGTCGTAGTTGCAGGTGATGGTGCCGGCGCCGACGTTGATCCCCTCGCCGAACTGCGCGTCTCCGATGTAGGAGAGGTGGCCTGCCTTGGTGCCCTGGCCGATGTGGGACTTCTTGACCTCGACGAAGTCGCCGATGTGCACTCCGTCCTCGAGCACGTTGCCCGGGCGCAGCCTGGCGAACGGGCCGATGGTCGCGCCGCGCTTGATGGTGGAGCCATCCATCACGGTGTAGGGGGAGATGACGCTGCCGTCGCCTATGGAGCAGTCCTTGATGACGCAGCCTGCGCCTATCACGACGTTGTCGCCAAGCTCCACGGTTCCCTCGAAGATGCAGTTGACGTCGATTGAGCAGTCGCGCCCGCACTTGAGGCTGCCGCGCACGTCGGTGCGGGAGGGATCGGCGAGCGTGACGCCAGCGTCCATGAGCTCGCGCGCGTTCAGGCGCCTGAGTACGGCCTCGGCCTGGGCGAGCTGGGCGTTCGAGTTGACGCCCGCGAGCGTCTCAAAGTCGCGCGCCCGGGTCAGGCAGACCCTGGCTCCCTGCGAGAGCAGGATCGAGGGGACGTCGGTGAGGTAGTACTCGCCCTGGGCGTTCGACGCCTTGACCTCGGGCAGCGCCTTGCGCAGGGCGCTTGCCCTGGCGCAGACGATCCCGGTGTTGACCTCGGCGATGCGGCGCTGCTCCTCGGTCGCGTCCTTCTCCTCGACGATGCAGGAGAAGCCGCCCTCTGGCGAGCGCACGATCCTGCCGTAGCCGGAGGGGTTGGGCGCCGTCGCAGTGAGGATCCCGATGTCGCATCCCTCGCACTCCTTGACGAAGGCCCTGAGGTCCTCGGCCTGCACGAGCGGGGTGTCGCCGTAGAGCACCAGCACGAGGCTGCCTTCGCCCACCTTGTCCATGGCGCAGGCGACCGCGTTGGCGGTGCCCAGCTGCTCCTTCTGGATCACGCAGTCGGTGACGGAGAGGATCTCCTCAGGCAGGGTCTTCAGGTACTCCCCGACCTTGCCGGCGCCAAAGCCCGCGACCACGTGGATGGCGCGCGGGGCTAGCGCGGCTGCGGCCTTGAGCACGCGGCCCAGCATCGGGATCCCGGAGAGGGGGTGCAGCACCTTGGGCAGGGCGGACTTCATGCGGGTGCCCTTGCCGGCTGCCAGAACTACGATTTCAATGTCCATTCAAAACCTCTTTTTGATCATGCGGGGCGGCTTGCGCCCTGCCGGCCCTGCCAAAGCGCCCAAGATGCGCAAGCAGCATGATCACGGCCCCCGCGATGATGAAGGGAATGCTCAGGTACTGGCCCACCGTGAGCGCCGAGCCCGTGGAGTAGTCGGCCTGCTCGACCTTGACGTACTCGATGAGGAACCTCGAGAGGAACACCAGCAGGATGAACAGCCCGAAGAGCATGCCGCTGCCGCGGCGCTTCCAGAAGGCGTAGAGCGCCGAGAGCAGGAGGAAGATCGCAAGGTAGCACGCGGCCTCGTAGAGCTGCGCGGGGTGGCGGGGGAAGTCCTCGCCGAGCGCTGTGAAGATCACGCCGTAGTCCCCGCCGGTGGGGATCCCGACTATCTCGGAGTTCATGAAGTTGCCAAGGCGGATGAGGCAGCACACGAGCGCGGTGGGGATCACCATCATGTCGCCAAGCTCCATGAAGCTGTAATGGCAGCGCTTGCAGAACCAAGCCATGACCAGGATGACGCCGAGCGCACCGCCGTGGCTGGCAAGCCCGCCCTTCCAGATCTTGAGGATCTCGACTGGGTGGGAGAGGAAGTAGTCGGGCTCGTAGATCAGGCAGTGGCCGAGCCTGGCGCCCACGATGGTGCCCAGGAACATGCACACGAGCATGCGGTCGAGATCCTCGGTGTTCCACTTGCGCCTGCGGAACATCAGCTGCATGAGGAAGTAGCCGATGACGAACCCGCCTGAGAAGAGTAGCCCGTACCACCTGATCTCAAGGGGGCCTAGGGTGAAGGCGATCGGGTCTACAGTTGAAACAAACAGCATGGCTAATGGGTTTTGCTAAAATTCGTGACGGTATTTTAGCCTGAAAAGAGCAGGGGGTCATGAATGGGCGCGGTTGAGCAGTTTTTCGGCGCGGCCGGCTGGACGCTGGCGGCGCTTGGCCTTGCCTCATGCTTGATCCCGCATTGCTTCAAGCGCGGGGTCGTCGTGATGCTCGCAGGGGATCTCTGCCTCTTCCTGGGCATCGTCATGCCGAGGTCATTCATGGGCATGGCCTTCTTCCAAGGCTCCTTCGGCCTTGGCAGGACCGGCTACCATGCCTGCGGCATCGCGGTGTCCGCGATCCTCTTCGCGCTCTTCATGGGGCCGCATGTTGTGAAGATCTGGAAAGGGCGGCGCCTCGCCGCCCCGGCAGGCGCGGGCGGCGCAGGAAATGCGGATGCCGCCGCGCCCGCAGGGGAGGGACGGGCTGATCCTGCGCTCTTTTCAAAGGTGAGGCAGGCTGCCGCGGCAAAGGAGCCTGCAGACCAGTCCCTCGACGAGGCCAGGCGCGAGCTTGCCGAGCCCCCGCGCGATGGCCTTTCGCCTGATCAAGGCAAGCCCGGGGCAGGATTGCACCCAGGCTCGGAGGATTTTGGCGCGGAGCCTTCAGGGCGCGATCCCAGGGAGGATCTGTTCTCCGGGCTTGGCAAGGGCGACCGGCCCCTATGATCGCCATAGGGCTCATAAGCGAGCTTGCAGCGCTTTCAGGAAGACTCCCAGCCCCCTTCAGGGAGCGCGCGGCGCGATTCCCATCTCCAAAGCGCCAGGCCTCGTTCCTCGCAGGCCGCGTGCTGCTGCAGATGATGCTGCAGGAAAAGGGGATCGCGGAGAAGCTGCCCCACATCGCCTCTGCCGCGCACGGCAAGCCCTACTTTGACCGCGCAGGCGGCCCCTTCTTCAACATAAGCCACAGCGGCGGGATCATCGCCGTGTCGCTGTGCCAAAGCAGCACCGGGATCGACCTTGAGCAGGTGAGACCCCGCCACAACCTCCAGGGCCTTGAGGATCGCGAGCTCAACGAAGGGGAGATGGCGTTTGTGAAGGAGGATCCTTCGCTGGAGCTTGAGCGCTTCACCGCGCTGTGGACGCTCAGAGAGTGCCTCGTGAAGGTCACCGGGATCGGGCTTGCGGGGCTGCCGGGCATAGCCCCAAGCCCGAGGGAGGGCACGGTTGCCGCCGCACTCTGCCCCGCGGGCACTGCACTGTGCTCGCTCTACCCCGCGCTTCCCCATGCCAGGACGCCTATGTGGCTCACCGTCTTTTGCCATGAGCATGCGCCCACAAGGGCGCTCTGGGCCTCCGCGGGGGGCTTTTCACCCATGGAAGGCTCCAAGCGGATCATCGCGTTCTCGGTCAATCCCTAGTAGACGACCTTGACCGCGGCGCTGCCTGCGATGTCGCGGATCCCGTCGATTAGTCGGTCGGTGGGCAGGAAGACCCTGCTGCCGCTGCCTATCGAGGCCATGCTCCCGCCCACCATCAGGTCGAGCCTGCAGCCGTGCGGCTCCTTCTCAGGCTCCTCGGACTGCGCGGCGCGCTTGCGCAGCTCACCTGCGTCCACGCAGTCCTCCTCGAGCAGCGCGCAGACCTTGTCGGAGTTCTCCGAGAGATCCTTCTCCGTGAACTTGAGCCTGAGCGCGCGCGCCTGACGGCAGCGCAGCTCCTCGAGCGAGTTCAAGTCCTGCACGCGCAGCTTGGGCATGCCGTCCCCGTCCATGAAGAGCAATCCGTCGACCACGAGGATCAAGGGCGAGGGCTGATCCTCGCCCTCCTGCTTCACCCCGCGGCCGCGGCGGGCCTTGGAGTCCTTCTCGCGCTCCTCGAGGATCTCCTGGTAGCGCAGCGCCTTCTGCCCGAAGAAGGCCGCCTCGAAGGTGCCGGTGCTGTCGTCGAGCGTGACGATGTAGAACTTCGAGCCGTCGTTCTTCTTTGAAAGGCGCATGTTGGACGAGGCGACCACGCCTGCGATCTTCACGGCGCGCGGGTGCTTGGCGTCGCCCGGCTGCATGTTGGAGATGGTGAGCCCGCGGGTGTAGCGCGCCGCCTCGGCCTTGTAGGCGTCCATCGGGTGGCCCGAGAGGTAGAGCCCCAGGAGCTTCTTCTCGTTGTAAAGGCGGGTCTTGTCGCTCCAGGGGCGGGCCTTGACGTAGGTGGGTGTCACCATCGAGGACACCGACGCGAAGAGGTCGAACTGCCCGGATTCGGCGTTCTCCTGCTTCTGCTCGGCGTAGCGCATCGCCGTGGGGATGCTCGCCATCATCTGGGCGCGCGAAGGCCCCAGGTGCTCGCGGTCAGGCCCGATGCTGTCCAATGCCCCGGCCTTGACTAGGGCCTCGAGCATGCCGCGCGAGAGGAACTCGGTGCCCACGCGCGCGACCAGGTCGAATAAGCTCGTGTACGGGCCGTTCTTCTCGCGCTCCTCCTGGATGCGCCGCACCAGCCTCTCGCCTATGCCCTTGATCGCCGAGAAGCCGTAGACGATGTTTCCCTGAAGGTCCACGCCGAAGGCGTAGGCCCCGAGGTTGACGTCTGGCGGGTTGACCTTGACCCCCAGGCGGTTGGCCTCGGAGATGTAGGAGATGAGCTTCTCGGTCTTCAGGCAGTCGGAGGTCATCATCGCGGCGAGGAACTCGGCGGGGTAGTGGACCTTGAGCCAGAGCGTCCACCAGGCGACCAGCGCGTAGGCCGCCGAGTGGGACTTGTTGAAGCCATACTCGGCGAACTGCTGGACCTGCTCGAAGATCTTCATGCAGATCCCGACGTCCTTGCCCTTCTTGGCCGCTCCCCGGCGGAACACGTCTTTCTGCGCGTCCATCTCGGCCTTGATCTTCTTGCCCATGGCGCGGCGGAGGATGTCTGCGCCTCCCAGCGAGTAGCCTGCGAGCACCTGGGCTATCTGCATGACCTGCTCCTGGTAGACGATCACGCCGTAGGTCGAGTCGAGGATCGGCTTTAAGTCAAGATCCTGGAAGTCAGGCTGCGGGTAGGAGACCTTCTCGCGCCCGTGCTTGCGCTCGACGAAGTGGTCGACCATGCCGCTCTTGAGCGGGCCCGGGCGGTAGAGGGCCACGAGGGCGATGAGGTCGTCGATGCGGTCAGGCTGCATCTTGCCGATGAGCTGGCGCATGCCCGTGGATTCGAGCTGAAACACCGCGGTGGTCTCGCACTGCTGGAGCATGTGGTAGGACTCGGGATCCTCGTAGGGGATGGCCGCGATGTTCAACGGCGGCTTGCCCTCGCGCTTGCGCCGCGCGTCGATCATGGCCTTGGCCTCGTCGATGATGGTGAGCGTGGTCAGGCCCAGGAAGTCGAACTTGACCAGCCCCGCGTGCTCGACGTCCTTCTTGTCGTACTGGGTTATGGGGTTGCCGTCGGAGTCGAGCATCTCGGGGGCGAACTCGGCGATGCGCGTGGGCGAGATCACCACGCCCGCGGCGTGCTTGCCGATGCTGCGGATTACGCCCTCGAGGCGGCGGGACATCTCGATGAGCTCGACGGTCTCCTTGTCGTCGGAGGCCTTGGCCGAGTTGTAGAGGTTCAGGAAGTCCGGCGAGAGCGGGGTGCAGGGGTTGCCCTTCTTGTCGATGCCCAGCGCGTCGTTGAAGGTGACGCCGGGCTTTTCCGGGATCATCGCGGTGATGCGGCGCACCGCTCCAAGCGGGGTGCCCAGGGCGCGGCCGGCGCCCTGGATGGCCGCCTTGGGGGCGAGGGTGCCGAAGGCCGCGATCTGCGAGACCGACTCGCGCCCGTAGTGGTCGACGACGTGCTTTAAGGTCAGAGCGCGCTTCTTCTGACAGAAATCGACGTCGAAGTCGGGCATCGAGACACGCTCTGGGTTTAGGAACCTTTCAAAGAGCAGGTCGAAGCGCAGCGGGTCGAAGTCGGTGATGCGCAGCGCGTAGGCCACGAGCGAACCGCCGCCCGAGCCGCGGCCCGGGCCCACGGGCACGCCGTGGTCCTTGGACCACTGGATGAACTCCATGACGATGAGGAAGTACCCGGGGAAATCCATTTTGATGATGACGTTGAGCTCGGTCTCAAGCCTCTCCTCGTAGCGCGGCCGCTGGCGCTCGCGCTCGTCCTGGTCGGGGTAGAGGAACTCCAGGCGCTTCTCAAGGCCGTCGTGCGCAGCCTTGCGCAGGTATTCGGCAGGGCTGAGCTTGCCGGTGTCGAAGTGGGGGAGCCTGGGCACGTCGAGCTCTATCTCGGTGTTGCAGCGCGCGGCGATGGCGCGGGTGTTTGCAAGGGCTTCGGGGAGGTCCGAGAAGAGCTCGCGCATCTCGGCGGCGCTCCTCAGGTACTGCTGCTCGGAGTACTCGCGCTCGACCGAGACATCGCCTGCCTGCACGCCCTTTTGGATGCACACGCGGATCTGGTGGACGCGGAAGTCGCTGATGCCGTCAGGCGGGATGTCGTTGGGGCCTAGGAGGAAGCGGGTGTCGTTGGTCGCAACCGGTGGGATGCCGTATTTTAAGCACAAGTCGAGCGCCACCGACTCGAACTCGGCCTCGCCGCGGCGGCCGGTCCTCGTGATCTCAAAGCAAAAGCGCCCGGGGTAGTGCTTCATGTAGAAGTCCATGCGCTCTGAAAGCTGCTTGCGCTCGCCGGCCTCGGCGAGCCTTGCGATGTCGCCGCGGAAGCCGTCGAGCAGGATGATCCCCTCTGAGTACTCGGCCAGATCGTCCACCGTGGCGGCGACGTCGGCGATGTCGGGGCTTGCGGTGTCAAGCCAGGCGCGCGAGAGGATGTCGTAGAGGTTCTGCTTGCCTGCACGGTCCATCGCCAGCAGCGTGACCCAGAAGGTCTTCTCCTTCTCGCCGGGGACGGGCTTCTCGCGCACCTTGAGGTCCGCGCCCATGATGGGCTTGATGCCGGCTGCCTTGCAGGCGTTGTAGAAGCGCACGAAGCCTGCCATGTTGCACCAGTCGGTGACCGCGATGGCCGGGAAGCGCATCTTGGAGGCGCGCTTGACGATGGGGCCGACGTTCTCAAGGCCGTCGTTTATCGAGTAGCAGGAGTGGACGTGCAGCGGGATGTAGTCGAGATCAAGTTCCTGGTTGCTAGGCATTTGCTTATGACCTCCATCGAAAGGCGGGCGGGGCTTATAACCTCCTGATCTTACCAGCGCCGTGGCGGGCATTGATCGCCATCCCGCGGCAATCCCCTGCCCAAAAGGCGGCAGGGGACGGAGGGGCCTCAGGCCTAGGCGATGAAGACGAGCAGCGCGGCTCCCAGAAGCAGGCGGTAGATGACGAAGACCGCCATGCCGGATCTTGCGATGAACTTCATGAAGAAGTGGATGACCGCAAGCGCTGCGGCAAAGGAGATCGCAGCGCCCAGGAGCATGTCGCCCCACGACGCCCCGGAGAGTTCTGGGTGGGCAAGGAGCTTGTGGCCTTCGAGCACGCCCGAGGCCAGGATCACCGGCACGGAGAGCAGGAAGGAGAAGCGCGCTGCCGCCTGCGGCCTCATCCCGAGGAAGAGACCTGCGGTGAGCGTGATGCCCGAGCGCGAGGTGCCGGGCACCAGGGCGAGCGCCTGGGCAAGGCCGATGATGACGGCGCGCGTCCAGGTGAGGGGCTTGAGCGAGTCGGGGCGGCCGCCTGCATCCCTGGGATCGGTTCTGAGCACGCGGCGGTTTAGGAGCGAGGCCAGGCCCAGAAGCAGGCCGTAGAGGATGGTCGTCCAGGCTATGACCTTGATGCTGCGCGCCATGGTGCTGATGTCGGATTCAAAGAGCATGCCTGCAAGAGCCGCCGGGATGGTGGCGATCACCATGCAGAAGCCTATCTTTGCGGGGATGCCCATGCCGCGGCCAAGGGCGGCCGCAATCACGCCCACGGCTATCTTGATGAGGTCGCGGAAGTAGTAGATGCACACGGCCGCGAGCGTGCCCACGTGCACGGAGACGTCAAAGCCCAGGCCCTGATCAGGCCATCCCAGGACCTGGGAGGGGAGTATGAGGTGGGCGCTTGATGAGATGGGGAGGAACTCGGTGAGGCCCTGGATGAGGGCGAGCGCGATGATGTGGGTGAGGGTCATTTGCAGTCCTTGTTTTGGGTCCCCAAACGCAAATGCCCGGGGAAGTCCCCGGGCATTGTATTACGGCTTATGTCAGTTACGCGTCACTTCATCTTCTTGTAGGCATTGATGAGGCCGTTGGTCGAGCTGTCGTGAGAGGTGATCTCCTTGTCCGAGGTGAGCTCGGGGATGATCTTGAGTGCAAGCTTCTTGCCCAGCTCCACGCCGAACTGGTCGAAGGTGTAGATGTTCCAGATGGAGCCCTGCACGAAGATCTTGTGCTCGTACATCGCGATCAGCATGCCGAGGATGCGCGGGGTGATCTCCTTGACCAGGATCGAGTTGGTCGGGCGGTTGCCGCGGAAGACCTTGAACGGGACGACGTCTTTGTACTCCTTCTCAGGAACGCCCTTGGCCTCGAACTCGGCGATGACGTCCTTCTTGCCCCTGCCGAAGGCCAGGGCCTCGGTCTGCGCGAAGAAGTTGGAGATGAGCTTGACGTGGTGGTCGCCGATCGGATTGTGGCTGATGGCCGGGGCGATGAAGTCGCAGGGGATGATCTTGGTGCCCTGGTGGATCAGCTGGTAGAAGGCGTGCTGGCCGTTGGTGCCAGGCTCGCCCCAGATGATCGGGCCGGTCTGGTAGTCGGTGATCTTTTTGCCGTCGCGGTCCACGGACTTGCCGTTGGACTCCATGTTGCCCTGCTGGAAGTAGGCCGGGAAGCGGGCCATGTACTGGTCGTACGGGAGGATGGCCTCGGTCTCGTAGCCGTAGAAGTTGTTGTACCAGATGCCGATGAGGGCGAGGATCACGGAGATGTTCTTCTCAAACGGGGTGGTGCGGAAGTACTGGTCGTACTCGTAGCCGCCCTTCAGGAACTCCTCGAAGTTGTCGTAGCCGCAGGCCAGGGCGATCGAAAGTCCGATCGCCGACCAGGAAGAGTAGCGGCCGCCGACCCAGTCCCAGAACTCGAACATGTTCTTGGGATCTATGCCGAACTCCTTGACGCCTTCGGTGTTGGTCGAGAGCGCGACGAAGTGCTTGGCGACGAACTTCTCGTCCTTGGCCTTCTTGAGGAACCAGTCGCGCGCGGTGTGGGCGTTGGTCATGGTCTCAAGGGTGGTGAAGGTCTTGGAGGCGATGAGGAAGAGGGTGGTCTCGGGGTTGAGGGGCTTCAGGGTCTCGGCGATGTGGGTGCCGTCGATGTTGGAGACGAAGTGGGCGTGCAGGCGGGTGTGGTACGGGGTCAGGGCCAGCGTGATCATCGCTGGGCCGAGGTCGGAGCCGCCGATGCCGATGTTGACGATGTCTGTGATCTCCTTGCCGGTGTAGCCCTTCCACTTGCCGGAGATGACCTCGTCGCAGAAGGCCTTCATCTTGGCCTGGACGGCCTTGACCTCGGGCATCACGTCTTTGCCGTCGACCAGAACCGGCTTGCCGGAGAAGTTGCGCAGCGCGGTGTGCAGCACGGCGCGGCCCTCGGTGCGGTTGATCTTCTCGCCGGAGAACATCGCCTCGATGTTGTCCTTGAGCTTGGTTTCCTCGGCAAGCTCGAGCAGCAGCGAGAGGGTCTCCTCGCTGATGATGTTCTTGGAGAAGTCGACCAGGATGTCGCCGTTGCCGGCGGTCAGGTGGAACTTGGAGAAGCGATCCTTGTCTTCCTTGAAAAGCTCTTTAAGGGTGCGGTCCTGGGTGTGCTCGTAGTGCTTGGCGAGCTTCTTCCATGCCTTGGTCGTGGTGGGGTCGATATTGTGGAACATGAAGTTGTCTCCGCTTTCCTTTATTTATTTATATTGTGGCGCGCCAAAGGGCCGCGCCGTGCGCATGAGAACGCGCCAGGCCGCGTCCGCAAAGGGTTCCGGCCCGGACTTTCAACAATAATACACTCTTTTTGTTAACTGACAGTCCAGCTCCCTTGAGGGCCTCAGAGCACGCTGTCGGCACCGGATCTGCGGCGCGTGAGGTCGGGCTCGAAGCTCGGGGCGACGCTGCTGGCGACGCGGTTGACCGCCTTGATGAGCGGCTTCTGGGCGTTCTTCTTGAGGGAGCACAGCGCGACGCGGAAGTCGGCCCACGGCAGTTCCCTTAGGATGAAGACGTCGTTCTTGAATGGCGAGATGTCGTAGACGAGCTTGGGCACCACCGAAAGCCCGAAGCCCAGGCCGGTGAGGCTCACGATGGCCTCGTGGCCTGCGACCTCCGAGTAGATCTTGGGGGTGACGTCCTGGGCCGAGAACCACTTGTCGACCTCGTAGCGCAGCTGCCCGCGCTCGGGCATGATGAACGGCACCTCCTCAAGATCGTAGCCTGAGAGGTCGGAGCCGCCGATGCAGTCAAAGCGCGGCTTCTTGGGGGCGAGCAGGATGAGCGGGAAGGTCACGAGGTCGACAAACGAGATGTCCTCGTCCACTTCGTTGGGCAGGGCGCTTATCGCAAGGTCGGGCCCGCCCTTGGCGCGCAGTCTCCCGATGGACTCGGCTGGATCGCCGGTCTCTATCTTCACCTCGAGGCCGGGAGCCTTCAGGTGGAGCTCGTTCAACAGCCTTGGGATGAACATGTAGCAGGCGGTCACCGAGCAGAAGAGTTTCACCGTGCCCGACACGGCTGCGGCGTTGCTGCGCAGCGACGCCTCGAGGCCTGCGTAGTCGCTCAGGGCCTTGCGGGCGAAGGCCTCGAACTTGCGCCCGGCCTCGGTGATGAACACTCCTTTCTTGTCGCGGATGCAGAGCTTGGCGCCAAGCTCCTTCTCGAGCTTGTTGAGAGTGCGGCTCAAGGTGGAGGGGCTTACGTGGCAGAGCGTTGCGGTTCGCGTGAGATTTGACGTCTCGCACAATCTCAAGAATGCAGTGGCGTCTTTTAAATCAAGCATTTGATAATCTCCTGGTCCGCGAAGTCTTTGAAATCATGTAATTGCAAAATTTGCAATGCTTGATAAATTATATTCCACTTTCTAAAAATTCTGTTATGATGAAACCACCTTTTTTAGGGTGGAAGACAAAAAACACTTGTTGTGGAACCGGAAGGAAATATGTCCCAGAATTACTTCAATACTCTGAATCTCCGCCAGAAACTGGCCCAGTTAGGCTGCTGCGAGCTCATGGACCGCAGCGAGTTTGCAGACGGCTGCAACTTCCTCAAGGGAAAGAAGGTCGTGATCGTCGGCTGCGGCGCCCAGGGCCTCAACCAGGGCCTGAACCTCCGCGACTCCGGTCTCGATGTCAGCTACGCCCTCCGCCAGGCGGCCATCGACGAGAAGCGCGCCTCCTACAAGCGCGCCACCGAGAACGGCTTCAAGGTCGGCACCTACGACCAGGTGATCCCGACTGCCGATCTGGTGATCAACCTGACTCCGGACAAGCAGCACGAGAACGTCGTCAACGCCGTGCAGCCCCTGATGAAGAGCGGCGCCGCGCTGGGCTACTCCCACGGCTTCAACATAGTCGAGCTGGGCATGCAGGTGCGCAAGGACATCACCGTCGTGATGGTCGCCCCGAAGGCCCCGGGCACCGAGGTCCGCGAGGAGTACCGCCGCGGCTTCGGCACCCCGATGCTGCTGGCCGTCCACCCTGAGAACGATCCCAAGGGCGAGGGCTGGGCGATCGCCAAGGCCTGGGCTTCAGGGCTGGGCGGCGACCGCGCCGGCTGCCTGCGCTCCTCCTTCGTCGCCGAGGTTAAGTCCGACCTGATGGGCGAGCAGACCATCCTCTGCGGCGTCCTCCAGACCGCCACCATCCTGATGTACGACCGCATGGTCGAGCTGGGTATGGACAAGGCCTATGCCTGCAAGCTCCTGCAGTACGGCTGGGAGACCACCTGCGAGGCATTGAAGCAGGGCGGCATCACCAACATGATGGACAGGATGTCCAACCCCGCCAAGATCAAGGCCTTCTACCTGGCCGAAGAGCTCAAGAAGATCCTCAAGGACCTCTACCTCAAGCACATGGACGACATCGAGAGCGGCGAGTTCTCGCGCATCATGATGGAAGACTGGGCCAACGGCGACGTCAAGCTCCACACCTGGAGGGACAACTACGCCAAGACCCCGTTCGAGCACGCCGAGCCTTGCCAGACCAAGATCTCCGAGCAGGAGTACTTCGACCGCAACACCCTGATGATCGCCTTTGCCAAGGCCGGCATCGAGCTGGCGTTCGAGACCATGACCCACTCCGGCATCTACCCTGAGTCCGCCTACTACGAGTCGCTCCACGAGCTGCCGCTGATCGCCAACCTGATCGCCCGCCGCCGCCTCTACGAGATGAACGTCGTGATCTCCGACACCGCCGAGTACGGCAACTACCTGTTCGCCAACGCCGCCATCCCGATGCTCAAGGACTTCATGAGCAAGCAGGGCCTGGACGTCGAGGGCGAGGGCCTCAAGGGCGACGCCTCCGTCGACAACATCGAGCTCATCAAGGTCAACGACGCGATCCGCAACCACCCGATCGAGGTCGTGGGCCGCAAGCTCCGCGCCTACATGTCCGACATGAAGGAGATCTCCGTCGGCAACAACTGATGGGATCCATCCTTTAAATTAAGGAATGAAGCGAAAAAGGCGCTCCGGGGAACCCCGGGGCGCCTTTTTGCTGCCTGCAATGGCTCCTGGCTACTCGTCGCGGAAGGGCGGGCGCCACTTTATCTGCGAGAGCGCGCATCTGGACCCCCGCGGGAGGCGCGAGGACTGGATCATCGAGTCAAGCTGCGAGAAGGCATCGTCGATCCCCGCCTGGTAGTAGGCCTGCGAGTCCTTGACGTGCTCGCCCAGGCGGTGCCATTCGATGTCCTCGGGAGGCAGCTCGTCCAAAAAGCGCGATGGGGTGTTGAACTTGATGTCCGACATGAGATCCTGCGCGCGGATGCGGCGGTTGCGGCACAGCAGCAGCGTGAGCTCGAGCTTGGCGCGGGTCACGCCCACATAGAAAAGCCTGCGCTCCTCCTCGATCCCCCCCGGGATCCCGATGGAGTTGCGGTGGGGCAGGATCCCCTCCTCGCAGCCCACGAGGTAGACGTATGGGAACTCTAACCCCTTGGCCGCGTGCAGCGTCATCATCTGCACCGCGTCGGCGTCCTGCCCCGAGTCGTTGCGGTTTAGCATCTCGCGAAGCCCCAGCTTGTCCACGGCCTCGAGGAAGGTGAGCTTCTCGCGTCCGCCCTTGCCGGTGATGAGATCGGTGATCCATTCCATGAGCGTGCGGGCGTTGCGCACCTTCATCTCGCCCGCAGCCTGGCTTGCCGCGGCGGCCTTCAAGTGCCGCTCGTAGCCCAAGGTGTCGATGAGCGAGGAGGCCAGGCTGGCATCGTGCTTGCGGAAGAGCTGGTTGCGCAGGTTCGTCACCAGGATCACGAACTGCCCCACCGCCTGCATCTGCGCAGGGCCGATCCTGCTTGCAAGCTCGCCTGCGAGCATGCTGTCGTACATGGGCTTGCCGTTCAGGCGCGCCAGGGTTGCGATCTCTGCGATGGTCTCAGAGCCGATGCCGCGGCGCGGGACGTTGATGACGCGCAGCAGCGCCGCGTCGTCGCGCGGGTTGCACAGCACGCGGCACCAGCCCATGAGATCCTTGATCTCCTGCTGCTCGAAGAAGCTCGTCCCCCCTGTGATCACGCAGGGGATGTGATTCTCGCGGAAGGCCTTCTCGATGGCGCGCGACTGGAAGTTGCTGCGGTAGAGCACGGCGTAGTCGCGCCAGGGCGCGCGGCTCAGGTAGCGGTGGCTGAAGATGAGCTCGGCGATGCGCTCGCTCTGATCCTCCTCGGTCTTGACCTCGTGGATCTGAATCTTGCGGCCGTCGCCCATCGAGGAGCGCAGCGTCTTTGCAAAAACGTGCGGGTTGTGGGCGATGATGGTGTTGGCGCAGTGGAGGATGCGCGCGGTGGAGCGGTAGTTCTGCTCGAGCTTGATGACCTTGAGGTCCGGATAGTCGTCGGCGAGCGCGCGGATGTTCTCGGGCCTGGCTCCGCGCCAGGAGTAGATGGACTGGTCGTCGTCGCCGACCACGGTGAAGCGGTTGTGCGCCCCGGTTAAGAGCTTTAAGAGCTGGTACTGGGTCTCGTTGGTGTCTTGGTACTCGTCCACGAGCATGTATTGGAAAGCTGCCTGCCAGCGCGCGCGGAAGGACTCGTCGTCACGCAGGCGGCGCGCCGTGAGGTAGATGAGGTCTTCAAAGTCGATGGCGTTGCAGGCCCTCAGGTAGCTGTCATAGAAGCGGTAGGCCATGCGCGTCCAGTTGCCCTCGATCCTCATCTCGCCAGGGGCCACGAGCGCCGACTTCCAAAGCGAGATAGCCTGCGCCGCCTTCTCGGCAAGCAGGCGGTCGGAGCTGTCCTGCAGAAGCTGGGGGAACTTCTCGCGGATGATGTCGCGCAGGATCTTCTGCTGGTCGTACTCGTCAAAGAGCGAGAAGTTGCGGCCTAGATCGAAGGCGGCGTGCTCCTTCCTTATGATTGAGAGCCCCAGCGAGTGGAAGGTCGAGATGGTGATGCGCGAGGCGATCTCCGAGCCTAGGTCGGCTGCGGCGCGCTCGCGCATCTCGGCAGCGGCCTTGTTGGTGAAGGTCACGGCGCATACGGACTCGGGCGGCAGAGAGTGCAGCCTGATGAGCGCGGAGATCTTGGAGGTGATGACGCGGGTCTTGCCCGAGCCGGCCCCTGCAAGCACGAGGCAGGGACCGTCAGTGTAGTCAACCGCCTCCTGCTGGGCGGGGTTGAGCTTCACGGATTGGCCGTCGGGCGCGAGGAGTACATCGAGAACGAGAGCGGCCTGCCGTTGGGGTCGATGGTCCTGCACGAGTAATCGCCTTTCTCGCTCAGCGTCACGCTGATGTTCTGCACGGCCTGGGATTCGGCGCACTCGCCGCAGTCCTGGCTGCACAGCGCGATGATCGGGATGCGGCAGAGCTTGCACAGCCGCCCCAGGCGCGCGAGGGCCTGCAGGCACTCGCCTGGCTGGCAGGATGTGAGGTCGGCTACCGTGACGAAGGGATCCTCGCCCTGCACGCGGCAGGCGATGATCCCCTGCTCGATGTCCGAGGCGGGATCGCCCGAGCGGACCTCGAGGAGCCTTGCGCTCATCCAAAGCGTGTCCTGGCCCTGGACGGCGCCTTCGGGGTCGGCGGGGCGCCTTACCAGCGCCGACATGTAGTCCCACTGGCTCAAGGTGCCGGCGTAGACGAGGTTCGACTGGCGCTCGGAGATGATGTCCGCGACGAGCATTCTCGCGGTGTGGGGCCTGGCACTTATGGTGTAGAGCGCGTTGCTCACGCGCAGGCGCGAGAGGTCCTCCGAGGAGGCGATGAGCTCGTGGCCCTCTTGCTTTTGCGGCAGCGGCACGAGGTTGTAGGAGAGCAGCTGGTCGAGCGACTTCAGGCGGCGTTCGAGCTCGGCGCGGTTCTTGACCAGGGCTTCGTTGGCATCCTTGTAAGGGAAGGCGATGTCCACGCGCTTGTAGGGGATCTGCAGGCGGTAGAGCCCCATGGCCAGATCGCGCGCCGCCTCCTGCCCGGACTTGTCGTTGTCGAGGCAGATGTAGAAGGTGCGGTCGCAGGAGGGGCCGCCTTGGCGGAGGATTTCCAAGAGCGCGTGGACGTTGCCGTAGCCCCCAAGGGAGATCGCGGTGAAGCCCAGCGTCTCGAGGCTCAGCGCGTCGAACTCGCCTTCGGTTACGAAGATGTCGCCGCTGCCCTCGAGCGCCTGGCGGTTGAAGATCTCGAACGCGCCCTGCTTGCGGTAGCGGTCGGCGTCGCGCGGCGAGGTGTTGCGCACGGTGTAGGAGCTGTCGGAGCTGGGGATGATCACGGCGCGCCAGAGCACCTGGGCGCCGAGCTGGTCGGTGCCTGCGATGTAGTGGTCGTCATATCCCAGGTTGAAGCGGGAGACCACCTCGTCGGAGATCCCGCGCAGCCTGAAGTAGTCGGTCTTGCCGGCGTCGGCGGCACATTTCTTTATGTAGTCGCCAAAGCTGTATGCAGGCTTGGGCTCCTCGCGCGGCCTTCCGAAGATCCCCTGGGGCTGGAAGCTCCTGGGGGTGTTTGCCGCGTTCTGGTAGGGGGAGTACGAGCGCGCAGGCTGGGCGGGCTTGGCCTTGAAGCTCAGTCCGCCGCCTGGCAAGTTGAGCGTGCTCTGGACCGAGACCCCGTCTGAGGGCGAATAGGAGTTGGGGGCCGAGAACGGGGGCTGGCGCACCGCCTGCATCTGGGGCTGGGCGTACATCTGCGGGTCGGCGCCTTGGCGGAAGTCCGAGGACTCGATCTCGAACACCGGCCCGTCGTCGAAGCTCTGCGAGGCCAGCGCGGCGCTGTCCTGGTGTGAGTTGCCCTGAAGATGGCGCACGTAGTCCATGAGCTGGTAGGGCACCTCGCCTATGAATATCTCATGGGCCTTCTTGAACTGCGATGGGTAGTCGGGCAGGTGGTTGTCGATGCCTATGAGCTCGAAGATGTCGTAGGATGCGCCGCACTCGAAGCACCTGACCGTGTAGTCGGCAGGGTTGTAACTCATCGTGGGCATGCGCTCCTGGTGCGAGGGGTTCAGGCAGATGAACTTCGAGGCGGCGTTGATGCCGCGGCGCTTCAGGTAGTCCGGCATCTTGCTCTTGAGGAAGTCCCTGGTGCGTGCGTAGTCCTGTTCAAACATAATCCCGCCTGTTAAATCAGAATTTGGCTTCAGTCAGCGACGATGCGCTCGATGATCCATGATGCCATCAGCAAGCCTGCCGCCGCGGTGACCGGCATCGAGGCGCCGAAGGCCGGCAGATCGCCTGAAACGTAGGATTCCTTGTTGGAGTAGACCGGCTTCTCGCAGCTGTACACGCAGGGGATGCGCATCTTGATGCCGCCCTTGGGGTAGCCGTACTCGCGCCTCAGGATGCTCCTGAGCCTGGAGATGAGCGAGTTTCCCTTGGCAAATGCGAGGTCCGCGATCCCAAGCTTCGTCGGATCACGCCTGCCGCCGGCGCCGCCGGCGACGATGAAGGTCGCGCCGCGCTTGAAGAGGAAATCGTCCACATAGGCCTTGCTGTCGATGTCGTCGATGGCCTCGGCTACGTACTTGGGGCAGTTCTCGAGCAGGGAGCTTATGTTGCCAGGGGTCAGGCGCACCTTCATGCTGTCGACCTTCAGCGCGGGGTTGATGTCGAGGAAGCGCCTTGAGAGCACGTCGGCCTTATAGAGCCCCTCGGTGGAGGCCATCGTGTGGAGCTGGCGGTTTGAGTTGGTCGTCTCGATGGTGTCGGAGTCGATGAGGGTGAGCTGCCCGACTGCGCTGCGGCAGAGCGATTCGGCAAGCCAGGAGCCGATGCCGCCTATGCCTATCACAAGCACATGCGCCGCCTGGAGCTTCTGGAAGCCCTCTTCGCCGTAAACGGCCCTTATGCCCCGGAAGGATTTTCGGACGTCGAAAGTCATAGTGGAAACTCTGCCAAACCAATGTCACATCAATGTTCAGAACTTTTTAGATCATTTTAAGGGTTTTGAATTGCAAGATGGAAATTTGTTGATATAATGTGCGACCAGAAACTGAGACAGATTCCAGATGATCCCGTAGCTCAGCTGGATAGAGTATCGGTCTCCGAAGCCGGTGGTCATGAGTTCGAATCTCATCGGGATCACCAGCATCTCAAAATTTGCGAAAGTGGCGGAATTGGTAGACGCGCTAGCTTCAGGTGCTAGTACCGCAAGGCGTAAGGGTTCGAGTCCCTTCTTTCGCACCATTCTCTCCTAAGAAAATCCCCTTTATAACATAAAGTTAATTCCCAAGTTTTGCAAGAGAAGTCTACTAGCTGGATTTTGTCTTGCACATTGAGTTAGCATCGGCTAATTCATTTCGTTCCCATTTCCACCGCCATTCCCG
>CACYPI010000006.1 GCA_902776275.1 uncultured Aeromonadales bacterium
CAGAGGGCCCACACAGATTGTCCGTACTTGTTTTCAAAGAACTTTTTCCATCCACCGGCTCGCGGTGGCGGTGTCTTGCGACAACGGAAATGCATTATACGGAGTTTTAAATCCTAGTCAACAAAAATTTAAAAAAACTTCGATGTTTTTTATAATTGTTTGTTATTGTTTGATTTTGAATTGATCGAGGCTTCTGAATCCAAAGCTGCGGACCATGCGCAGGCGGCCTTCATAGTCGCCTAGGATCCCGGTGTAGAACGCCCTCTCGCCCGTGCGCTCCTGCCATGAGGCATCCCCAAGAGATGACAGCACACTGGCCACGCGCCTGCCGATCGCCTCCCCGGTGTCGATGAAGCGAATGTCAGGCATCAGGCGCTCGAGCACGTCGGAGATGAATGGGTAATGGGTGCAGCCGAGCACTGCGACATCGGGGCGCTCTTCCCCTTCAAGATCCATGATCGGGCTTACCGCCTTCCTTATGCCCTCTACATCGGTGTAGCCGGTGGACAGCCTTCTTTCAGCTATGGACGCCAGTGAGGGCGATCCCACCTTGATCACCTTGCAGCCTTGGGCGTACTTGCTGATGAGCTCGTCCGTGTAGGGGCGGCCCACCGTGCCAGGCGTGGCGAGCAGCGCGATCACCTTTTTTTTGGAGAGGGAGGCTGCAGGCTTGATGGCCGGAACCACCCCTACCACCGGGATGTCGAGGGCTGCGCGCACCTGCGGCAGCACCACGGTGCTGGCGGTGTTGCAGGCGATCACGACTGCCGCAGGCGCGTAGAGCTCGCGCATCCTGCGCAGGATCGAGCAAACCCGCTCCTCGAGGAACTCCGGGGTCTTGGTGCCATAGGGAAAGCATTCGTTGTCAAAGATGTAGTAGCCCTCAACTGCCGGGTTGAGCTTCTTGACGTCCCGGTATACCGAGAGCCCGCCCACGCCTGAGTCGAAGAAAACCACGCGCCTGGCCTTTTCCATGAGATCCCCCCATTCCTGCGCGGGAATTGCCGCGCAAGCTCAGATTTTAGCTTTTGGGAGGGCCGCTTTCACACCTTCTGCCTCCCGCCCCTGCCCAAGGCGCAATCCCTGCCGCGCCCCGACGATCCTGCGATCACGCTTCCACCTTGCCGTGACCAGTAGCGAGAGGATCGCGAGTACCAGGAGGAACCACCCGCAGATCCCCATCATCCTCGGCCACCGGATCCCGCGCAGCGCTATGTCCCTCATGAACGAGAACTGCCAGCTCACCGGGAAAACATAGCGGATCACAAGCGCTAAGGTGTTGAAGCTGCCGACGGCGAGCATCGCGCCGCTGAAGAGATACAAAGACACCAGGGTGAAAGGCTCAGAGGGGCGGCTTTGGATGGGGTGTAGGTGTTCCACACCAGAAAGAAAGCCAGCCAGGCCAGGGCAAGGCAGGGCGCCGATGAGCCTCGCCTGTTCGACCGCAGCGCCATGCGCGGGTAAAATTCTCATGTCCAATGCCGCGCTGCGGCGCATGAGTGCGAGGAAAGCCATATGCTCAAGCCCCTTCTTTATACCGTCGATCCCGAGCACTACGGGGACTACCTGAAGGAAAAGACCGATGCGGCAGACGCCCTGTTCGAGGCCGTCGCCCCCGGATGCCCTGGTGCTGAGATCCACGAGTCGGCTGCGGAGCACTTCCGCAACCGCGCTGAGTTTGCGGTATTCCACGACGGCGATCGGATCTGCTACGCGATGTTCGAGAAAAAGGGCCGCGAGCGCATCCGCCACGAGGTCAAGTCCTTTCCGATGGCCCATGAGGCCATAAACCGCGCGATGCAGCTTCTGCAGGAGGCGGCGCACTCGATGGACGAGATCGCGCGCAACCTCTTCGAGGCGGAGTTCCTCTGCAACACGGCAGGAGAGGTGGTGATCACGCTCGACTACCACCGCCGCCTCGACGAGGCTGCCTGGAGCGCAGCGGCTCAGGATCTCATCGCCTTCCTCGCGGATAACGGGCTCAAGGCCTCGGCAGTCGCCCGCTCGCGCAAGCAGAAGATAGCCGTCCCAGGCGACTGCGTGCTCGAGACGATCAGGACCACCGACAAGCGTTCATTCGGCCTCTACGAGGCCGAGGGGTGCTTCACCCAGCCCAACACCGCGGTTGCCTGCAGGATGGTCTCGTTCGCGCGCGAGTGCTGCGCAGGCCAGCAGGGGCGCGACCTCCTCGAGCTCTACTGCGGCAGCGGCACCTTCACGGTCTGCCTGGCCGATCTGTTCAGGAAGGCGCTTGCCACCGAGGTTGCGCGCGTGCCGGCGCAGATCGCCGCGTGCAACATAAAAAAGAACGGGATAACAAACATTAAAACAGCGCGCCTAAGTGCAGAGGAGATGTCGCAGGCCTTGGACGGGGTGAGGCCCTTCCACCGCCTCATGCAGATAGACTGCGATCTTGAAACCTACGACTTCTCGACGCTGCTCATCGATCCGCCCCGCTGCGGGCTGGGCGATGACATGTCGCTCTCCTTCACGGCGCGCTTTGAGCGCGTGATCTACATCTCCTGCAACCCGGCCACCCAGTGCGAGGATCTCAAGACCCTGCTTAGGACCCACCGCATCGCGCGCCGCGCCTACTTCGACCAGTTCCCCTACACCCCGCACCTTGAAAGCGGGGTGCTGCTCGTGCGCAGGTAAGAAGGGGCCTTCAGTACGCAAAAGCCCGGCATGAGCCGGGCTTCTTGATCAAGGCGGGGCCGAAGGCCCTGCCTTGATTGCCTATCAGTCTTCCATGTAGTGCGCAGGAAGCGGGATCTGGGCCACGCCGCTGTCGACGGCAGCCTTGGCCACCGCGGGGGCGAGGCGCTTGAGCAGGCGCGGATCCATGGGCTTGGGGATGACGTAGCTCGGGCCGTACTCGAGGTGATCGACCTCGGCAGCCTTGACCACCTCGGCGGGAACCGGCTCCTTGGCCAGATCGCGCAGCGCGTTCATCGCAGCCTTCTCCATCGCCTCGTTGATGCAGGTGGCCCTGACGTCCAGGGCGCCGCGGAAGAGGTACGGGAAGCAGAGCACGTTGTTGATCTGGTTGGGGTAATCGGAACGGCCGGTGCCCATGATGATGTCCGGGCGCAGCTTGGAGACCAGGGCGGGATCGACCTCGGGATCAGGGTTCGAGCAGGCGAAGACCACGGCCTTGGGCGCCATCTCCTTGAGATCGTGCTCGTCGATGAGCCCCGGGCCCGAGACGCCCAGCAGGACGTCGGCGCCGTCGAGGGCCTCTGCGATGGTCTTCGGGCCGGCGTCGTTGACGAACCTCGGCTTCTCGCCGTTGTTCCACTGCGGCCTGTCGGAGCGGATCACGCCGTGGCGGTCGATCATGAAGAAGTTCTCCTTCTTCGCGCCGCACTTGATGAGGAAGTCCGAGCAGGCGATGCCGGCAGCGCCGGCGCCCACACATACCACCTTGCAGTCCTCGATCCTCTTGCCCTGGAGCTCCAAGGCGTTGAGGATGCCGGCGGTGGTCACGATGGCGGTGCCGTGCTGGTCGTCATGGAAGATAGGCACATGGCAGCGCTTGATGAGCTCGCGCTCGATGGTGAAGCACTCGGGGGCCTTGATGTCCTCGAGGTTGATGCCGCCGAAGGTGTCGGCGATCGCCTCGACAGTGGTGATGAAGTCGTCGACGCTCTTGTTCTTGACCTCGATGTCGATGGCGTTGATGCCGGCAAAGCGGTTGAAGAGCAGCGCCTTGCCTTCCATGACCGGCTTTGAGGCCAGGGGGCCCAAGTTTCCAAGACCCAGGATGGCGGTGCCGTTGGAAATGATCGCGACGCTGTTGCCCTTGCCGGTGTAGCGGTAGGCGTTCTCAGGATCCTTGGCGATCTCCTTGACCGGTTCGCCCACTCCCGGGCTGTAGGCCAGCGTGAGATCGTCGGCGGTCTCCGCAGGCTTGGTGATTACTATTTTTATCTTTCCTGGAACCGGTTTCTCATGGTACGCAAGCGCGCGGTCATGGAGTTTCTTAGGATCGTGATCCACAGTGCCACCTCGCTGGGCTGCCCTCGCAGCCCCTGTTTGTCTGCAATTGTCTTATTGAAGTCTTTTTGCCTTGCAACCGTTGGAGCTACAAGGATCGAAAAAAAGTGTAGCAGATTTGCCCTACTTGGATACCAGTCACGCAGGGCGAAATGAAAAACTTTGATCAGATGACACTTTCACGCACAAAAGGCGTACACGACTTGACTGTAAAGATAAAGAAGAGGAGCAGGAGGGAAGGCAGGCGAGGCCTGCGCCTTTAGCGGAAAAAGGAAGGCCGGGCGGCTCCGGGGCGTCGCCCCGCTGCCGTCCGGCCTCCTGCGCGCTGCGAAATTACTTCTTGGCAGCGGCCTTCTTGCCAGCGCCGAGATCGAAGGCGCCGAAAGCGCCAAAGCGCTTCTTGAAGGCCTCGACACGCCCGCCGGTGTCGACGATCTTCTGCTTGCCGGTGTAGAACGGGTGGCACTTGGAGCACACGTCGATGTTCAGATCATGGCCGGCGGTTGAACGGATCTTGAAAGTGTTGCCGCAAGAGCAGCGGACGGTCACTTCCTCGTACTTGGGGTGGATGTTCGGTTTCATTTGTTGGTCCTCTTTGCGTATCGCACTTCCAGCCGCTTATGCGCCAGACACCATACGCCGATTAAAAAACTGCGCTATGATAAGCCGAATCGGCGCCATGCGCAATTTTTTTTCGCGCGCGCCTTGGCAAATTCCCAAAACCCCGCCCAAATGCCTTCCGTATACGTAAAAGTCGCCGTGAACCGCCCGCTGAGGGAGACCTTTGCCTACAAAGTCGACGCCGGGGATCCGGAGGCGCTGCCAGGCTCGAGGGTGCGCGCGCGCTTTGCCGGAAGCGAGGCCATAGGGATAGTCACCGCCGCCTGCACGGCAGGACAGGCGGGCATCCCCCCTTCCAGGATCCAGAAGGCCGAGCTGCTCGACCCCCATGGGCTCATCCCCAGGGACGTGCGCGCGATGGTCGAGTTCGGATCGCGCTACTACCACCACCCCATAGGGCAGTGCTACGCCACGGCGCTGCCCAAGCTGCTGCGCGATGGCGCCAAGTGCGCCTACGCCGAGGTCCCGGCGCTCAAGCTTACGCAAGGCCAGGACCCTGGAGCCATCAGGAGGATCAGGTCGCAGGAGCAGCTGCAGATCCTCGAGATCCTAAGGCACGGGCCGGTGCGCCGGCGCGAGTTGCGCGAGCGCGGCTTCTCATCGCAAAGCGAGAACGCGCTCGTAAAGCGCGGGCTGGCTGTGAAGACCGATCTGAGCGGAAGCTTCACGCCCTGGAGGGAGCTTGGATGCAATCTTGTGCGCGAGACTCCCCCTGATCCTGATCCAGAGCAGCGCTCGGCCATCGAGGCCATCACCTCTTGCGAGGGCTTTGGCGCCTTCCTCTTGGACGGCGTCACCGGATCAGGCAAGACCGAGGTCTATCTGCGCGCCATCGAGCACGCGCTCTCCCAAGGCCGCGCGGCGCTGGTGCTGGTGCCGGAGATCGCACTGACCCCGCAAACCTTCAACCGCTTCTACCGCCGCTTCAACGTGCCGGTGACCTCGATGCACTCGCAGCTGAGCGATCGCGAGCGCCTTGACGCCTACATCGACATGGCCTCGGGCCGCGCGGCGATCATCATCGGCACCCGCACTGCGCTCTTCACGCCGATCCCGAACTTGGGGCTCATCGTGCTCGACGAGGAGCACGACACCTCGTTCAAGCAGACCGACGGCTTTCGCTACCACGCGCGCGCGCTGGCCCTGGTGCGCGGCAGGGAGAGCGGATGCCCGGTGGTCATGGGCTCGGCCACCCCGAGCCTTGAGAGCTACTACAACGTCTCGCGCGGGCTCTTCACCAAGCTCGACTTGCACAAGCGCGCCGGCGGCGCGCTCATGCCCGACTGTGAGATCGTGGACCTGCGCGGCGAGCCCCTCACCGACGGCCTGCCCGCCGGCATAGGGGAGACGCTCGAGGACGCCATAGGCGAGGAGACCGCGCGCGGCAACCAGGTGCTCTTGTTCCTAAACCGCCGCGGCTACTCCCACCACATGTTCTGCCACGCCTGCGGGCACGTCTTCACCTGCCCAAGCTGCGACAACCCGCTCACGGTCCACCGCGCGCAGGGGCGCCTCAAGTGCCACGTCTGCGAGTCCTCGTTCCCCATCCCCGCAAAGTGCCCGGAGTGCGGCGCGGACGCGCTGATGGAAACGGGGTTTGGAACCGAGCAGACCGAGGACTTCCTGCGCAAGCGCTACCCGGACGTTGGGATCGAGCGCATCGACCGCGACACCGTGGCGACCAAGGCCGCGCTTGAGGAGCGCCTTTGCCGCATCCGCAGCGGAGAGAGCCAGATCCTGCTAGGCACCCAGATGGTGGCCAAGGGCCACGACTTCCCCGACGTCACGCTCGTGGGGATCCTCGACGTCGACTCAGGGCTCTACTCCGACGACTTCAGGGCCCGCGAGTACTCCGCGCAGCTTCTGACCCAGGTCGCAGGGCGCGCCGGGCGCGCCTCCAAGCACGGCCGCGTGCTCGTGCAGACGCACTCGCCGGACAGCCTGTTGCTCAACGAGCTCGTCGATCCAGGCATTCCATACGACGCCATCGCCGCCGAGCTCTTGGAGGAGCGCTCCAGGATGGATCTGCCGCCTGCCACCTCGCAGGCCTTCCTCCTGTCGAACAGCACCGACCGCAGGTGCGCCTACGCCCTGCTCTCCTTCGTGCACCAGGCGCTCGAAGGCCTTGCCGCCAAGTGGCCTGGCGTTAAGGTGAGCCCCGTGTTGTCTGATAAAATGGAGAAAAGGCAGAACCGCTACCACTTCCACATCCTGCTGACGTCCGGCAGCCGCCACAGCCTGTCGGCGCTGCTCGACGCCGCGGCCGAGGCCGCAGGCCGCGCCCCCCCAGGCGGCGACGCGCGCTTCGCGATCGAGGTCGATCCGATCATCATGTACTGACGCTCAACCGCGGCGTTCTGCCGTTGAACGAAACCTGAGGAAAAATACCAGGAAACCGCCTTCGGGCGGCTTTTGGAACCCAACGATGAAAGACTACATTCAAGACCTGCTCAAGACCTGCATAAAGGAAATCGACTCGGCGCACGAGGTGCCGCAGGAGCTGCTCTCCAAGATCCGCGTCGACCGCACCAAGGACCGCTCGCGCGGCGACTTTGCTACCAACGCCGCGCTCATCCTCGCCAAGCCCCTGCACCGCAAGCCAGCCAACGTCGCGGCGGCCATCGCGGCGCGGATCCCGTCGTCCGAGAGGATCTCCAAGGTCGAGGTCGCAGGCCCTGGCTTCATCAACTTCTTCGTCAACGAGGACGAGGTGGCAGGCCAGCTCTCCGCGATGGCCGCCGACCCCAGGCTCGGAGTCAAGCTCAAGCAGGATCCGCAGGTCGTGGTCGTCGACTACTCCGCGCCCAACGTCGCCAAGGAGATGGCCGTGCACCACCTGCGCTCGACCGTCATCGGCGACGCCGTGGTCAGGGTGCTCGAGTTCGAGGGCGACCACGTGATCCGCGCCAACCACATCGGCGACTGGGGCACCCAGTTCGGCATGCTCATCGCCTACCTCGAGAAGAAGGAGAATGAGCAGGGCGCCGGCATGGACTTGAGCGACTTCGAGGCCTTCTACCGCGAGGCCAAGCAGTGCTACGACGAAGATCCGGATTTTGCCGAGAAGGCCAGGCACTACGTGGTGCTGCTACAGGGCGGCGACGAGTACTGCCGCAAGATGTGGCGCAAGCTCGTCACGATGACCATGGATCAGAACCAGAAGCTCTACGACCGCCTCGACGTGACGCTCAAGCCCAAGGACATCATGGGCGAGAGCCTCTACAACGACATGCTCCCTGGCGTGGTCGAGGACCTCATGAAGAAGGGGATCGCGGTCGAGGACCAGGGCGCCGTGGTCGTCTACCTGCCTGAGTTCAAGAACAAGGACGGGGAGCTTCTGGGCAACATCATCCGCAAGAAGGACGGCGGGTACCTCTACAACACCACCGACATCGCCTGTGTCAAGTACCGCGTCGAGAAGCTGCACGCCCAGCGCATCCTCTACTTCTCCGACTCGCGCCAGCACCAGCACCACGAGGTGGTCTGGGAGATCGCCAAGAAGGCCGGCTACGTGCCCGATGGCGTCACCTACGAGCACTGCCAGTTCGGCATGATGCTCGGCAAGGACGGCCGCCCGTTCAAGACCCGCGACGGCGGCACCGTCAAGCTGCGCGACCTGCTCGACGAGGCCGAGTCGCGCGTCGAGGCGCTCCTGAGACAGCGCGGCAGCACGCTTGAGGGCGAGGAGCGCAAGCGCGTCGTCCACAACATCGCCATCGGCGCGGTCAAGTACGCCGACCTCTCGAAGAACCGCAACACCGACTACATCTTCGACTGGGACCAGATGCTCTCGTTCGACGGCAACACCGCCCCCTACCTCCAGTACGCCTACAGCCGCATCCGCGCGATCTTCCGCAAGGCCGGCGACGAGCCTGGGCAGATCGTGATCGGCAACGAGGCCGAGAAGGCCCTCGGCGCCAAGCTGCTGGGCTTTGCCGAGGCGGTGCGCCAGACCGGTGACAAGTGCCTGCCCAACCTGCTATGCACCTACCTCTTCGAGCTCTCCGGGCTGTACATGCGATTCTACGAGGCCTGCCCGGTGCTCAAGGATGGTGTTGACGAGCAGACCCGCCGCAGCCGCCTGGCGCTCTGCGGCCTCACCGCCCGCGTGCTCAAGCAGGGCCTGGGGCTTTTGGGCATCAACGTGATGGAGCAGATGTAAATGATTTTTGGAAAACGCGCCGCGCAAGCGCCCTCGCGCGCCCAGATCCTAAAGCGCGGGCTCGTCGGCATCGCCGTGGTGCTGGTGCTCGCCTTCATAGCCTCATTCCTAGGCGGCGGCTCGGACGCGCCTGCGCCAAAAGATCAGCAAACCCAGGGCGATCAAAAGCCAAAGACCCAGCAAAATAACAGCCAAAGCGAGGATGAAGGCAGCGCCATCGACGCCAAGGATCTGCTGGGCGCCGAGCCCGACGCCCCGTCATCGAGCGGCGACCAGAGGGTTCCGGCCAGCCGCAAGTTCGACTACAGCGCAGGCATGGACGATGATCAGGGCGCGCAGGACGGGGCGCTGGAGCCTCCCAAGGGCACGGCTCCGGCTTCCGAGCCCATGGCCCAGCCTGCGCCTGGCCAGGCCTCCAGCGCCGAGGGCGGCGATGGCGAGGCCGTGCCGGTGCAGGACGCCGAGGAACCGCTTCCTGCTCCTGCCCCGGCACAAGGCCATGACGGGGCCTTGAGCGCACCTTCCAGTTCGCAGCCAGAACCTGCTCCGGCGCCCACCGCAACGCCGGCACCGGCGCCGGCGCCAGCTCCCGCCCCTGCCTCGACTCCGGCCCCTGCTCCAGCACCTGCCGCAACTCCGGCCCCGGCTCCTGCGCAAGCTCCTGCCGCCAAATCCGAGGCTCAGCAGCAACCTGCGCAGCCTGCCAAGGAAAGCACGGGCGCGGTGCTCTACTGCGGGAGCTTTGGCACCTCGCACCAAGCTGAGGAGCAGAAGGCCCTGCTGGCCTTCCAGGGCCAGCGCGCGGCTGTGGTGAAGCGCTCTGGGTCCTACACGTTAAAGCTGGGGCCTTACAAGACCAAGGCCGCCGCGCGCGCCGAGTTCTCAAAGCTCGACCAGGCGGGGCTGGTCAGCGAGTGCGCGCTCGAGGACAACTGATTTCCACGAAGGACACGGGACAATGACAACAATCGTAACGGTCCGCCGCCACGGAGTCGTCGCCATGGGCGGCGACGGCCAGGTGACCATGGGCCAGAACACCATACTCAAGGGAAACGCGATCAAGGTCCGCAAGATCTACAAGGACCAGGTGATCGCAGGCTTCGCCGGCTCCACCGCCGACGCCTTCACGCTGCTCGACCTCTTTGAGAAGAAGCTCGAGGAGCACCAGGGGATCCTGGAGCGCGCGGCCATCGAGCTTGCCAAGCTCTGGCGCAGCGACCGCGCGCTGCGCAAGCTCGAGGCGATCCTCATAGTCGCCGACAAGCGCATGTCGGTCATGGTGACCGGCACCGGCGACGTCGTGAAGCTCGACGACGACGTGCTCGCCACCGGCTCGGGCGGCAACTACGCCCTGGCCGCCGCGCGCGCCCTGATGCGCCACACCGACATGGGCGCCGAGGAGATCGTCCGCGAGGCGCTTAAGATAGCCTCCGAGATCTGCGTCTACACCGATTCGTTCCAGACCGTTGAAACCTTGAAGTCGGAGGCTTGAGAGAATGAACGAGCTTACGCCGCGCCAGATAGTCGCCGAGCTTGACCGCTACATCATCGGCCAGGAGGAGGCCAAGAAATCCGTCGCCATCGCGCTGCGCAACCGCTGGCGCCGCCTCCAGGTCGACAAGGACCTCCAGGGCGAGATAGTCCCCAAGAACATCCTGATGATCGGCCCCACCGGCGTGGGCAAGACCGAGATCGCGCGCCGCCTCGCAAAGCTTGCCAAGGCGCCGTTCATCAAGGTCGAGGCCACGAAGTACACCGAGGTTGGCTACGTCGGCAAGGACGTCGAGTCGATGATCCGCGACCTCACCGACGTCGCCATGAAGATGGTGCGCGAGGAGGCGATGGAGCGCAACCGCTCGAGCGCCGAGGATCGGGCCGAGTCCCGCATCCTCGACATCCTGCTTCCGCCGCGCTCGGGCGAGAGCGAGGAGGAGAAGGAGGGCAGCTCGGCCCGCCAGCTCCTGCGCAAGCAGCTGCGCGAGGGCAAGCTCGACGACCGCGAGGTCGAAGTCGAGGTGCCCAAGGCCAACAACGCCCCCAGCTCCTTGAACATCATCGGCGCCGGGAGCATGGAGGACATGTCATCGCAGCTCTCCGAGCTCTTCTCGTCGCTGGGCCAGGGCGGCAAGGTGCGCCAGACCATGAAGGTCAAGGACGCGTTCAAGGCCCTCGCCGACGAGGAGGCCGACCGCCTCGCGAAGGCCGGCGACCTCAAGACCCGCGCCATCGACCTTGTGGAGAACAGCGGCATCGTCTTCATCGACGAAATAGACAAGATCTGCCAGGAGTCGCGCGACTCCGGGCAGGTCTCGCGCCAGGGCGTGCAGCGCGACCTGCTCCCGCTCATCGAGGGCAGCACCGTGCAGACCAAGTACGGCATGGTCCGCACCGACCACATCCTCTTCATCGCCTCGGGCGCCTTCCAGATGTCCAAGCCCTCCGACCTCATCCCCGAGCTCCAGGGCCGCCTGCCGATCCGCGTCGAGCTCAAGGCCCTGACCGCCGACGACTTCGAACGCATCCTCACCGAGCCCCACAACTCGCTGGTCAAGCAGTACGAGCTGCTGCTCAAGACCGAGAACGTGACGGTGCGCTTCGACAAGGCCGCAGTGCGCCGCATCGCCGAGGACGCCTTCAAGGTCAACGAGCGCACCGAAAACATCGGCGCGCGCCGCCTCCACACCCTGATGGAGCGCATCCTCGAGGATCTCTCGTTCGAGGCCCCGGAGAAGGCCGGGCTCGAGCTCACCATCGACGAGAAGTACGTGGATGAGCACTTGGGCGATCTGGTTGAAAACGAAGATCTGAGCAGGTACATACTCTGATGCCAGGCGAGAAATACCCTTCCACCCCGCGCGAGCAGATGCTCCTAAAGGAGCTTGAGGATCTGCTCGAGAGCGCCCGCGAGGCCGCGGCGGATCTTGAGAAGTCGCGCCAGTCGCTTAGTGAGCGCGAAAGCGAGATCCGCGCGCTCAGGCGCGACATGATCGAGCTTAAGGAAGAGAACCAGCACCTGCGCGAGGTGCTGCAAACCTGGCGGATGCGGCTTGACTCGGTGCTAAGCCAGCTCAAGTCCATAAACTGAAGAACATGATCCAAGGCGGGCGGCCAATCGGCCGCCCGCTTTTTCCTCGTGGAGGCGCTGCTACCTTGCCATCTTCACGCCGATGCGCAATAGCACCATCAGCACCGCGCCTGTCAATGTGCCAGCGCCCACTGCCGATGCATAGTTGAGCGCATGGTAGGCCAGCGGGATTATGAAGATCCCTCCGTGCGGAGCGCAGACTGCGCATCCCCACCAGCACGAGAGCGCGCCTGCGCAGGCCGAACCTGCAAAGCAGGCGAAGCGCATGCGCGAGGGAGCGATGAGCATGAAGGGCATCACGCCCTCGGTCACGAACAAGAGCCCCTTGCCGATGGCCCCCAGGCTCTGCTTGCGCTCATTGGCCGAGAACAGCGGGCGGGCGCAAAGCGATGCGAGCCCGGCGGCGAGGGGAGGCACCATGCCGCCTGCCATCACCGCAGCCATCACCAAGCCGCCGGCGCCGCTCTCAGGCAGGCTGTCGGCGAGCATCAGCACGCCGATGGCATAGGAGAGCTTGTTGAGCGGCCCGCCCATGTCGGCAGACATCATCGAGGCCAGCACCGCGCCCAAGAGCGCGCGCGAGGCCGGGGAGGACTGGTTTATGAAGTCCATGATCCACGAGTCCAGGGCCGACGAGGGGATCGAGGTCACGAACTCGGCCACCGCGGTCACGCCGAGCGTACCTGCAAGCGGGTAGACGAGCAGCGCGAACATCGCGTCATGGCCGCGCAGGAAGCTTCGCGCAAGCTTGGCCGTCATGTAGGCGATGGCGCCGCCTGCAAAGCCGTTGAGCACCGCCCCGATGACCCCCGCACCCGAGAGATCGGCCATCACCCCGCCGACGAAGCCTGCGACCAGGGCGGTCCTGCCGCCTATCGAGAGGGCGATGAAAGCCGAGAGCACCGGGAAGAGCAGGATGCTGATGCTGTAGCCCACGGTCTCGAAGAAGAAGCCGACGTCGGTGCCGTTGACATGGTCGAGCGCTGCGAATGCCGAGAGCAGGCCAGATGCGGCCACCAGCGGCATCAGATAGGTCAGCCCGCTCATCAGGTGGCGGTAGAGCAGCATCGGCAGCGAGACTGATTCCGTGGACGAAACTAGCGAGTACTTCGGGCAGTCGGGCGACAGGGCGCGGGTTATGAGCTCCTCGGGCTTGCGGATCCCGTCGTTGACTCCAACGCGCACCAGCGGCTTGCCGATGAAGCGGTCCATGCGCACCGTGCGGTCGGCCGCGACTATTACGGCCTTGGCCTTGGCGATGTCCTCAGGGAGCAGCTTGTTGCGGTTGCCCGCCGCGCCGTCGGCCTCGACCTTGATGGAAAGCCCCATCTCGCGGGCCTTGAGCTCGAGGGCCTCGGCTGCCATGTAGGTATGCGAGAGCCCCGCCGGGCACGCCGTGACCGCCACGAGATCATAGCCGCCCTCGCTGGGCGGGGCGGCCTCATGCGACTGCTCCTCGTCCTTCTCGGCACTCTCGGCCTTGTCTATGAGCGACAGGAACTCGGAGACGGACTTGGCGTCGATGAGCGACTGCCTGAAACTGGGATCGATCAAGAGCGAGGAGAGGCAGGCGAGCACGTCCAGGTGCGCATCCGAGGCTTTGTGCGGCGAGGCGATGATGAAGAACAGCCGCGCCTTCTTGCCGTCGAGCGAGTCGAACTCGATGCCGTCGCGCACGACCATGGCCGCAAGCCCCGGGTAGGAGACTCCGGCGCTCTTGGCGTGGGGGATCGCCACCCCCTCGCCAAGGCCGGTCGATCCCTTGGCCTCGCGGTCGAACACGGCCTGGCGGAAGCGCTCGGCATCGTTGATGCAGCCGGTGGACGAGATCAAATCGACGAGGCGGTTGATGGCCCCTTCCTTGTCCTTGACCTCGGGGCTGAGATCGACGGCCTTGGGCTCAAGCAGATCGCGTATGCGCATGGATGTCCTGTGTGTCCCGGGGCACGGCGCCCCGTGCAATTATAGATCGGGCGATCAAGGCACTTCCTTGTTGCGGATGGCCGGGCAGTAGTCGTCCTCGAGGCTCTGGTCCATCTCCAGCGAAGGCATGTACTCGATGGGCCTGCCCACCGGCCGCGCCGGCACCCCGGCCACCGTGGTGTGCGGCGGCACGTTGTCGAGCACCACCGAGCCGGCGCCGACCTTGGCGCCCTCGCCGATGCGGATGTTGCCCAGGATCTTGGCGCCCGCGCCGATCATGACGCCGCGCCCGACCTTGGGGTGGCGATCCCCCGAGACCTTGCCCGTGCCGCCTAGCGTGACGCCGTGGAGCATCGAGACCATGTCCCCCACCACCGCCGTCTCGCCTATGACTATCCCAAGGGCGTGGTCGAGCATGATCCCGCGGCCGATCCTGGCGGCAGGATGGATGTCCACCCCGAAGGTGTCCGAGATAGCGCACTGCAGGTAGCGCGCCAGCGGCTTGCGCCCGCGGCCCCACAGCCAGTGGGCGACGCGCCAGATCTCAAGCACCCTGGGACCCTTTAAAAAGAGGAACGGCACCACCACCGAGTCAGATGAGGCGGGGTCGCGGGCGATGACCGCGCGCATGTCGTCGGCCGCCGCGTCCAGGAGATCCGGGCAGTTCTGGTAGGCGTCCATGCACATGGCGTAGAGCTCGGCGCGGCCAACGATGCCGTTGGCAAGCGAGTAGGAGCACGCGCGCGCCAGCGCCTGGTCAAAGCCGGTGCTCGTGAGCACGGACTTCTCAAGCGTGAGCCTGAGCACGCCCTCGCTTTGCGCTATCTGCGAGGCTTCCTTGCGCAGATCCTTCCAGTACTCGTCGGATGAGTGGGTGCCTTCGTTCATATGATCCTGGTTTCGGCGTCCTTTTCGCCCTTTTCCAAATCCTCGGCGTAGACCTTCGCGTCCGCCGCAGTCTCCGGTGAATCCGGCTCCATGTGCAGCGAGATGTCGGCCTCGGCAAAGCCCGACGCGCGCACGCTGCGCTCGGCGGCCGAGGCGATCGCGTGGGCGTCCTGCAGCGAGATCCTGGGATCGAGCACCAGATGGCACTGGATGAAGTACTGCGGGCCGGCCTTGCGGGTCTTGAGGTCATGCAGGGATCTTACCCCAGGGGTGGTCAGCAGCGCCCTCATGATCTCCTGGTTCTCGCGCACCTCCAGCGTCTTGTCCACGAGCGTGTTAGCCGCATCGTAGCCGATCTTCCAGGCCCCGCGCAGGATGAGCACGCCGATGATGGCCGCGAACATCCCGTCGGCCCAGAGGTGGCCGTAGAAGCTCAGCGCCAGCGCCGCCATCACGCCCAGGTTGAGGCCGATGTCCGAGATGTAGTGGAAGCGGTCGGCGTAGACGAGCTCGCTGTGTGTCTTGCGGTAGACGTAGCCCTGGAAGGAGACGAGGATCAGCGTAAGCGCGATGGTGCAGCCGCTCACTCCAAGCGCCACGAGCGCGTTCTCAACCTCCTGGGGGTGGCGGAACTTGTCGATGCCGTGGACCACCAAGAGCACGGCCGAGCCGCCGATGAAAGCCGCCTGCGCCAGCGAGGCGAGCGCCTGGGCCTTGAAATGGCCGTAGCGGTGCTCGCGGTCGGCAGGCATGAGCGAGTAGCGCAGCGTGACAAGGTTTATGAGGGCGGCCAGCGAGTCGAACACCGAGTCGGTGAGCGATGCGAACATGCTCGACGAGCCGCTGAGCAGCCACACCGCGAGCTTTACGAAAACGAAGGCCACGCCGGTTGCAACCGAGGCGAAGCCTGCGAAGGTCACCAGGCGGCGGTAGGCCTCGATGCCGGTCGCGGCCTTGACTCCAGCGCTTTCCATAACCCCTCCATGAACTTGATGACGGCCCCCTTTAAAAGGGCGGCGAAGCCAAGACTAGCACTTGGGACGCCTGTTGCCCTGCGCTAATATTGTTAATATTTATCAGCATGTTGACTATGACTCACTCTGATTTTCAGGAAATCCCGCAACTTGCGGGCGCAAAGCGGCCCGGGATGCGCCTGGCAGATCGCCAAAATGTGCGCCAAGCCTCGGACGAGGCGGGCAAAATGGGCTTGGATCGCACAACATTGCGCCTTGCAAAATATAATGGAAATAATACAAGAACAATAATCATGAGAGTCAGGAAGGGAGAATGCCGCTTGTTGTACAAAAAGCCCTGAGGCTGCTGTTCTACTGGCCGTTCCGCCTCACCACCAACTGCTCGCCGGTCCCCTATGAGCCCAGCAAGTGGATCAAGGTCGATTCGGCGCTTCCGGTCGCCTACATCACCGTGACCTCGGGGCTTGGCAACCTGCTGGCCATCGAGAGGCTCACCCAGAAGATGCACCTGCCCTCGCCGTTCTCCGACCTCTACATCCATGGCAGGAGGGTGCCGAGGATCGCCTACCTGCACAACCCCAGGATGTTCTCAAGCCACGGCGTCGACGCCTGCGCCGAGAAGGTGTTCGAGGAGTGGGCGGAGGCCTGCGCTGAGTCGCACACCGACCTCCAGGTGATCCCCATCTCGGTCATCTGGTCTAGAAACCCCGGCTACAAGGGCCGGCCGCTGCACGGCTTTGGCATCAACAACCACACCCCCTCGTTCAAGAAGTTCTTCAACCTCATGCTCCAGGGGCGCGACAACTGCACCATCGTGCAGGATCTCGTGACGGTAAGCGGGATCATGAGGCGCTGCGGCGGCAAGCCCGACTACGCGATGCTAAAGCGCCTGGCCTCCATCAAGTTCATCTCCAAGGCCCGCATGATCGTGGGCAAGCCGCTGCCCGATCGCGCCAAGACCATCGATGCCCTGCTAAAGCGCCCGGCGGTGCTGCGCGCCATCGACGCCGAGGCCTCCCGCACGGGGCTTTCCAAGGAGGAGATCTCAAGGCGAGCGCGGCGGATCTACGACGTGATGGTCTCCGATCCGCGCTATCCGCTCATCCGCTTCCTCAACACCATCATCTCGCACGTCTGGAAGCGCATCTACCACGGCCAGACCATCATAGGCGCGGAGGCCGTGCGCAGGCTCTCCGAAAACGGGCATGAGATCATCTACATCCCATGCCACCGCAGCCACATGGACTACGTCCTGCTCTCGTTCGTGATCTTCCACGAGGGCCTGCCCATGCCGCAGATAGCCTCGGGCGACAACTTGAACTTCTTCCCCGTGGGGCCGCTCATCAGGCGCTGCGGCTCCTACTTCATCCGCCGCAAGATGCGCGGCGACGACTTCTACATCGCGCTGTTCTCCGAGTACCTGTGCCTGCTCTTCGAGACGGGCTACGCCACCGAGTTCTTCATCGAAGGCGGCCGCTCGAGGACCGGCAGGACGCTCCCGCCCAAGACCGGCATGGTCGCGATGGCCGTCGAGTCGCAGCTGCGCGGCATAAGCCGCCCCATCACCTTCGTGCCGATCTACCTGGGCTACGAGCACGTCTCCGAGGTGCGCTCGTACATGTCTGAGCTGAACGGGCACGCCAAGCAGAAGGAGAGCGCCTGGCAGCTCCTGGGGATCTTCAAGCGCATGCGCTACTACGGGCGAGGCTACGTGACCTTCGGCAAGCCCATCGAGATCCCGCAGTACCTCGCGGAGAAAGTGCCCAATTGGCGCGAGGACATCGATCCTGAGGGGAAGAACCGCCCCGCGTGGCTGCACGACACGGTGAACCGCCTGGCCGACAACATCATCCGCAACCTCAACGGCGCGGCGCAGGCCAACGGCATCAACCTCTGCGCCCTGGCCATCATGAGCGACACCGACCACACGATGAGCATGGCCAAGCTCCACGCCTGCATCAACATGTACTTAAGGCTCATGAAGGCCGACGAGAAGCTCCACGACCTGATGCCCAAGCAGACGGCCGGCGTGCTCATCAAGCAGGCGCTCGAGCTCAACAAGTTCCACGTCTACGACGTGGGCGAGGACATGAAGTTCGTCCGCCCAAGCTACGGCCAGTCGCTGCAGCTGACCTACTTTGAGAACAATATCGTCCACCTGTTTGCGCTGCCGGCGCTCATCGCCAACATCATCATCCGCAACGGCCACATCACGCGCGAGGACATCCGCGTCCACACGCGCCAGATCTTCTACTTCCTGCGCCACGAGCTCTACGCCCCGGTGGACGAGAGCCGCCTGGACATGCTGATCACTCGCTACATCAATTGCTTCCTGGTCTCAGGCTACATCACCGAGAACCAGGGGATGATCTTCCTGTCAGGCGACGGCTTCGACGAGTTCTACATACTCTCGCGCTGCATCCACTTGAACCTGGTGCGCTACTTGGTCGCGGTCACCGCGCTCAAGGGCATCAGCAACGGCACCACCACGATCCCGGAGTTCGTCGGCAAGTGCATCGTCTACGCAAGGCGCCTGCCGGTGGACGTCACCGGCAACTCGCCTGAATTCGCCGATCCGATCCTCTTTAAAATCATGTGCGATACTTTCATGCGGCACAAGTATTTCGCCCTTGATGCCGATAAGAGGATCACCAGCATCGACGAACCCAAGGTCGCCCGCCTGGCTGCAGCCTGCAAGCCGCTTCTGGGTGCGCGCGACGTGCGGGTCTTGAATGGCCAAAGCGTCGCCGAGATCTGATCTGCAAGGAGCACATATGAAAAAGTTGAACGCGGCGGCTGCCGCCGCGCTGGCCGCCCTGATGGCGGCCATGCTCGCCATCTCCGCCCCCTGCGCCGCCGCCGAAGAAGGGGCGGCCACGACCCAGGATGGATCCAAGGGCAACGATCCGGCCGTCCAGAAGAAGCCCGACGTGGGCTACTTCACCGTCCAGCCGGATTTCGTCACCAACCTTGCAAGCCCCAACCCGGCCGACCGCCTGCACTATGTGCGCATCCGCGTCTGCCTGATGCTGGGCAACGAGAAGGATCGCGAGGTGGTCGCGGGCATGGAGCCTGCGATCAAGGATGCCGTGATGACGGTGCTGGGGGCCAAGGAGTTCACCCAGGTAGCCTCGCCTGACGGCCGCGAGAAGATCCGCATCGAGTGCCGCGACAAGATCATGGGCCTGATGCAATCCAAGGTCGGCACCGCGGTGGTCCAGGACGTGCTCTTTTTAAGCTACATGTTCCAGTAAGCGCAGCGCTTGCAAGAAGGCCGGGCAGATGCCCGGCCTTCTGGTTTCATGAGGATCGCCTTCAGCCAAAGAGGCGCGGGCGCCTGAAGTCGACGAGGCCGATGGCCGCGCCGACGGCAAGGCCGCCCAAGTGGCAGAAGTTGGCGATGCCGCCCGTGAAGAAGCCGAAGAGTATGAAGACGACGCTCACGGCGAGCAATCCTGCCGGAAAGCCCAGCGCCTGCGGGGCGTCGGGGCGCTTTGAGATCACCCCCAGGTAGCCGATGACGCCGTAGACCACGCCCGAAAGCCCCCCGAAGACGCCGTTTTGCAGCGCCATGTACTGCAGGAGGTTGGAGAACGCGGCCACCACGAGCGCAAGCGCCACGAGCTTGCCCGTGCCCAGCACCCTCTCGATGGGGCGTGCCAGCGCCTCCCACATCACGAGGTTGAAGGCGATGTGCATGATCCCAAAGTGCAGGAATGCCGGGGTGATCAGGCGGTAGGCGCCCCAGGGCAGCATCGCGCCCTGGGCGTGGTTGAGCGAGAACATCGAGACCATGAAGTCCTCGTCCGCAAACTCCCCGATGAAGAAGGCGATGCAGATCACCTCGACGATCGAGGTCGCCGAGAGCGGGTTCCAGGAGAGCGCCTGGAAGAAGCGCGGCTTCATGCCGCGCCGCTTGGGCGCGCGCGCCCCGCGGCTCCAGGATGGCTGGCTGAACGAGCTGTCCCAGGGATTCTTGATGAAACGGGCAAGCTCGCGCTTGGCCGCCGGCACGTCCTCCTCCCGCGCAGCGTAGACCGACCAGTGCTCGGAGGCGCCCGGCGCGGCCTTGGCGGGGATCCCGCGCGAGTTCAGGTAGTCGGCGAAGGTCAGCGCCTTCTCGCGCGGCAGCAGGCAGATCTCGTAGCCTAATCCCTGCGACTGAGCCATTTCATGTACTCCGCAGTGCCCTGCGCCACGGTCTTGAACTCGACGTCGCAGCCGGCGGCGCGCAGCCTCGTCAGGTCGGCCTGGGTGTAGCACTGGTAGTGCCCGACCAGGTGCTCTGGGAAGTCGATGTACTCAGTCTGCCCGCGCCCGAAGAACTTGATGGCCGCGTCGGCGATGTGCTGGAAGGGCTCGGCCCTGCCGGTGCCGCAGTTGTAGATCCCCGAAGGGCCGTGGTGCTCCAGGAACCAGAGGTTGACCTTGGCGACGTCCTCGACGTAGACGAAGTCGCGCATGTGCCCGCCGTCGGGGTAGCCCATGCAGCCGCGGAAGAGCTTGGGGTTCTCGCCGCGCTTCATCTGGTTGTAGAGGTGGAAGGCCACCGAGGCCATCGTCCCCTTGTGGCCCTCGCGCGGGCCGTAGACGTTGAAGTACCTCAGCCCCACGACCTGGGAGTTAAGCGACGGCAGGCGGCGGCGCACGTACTCGTCGAAGAGGAACTTCGAGTAGCCGTAGACGTTGAGCGGGCCCTCGTTCTCCCTGCCCTCCACAAAGACCTTGCCGCCGCCGTAGGTGGCCGCGGAGCTGGCGTAGAAGAACGGGATGCGGTGCGCCGCCGCGAACTCGAAGAGCCTGACGGTGTACTCGTAGTTGTTCTTCATCACGTAGCGGCCGTCCCACTCGGTCGTGGACGAGCAGGCGCCCTCGTGGTAGATGGCGCTGATGTTCCTCAAGCCGTATTTGGCGTCGAAGGACTTCTCGTCGGAGAACAGGGCCAGGAAGTCCTGCTTGTCCATGTAGTCGGCTATGTCGAGATCCGTCAGGTTGATGAACTTGTGCCCCTCGGTGAGGTTGTCCACCACCAGTATGTCCGTGATGCCCTTTTCGTTGAGGGCCTTGACGAGGTTGGATCCGATGAATCCGCAGCCGCCGGTCACTATAATCATTGCAATGATGCCTCGAGCCAAGTTATTGAACCGATTGCGGCGCCATGCGCCGCCGGACTTGCCGGGGCGGATGCCGCCATGGCGCCTGAAGATCGGCGCCTTGCCTGATTTTAACCCATTGGCCCGCCCGTTTGGGGCCGGCCCCAGGAGGCAGAACCTTGCGCCGCATTCTGGTAATCGCGCCCTCGTGGCTTGGCGACATCATCATGTCCCAGGCGCTGCTGAAGGCGCTCAAGTCGCTTCATCCCTCATGCGAGATCACCGTCTACGCTCCCGCCTACGCGCTCCCAGTGGTGGCGCGCATGAAGGAGGCCGCCCACGCCATCGAAAACCCCTTCGGCCACGGGCAGCTCCTGCTCATGAAACGCTGGCAGGAGGGCCGAAAGCTCAGAAAGCTTGGCTTTGACACCTGCTTCGTGCTGCCAAATTCCATAAAGTCGGCCCTGGTGCCCTTCTTTGCGGGGATCCCTGACCGCCGCGGCTTCAAGGGCGAGGGGCGCTACTTCCTGTTAAACTCCATGCGCTGCAACAAAAACGACTACCCGCGCATGGCAGACCGCTATGTGGCGCTCGCCTACCCGAAGAACCAGGTGAGGCGCGCCTCCGACCTGCCAAAGTGGGAGCTCCCGGCCCTGGAGCTCATGGAGCCCTCGCCCGAGCTGCTCTCCCGCCTCAAGCTCGATTTCGGCAAGCCCGCGCTGGCACTGGGCTGCGGGGCCAGCTACGGACCTGCCAAGATCTGGCCTGCCGAATATTTCGCGGAGGTTTGCAAGTGGTGGGTCCGTAAGACCGGAGGGCTGTGCATCGCCTTTGGCACCAAGTCCGACGCCGCAGCTGCAAATGCGGTAGAAAAGGCGCTCTCCGGGGAGGCGCTCTCGCACTTTCGCAACATCGCGGGCCTCACCAAGGTGGATGAGGCGCTCGACCTCCTGGGCAAGTGCGGCGCCGCAGTCTGCAACGACTCGGGGCTCATGCACACCGCGGCCGCAGCCGACGTCCCGCAGGCTGACATCTTCGGGTCGACGTCCGCGACCTACACCCCGCCGCTTTCTAACAAGGCCGCGTGCATCGAGTCCTCCGAGCCCTGCCGCCCGTGCTTTGAGCGCACCTGCCCCAAGGGCACCTACGCCTGCCTGCGCGGGATCAGCCCGGAGCGCGTCATCAAGGCGCTAGGGAGCGTCATGAAATGAGACTCAAATCAGCGTGCTTCATGTTCTGCTACCGCCTTGCCGCGACCGCGCTCATCCTCCCGGCAGCCTGCTATCTGGCGTTGAGGCGCAGGCGCGATCCGCCTTACGGATGGCGCTTGTGGCAGCTCTTCGGGCTGGCCCTGCCGCGCCTGCGCGGCGGCTGCGTGGTCTTCCACGCTGCCTCGATGGGCGAGGCAAACTCGCTCAAGGCCCTGGCCGGAACCTTTGCGCTCGCGCATCCGGGCACCCGAACCGTGGTGTCGGTCATGACCACCACCGGCAGGGAGGCTGCCCTCAGGATCAAGGGCGTGGACGTGGTGTTCGCGCCGCTTGACCAATTCTGCGCCTGCCGCAGGTTCTTTCGGAGGCTGCGCCCCAGGATGCTCGTGACGGTGGACACCGAGCTGTGGCCCGAGAAACTTGCCGCCGCGCGCCGCTTCGGCTGCCCCTTCGTGATCGTCAACGGCCGCATGCAGCAGAAGAACCTTGAGAAGTACCTGCGCCATCCAGCGCTGGCCAAGGATCTCCTGGGGGAGCGCCTGGCCTGCGTGCTGTGCGCCTCCGAGGAGGACGCCGCGCGCTACCGCGCGCTCGGCGTCCCCAGCGAGCGCGTCGCCGTCACCGGCAACCTCAAGTACGACATAGAGATGGATCCGCAAAAGCTCGCCAAAGGGCGGGGGTTCCGGCAGGATCTGGGCTGCCCGGTGCTCGGGGCGCTGAGCCTGCACTCAGGCGAGGAGGTCCTGGTGATCGGTGCCTTCCTCAGGATGAGGGAGCAGATCCCGGATCTGCGGCTCGTGCTGGTGCCCAGGCACAAGGAGGACGGCGAGGCGGCCTGCGCGCTGATGGACTCGAAGGGTCTTGCCTATGAGAGGCGCAGCGCGCTGCGCTGCGCAGAGGACTTCACCTCCCCGGTGCTCCTGGGCGACACCATGGGCGAGATGGCGCTCTACATCGGCATGTGCCATGCAGCCTTCATGGGCGGGAGCTTCTGCCCCATAGGCGGCCACAATCCCATCGAGCCCGCCTCCTGCGGCGTGCCCGTGCTCACCGGCCCCGACTTCCACAACTTCAAGGGCGAGTATGCCGCGCTCATGGACTCGGGCGGCGCCGTGGAGTGCCAAAGCGAGGAGGACCTGGCCCAAAAGGCCTGCGCGCTGCTCTCCTCTGATGAAGAGCTGGAGCGCCGCTCGAAGGCCGCGCTTGAGGCCGTGCAGTCAGGCCGCGGGGCCGTGGGTCGCACGCTTGAGACCTTGGGCAGGATCCTCGATCACGGGGTGGAGGCGCAGCCGCCGGCGCGTTGAAAAGCTGCGCTCCTTAAGACAGGGGCTGCAGATGATTTGGCATCCAGCCCTTGGTTACTTGTCTGACAACTTAATTATCATCTAACTAATCTGCCGAGGATCATCCTGTTTATGAAAGTGCTGTAGCCAAGGGGCCCGCTTGTCCTACATCACAGATCGGCAATTTTCCCTGGCAAGGCCACGCAGGATTCGTGCCATACCATCGATTTGTTATTTAATTTATTTTTAAAACAATTCTTATATACAGGACAGCTTGCATTTCATAAAATCCAGCCGATTGCCCAAAGCGGGGCCGATCTCGCCTTTGCGTCGCGGTTTTATAAGTTAGAATCGGATTAGTTACTGCGCCAAGGCTTTCGAAGACGCAGCCAAGTTTTTCCGACAACAACAACAAGAAAGTGGAAAACCCATGCAAGCTAACGAAAACACAAGCCAGTCACTGGCGCCTGCCCTTGAGAGGGGGATCAGGATCCTGGACATTGTAAGAAGGCTGCGCAGTTGCAGCGTAAGCAGGATCGTCGATGAGTCCGGACTTCCAAGGAGCAGCGCCTATGTCCTCGTAGGTGCGCTGGCAAAATACGAGATGCTGAGGCAGAAGGACAACGGTGAATACCAGCTTTGGACCAGGGCGCTGATGCTCGGACTGGCCGCCGAGGACGCCATCGGGATCAACGCCCCCCTGGCATCCTGCCTCGACCGCCTGGCCGCAGCCCCCGGCGCCGATGCCGCCTGCTTTGCAGTGCGCGACAGCTTCTCAGCGCGCTGCGCCATCATCAGGCTCCGCCCTGGAGCCGCCTCGCCCTTCCCTCCTGAGGGCGGAAAGATCGAATTCCGTTCCGGCGCGCTCGGCTGGTGCCTTGAGGCCTTTTACGAAGGCAACGATCGCAGCGGCAGGCCTGAGCCGACCCCTGCGGCGAGGCTTGAGATCGAGCGCGTCCGCGCCCGCGGCTGGGCCTGCGACCGTCCATCCTCAGGTCCGAAGATCATTGCAGCCCCGGTAGCGGATCACCACGGCAACCTCCTGGGCGTGCTCGCGGTGGCAGGCGACGGCGGCCGCTTCGCCCCCTCCGGGATCACCTCGGCCGCGCTGGCCCTGCGCACCGCCTGCGCGGATCTCGCGCGCATGCTCGGCTGAGACGATGCGGCCCGGCGCAAGGCCGGGCCGCTTGTTGGCGCGATGCTGCGTCAATCCTTCTGCTCTGAGGTCCCTGCAAAGCCCCTTATGAACTCGACGTAGCGCCTGGCGCTCTCGGCGATGTTCTCGACCGTCGCGGCCGCAGGATCCTCGGCCCCGAAGAACGCGAAGGTGCCGCGGAAGTCAGCCTTGCAGTAGGCAAAGCTCTGGATGAAGGGCTTGAGGAAGGAATCGAGCTCGGCAGGAGCCTGGTCGCCACCGTAATCCTTCTGACTGCCGCCGCAGCTCACCGCCAGGGCGACCTTGCGCCCTTCAAGGCGGTGGGCCTTGCCGTAGGCCCAGTCCTTGGTCAGGACCAGGTCAAACCACTGCTTGAGCATCGGCGGGCAGCTGTACCAGTACAGGGGGAACTCGAACACCAAGGCGTCGTTGTTCTCGATCACCGAATGCTCCACGGCAGGATCGATCACTCCGCGCGGGTAGACGCTCTCAAGGTTGTGGACCACAAACTCGTCCGGATACTTCCTCAGTTCCTCCGCCCAGCGGCGGTTGACCACGGAACTGTCAAAGTGGGGGTGGTCGATAAAAATTACGGTCTTTTTCATGCTGCCTTATCCTGGCTTCCAAGTTGCCGGCCTGCAGGCCCGCTGCATTTTGCTTTAAGTTTAGTCCGTGCCGGGGCGTTTCGCCCCGCCCTTTCAGCCTGCGCTCAGGGCGTGCCTTTGACAGATACTACACCGTGCCGGCATGGTGCATTGCTTTGCTCTCTATAAGGGCAAAATCAGTATCATTATAATGCGCTTTACCTGTTGTCCTGTGGATCTCTTTTAAAAAAGATCTTCTAAGGCGGTCAAGCACGGCCTGGCGCTTGCCGCTATCCATCTCCGTCCTGAAGCACTTGTCAAAATCGATGAGGTAGAAATCCCCGCTTTCGGAGAGCAGGATGTTGCGGATGTTGAGGTCGGTGTGCATGATCCCCGCGTCAAAGAACCTGCCGATGGTCATGCCAAGGCGTGAAAGCTCCTCCTGCGTAAGCAGGCGGCGCGCGATCACAACTGAGAGATCCAAGGCCTCGATGCGCCCGACCACGATGTCCTGCCTTATGAAGGCGCACCCAGTCTCGCGCGCCGCCACCGGTTGCGGAACCGGCAAACCCTCGGAGCGCATCCAGGAGAGGAGCGAGAACTCGTCAAAAGCCCGGTGCGCGCGGGGCATGAACGAGGCGAAGCGATCGCCCATCACGCGCCCCCAGAGGCCGCCGCGCAGGTAATGGCGCAGGAAGCAGCCGCGCCCGCCTAAGCTGAAGGAGAGCGCCTGCCCGCGCCCGCCGCACTCCTTCGCGCCGCCAGCCTTGAGCGCTGCCGCATCAAAGAGCCTTGGCGCCATCTCCTCGCCAAGCCCATTGGATGCCATGTACCTCCACTGGCCTATCTTGAAAACGCAACCTTCCATGAGAGCCTCCGCCAGCTGATTTTACCTGAACAGGCAGGGTTGCCTGCAGATCACGGCCGCACGCGCCGGCGTTTGGTAAGATCGCATCCAATATGACTGCAAGCACAAGCAACAGGAAATCAGCCTGCGTCCTCAGGCTCACCGCATTAGGCGATTGCGTAAACAGCTTCGGCATGCTCTGCGCCATGCGCGCGTCCGAGCCCAAGGCCGTTCTCGAGTGGATCATCGACCAGCGCTTCGCCCCGCTCTTCCGCGACGCGGAGGGCAGGGACATCATCCCCATGGTCCCGCTTGACTTCTCGCGCGGGATCGCAGGCGCCGTCATCCAGGCCCACCGGGCGCTTTCAGGCAGCCGCTTTGACGCGCTGCTCGACATGCAGACCTCGCTCAAGGCCTCGCTCGTGTCGCTTGCCGTCCGCGCCCGCGAGCGGCTCGGCTACGACTCCGAGCGCTCGCGCGAGGGTCAGTGCCTCTTCGTCAGCCGCAAGGTGCCATCGCCTTCCAACCCCCACGTGCTCGCTGGATTCATGGCTTTCGCCAAGGCCGCAGGCTTTGGCGATCTGCAGCCGCGCTGGGACTTCAAGCTTTCAGAGGGCGAGCTTGCGCCCTACCTTGAGCTCTCCTCTGGCAGGCCGCTGTTCACCATCGCCCCCGCCTCGGCCAAGCCCCAGAAGAACTGGAGCCCCGAAGGCTACGCCGCGCTTGCCGACTATGCCGCAGGGCACGGCTTCAAGGCGGTGCTTGCTGGCACTGCCTCCAAGCAGGACATTGGCCTGTGCGCGAGGATCTCCGCGCTCGCCTCCTGCGAATGCCTCAACCTCTGCGGCAAGACCTCGCTTCGGCAGCTTGCCGCGCTGCTTGCCTGCTCAGCGCTCGTGCTCGCCCCCGACAGCGCCTGCATGCACATCGCCTCGGCCGTGAACACCCCGGTGATCGGGCTTTTCGCGGTGCACAACCCTGCGCGCGTAGGCTCCTGGAAGTATCCGGACCTCTGGGTCTCGGCCTACCGCGATCTGGCAAAGGCCGAGCTTGGCGGCAAGCACATACCATGGCGCTACCGCGTGCGCGACGAGCACGCGATGTCCCACATCACCATCGATGCCGTGAAGGAAGCCTTCGACACGGCGATGGACCACTACGCCCCCCAGGAGGGGATCGACTGATGAACACCTCCCCCGCCGTATTCCCAGGCACCTTCGATCCGCTGACGCTCGGGCACCTCGACATAATCCGCCGCGCCGCCAGAGTGTTCGGCCGCGTGATCGTGGCCGTGGCAGCAAGCCCGGCCAAGCACCCGCTGTTTACGCTTGAGGAGCGCGTGGAGACGGCGCGGCGCAGCGTGCAGGACCTGGGCTGCGTCGAGGTTAAAGGGTTTTCCGGGATGCTCGTTGACTTCTTGAGGCAGGAGGGGGCGAGCGTGCTCGTCAGGGGCGTGAGGACCGTGGCCGACTACGACTACGAGGTCCAGCTTTCAGGCATGTACCGCGTGCTGATGCCCGACATGGAGATCGTGATGCTCCCCACCTCGGGCGATCTCTGCTTCATCTCCTCGACGCTGGTGCGCGACGTGATCATCCACGACGGCGACATCTCAAAGTTCGTGCCGGGGCCGGTCGAGGAGTTCGTGAAGGCGCACCCTCACTTCTGGCAGCGCGGGCAGAAGTAGGTGCTCCGCTGCCCGATGGTCTTCTCCTCGATCGGGGTGCCGCAGCGGACGCAGGGTTCGCCCTTGTGCCCGTAGACGTTCAGATCCTGCACGAAGTATCCCATCTTGCCGTCGGCGCCTTGGAAGGTGTGGATGGTGGTGCCGCCCTTGGCGATCGCGGCCCTCAGGGTCTCCCTGATGTGCGCGCAGAGCTTTTCGCACTCGTCCAATGTCACGTCGCAGGCGCGGCGGTCCGGCCTCACCCCCGACAGGAAGAGCACCTCCGAGGCGTAGATGTTTCCAACCCCCACCACGACCTCCTGGTCCATGATCGCCTGCTTGACGGTGCAGCGGTGCTTTGAGAGCGCCTCGAAGAGCCCCTGCGGCGTGAAGCCGCTGCCCAGGGGCTCGGGGCCCAGGCCGCACAGCCACTTGCTTGCAAGAGGATCCTCCCCGGGCGGAACGTAGCCCAGAAGCCCGAAGCGGCGCGCATCGTTGAGCCGTATGACCGTGCCTGAGTCCAGGGTGAGTTCGAAGTGATCGTGCTTGATCCTAGGCCCCGGCGAGGCGAGCACGCTCAGATGCCCGCTCATGCCCAGGTGGATCACCAGCGTCCCCGCGCTGGTCTTGAGCAAAATGTACTTGGCGCGGCGCGACAGGCCCTCGACCTTCGAGTCGATGAGGCGGTCGAGCTCGTTTGGGATCGGCTCTCGAAGCTTCATTCCGTCGGTCCACACGTCGGTTATGACCGCATTCTCGAGCGCAGGACGGATCCCGCGCATCGTAACCTCCACCTCAGGGAGCTCTGGCATTCCTCGCCTCCGGCCGCTGGGGCCATATAAAACAAAACCCTGTCTCATCAACAGGGTTTCAATGTTCACGTTGGAAAGGATTGGCAACGGCCATGCCGTTACTTGATCTTGCCTTCCTTGTACAGCACGTGCTTGCGCACCACCGGGTCGTACTTCATCATCTCGAGCTTGCCCGGGGTGGTGCGACGGTTCTTGTCAGTGGTGTAGAAGTGGCCGGTGCCGGCAGTTGAATTCAAACGGATCTTCTCGCGACCGCCTTTCTTAGCCATGATAGCCTCCTAATTAGACTCTGACGCCTTTGGCGCGCATGTCGGCCAGAACGGCATCAATGCCGCGCTTGTCGATGGTGCGCATGCCTGCAGCGGTGACGCGCAGCCTGACGAAACGGCCCTCGCTCTCAACCCAGAAACGGTGGTACTTGAGGTTCGGAAGGAAACGGCGCTTGGCAGCGTTCTTGGCGTGGGAACGAAGGTATCCCACCATCGGGCGCTTGCCCGTAACTTGGCAAACTTTGGACATGTTTTTCCACACTCCAATAAATTTTACGGGTCACAGCACCTTGGAGCTGCAACCAAAAAAGTTCAGGGTTAGTACAAAGTGCGCATATTCTAGCACGCGCAAGGCGCAATTTTAAGCCTTCCGCAGATTTTTGCAAAGATTTCCGGCCTCCCTGCCAAGCAAAAGCCCATGCCAAGGGGCTGCCGAACCTGCCCGCCCAGCCCTGCGCCAACCTCCAAAGAAGCACTGCAAGATCCCAAGGCGCAAGCAGCAATGCATGTTTTTTAATTGGCAAACAATCTGTTGCCGTATTAGCGCAACCGGTGCCGCCTCTTTGGCAACGGCAGGACGGGCTTTGCATTCTGCGCCCTGCGAGGCCTTCTTGCCAAGAAGGCCTTGCTATGATGCTTGAAGTTACCAAGGCGCAAGGCGCCGTCAAGCATTGGAGCTTCAAAATGGAAAAGCAGGAAGAACGCTGGCCAGGCCCTCCTGGCATGATCCCCGTCACCAGCGGCCGCGCCGACGACGCGGCCCTCTTCACCCGCCTCTACCTCGACCGCATCCGCGTCGAGATGCGCGTCATCGGCTCGGTGAAGCCCTCCCTCAAGACCACGCTCTTCGGGCGCGAGTTCTCATCGCCCATCATGATGCCGGCCTTCTCCCACTTGAATAAGGCGGTCAGGGACGGCCCGCGCCCGATGGAGGAGTACGCGCGCGCCGCGTCAAGCCTCGGCACGCTCAACTTCGTGGGCATGGAGCCTGACGAGGAGTTCGCACAGATCGCCAAGGCCAACCCGGTCACCGTGCGCATCATCAAGCCCTTCGCCGACCACGGCCTCATCCGCAGCCAGATCGACTTCGCCCGCTCCTGCGGCGCCTTCGCAGTAGGCGTCGACATCGACCACATCGCAGGCAGGGACGGCGGCTACGACGTAGTGGACACGATCCCGATGGGCCCGGTCATGGAAGATGATCTGCGGCAGTACGCGGCGATGGCGGGGCTCCCGTTCATCGCCAAGGGCGTGCTCTCCGTCTCCGACGCGCTCAAGGCGGCCGATGCCGGCTGCGCCGGCATCGTGGTCTCCCACCACCACGGCCGCATCCCGTTCGGCATGGCCCCGGCCCAGGTGCTGCCTGAGATCCGCAAGGCCCTGGCCGATGCCGGTTCCGACATGGCGGTGCTCGCCGACTGCTCGGTGGACAGCGGCTACGACGCCTACAAGCTCATGGCGCTCGGCGCGAAGGCCGTCTGCGCCGGGAGATCGATCCTAAGGCCCCTGCTCAAGGAAGGCCAGAAGGGGGTTGAGGAGCAGATCCGCAAGATGAACGCGGAGCTCTCCGAGCTCATGCTCTACACCGGGATCCCCGACACCTCCTCCTTCGACCCCTCGGTGCTCCACCTGTGCTGATGGCAGGCTCGAAAAAGGGCCTTTGCGCCCCCATGTAGGCACACAGATATGAGGATTTTTAGGGAGTTATGCCATGAGCGCGCTGTTACCGTTGAAAAACAAGAAGATAATTCTAGGGATCACTGGAAGCATTGCCGCCTACAAGGCCTGCGTGCTGTGCCGCCTGCTCATCAAGAACGGGGCTGACGTCCAGGTCGTCATGACGCCCTCTGCCTGCAAGCTCGTGGGCAGGGACACCCTGGCGGCCTTAAGCGGCCACCCCGTGCCCTGCGACATCTTCGAGGATGCCGGCAAGATCGGCCACATCGCGATCTCCAAGGACGCCGACATCGCCGTCGTCGCCCCGGCCACCGCCCAGACCATCGCCAAGCTCGCCCACGGCTTTGCCGACAACATGCTCACCGCCGGATTGCTCGCCGCGACCTGCCCGATCGCCATCGCCCCGGCGATGAACGTCAACATGTTCCGCAACCAGGCCACGCAGGAGAACCTGCGCATCCTCTCGCGCCGCGGGTACTACGTGATGCGCCCGGCCTCGGGCAGCCTCGCCTGCGGCGACACCGGCGAGGGCCGCATGCCCGAGCCCGAGGACATCATGGGCTTCATCCTGAGCATTCTCAACGGATCGCACGCGCAGCGCATCGGCTTTGAAGGCCGCGGGGCGCTGCCTTCGCCCAAGTCCCCGGCCGAGCTTGGCCAGACCAGGCTGCTGCCGCGCGCCTCGGGCGCCGGCCTCAAGGTCATCGTCACCGCGGGCCCCACCGCCGAGGCCATCGATCCAGTGCGCTTCATCACCAACCGCAGCTCTGGCAGGATGGGCTACGCCATCGCGCAGGCCGCCCGCGAGCGCGGCGCCTCGGTCGTGCTGATCTCAGGGCCCACCGCCCTCGAGGCCCCCGAGGGGGTCACGAGGATCAATGTGCGCTCCGCGCTCGACATGCTGCAGGCCGTCGAGGACAACCTCGCAGGCTGCAGCGTGTTCATCGGCTGCGCGGCGGTTTCTGACTACCGCTGCGAGACCATCGCCGATCAGAAGATCTCAGGTCGAGAGAAGGGTCAGACCATGACGCTCAAGCTCGTCAAGAACCCGGACATCGCCGCCACCGTGGGCAAGCTCGAGCACGGCCGCCCGTTCACCGTGGGCTTCGCCGCCGAGACCATCAACGGCGAGGAGCACGCCAAGGCGAAGCTTGAGGAGAAGAACCTCGACATGATCGCGATGAACTATGTCAACAGCACCACCCAGGGCTTCGGCTCGGGCAGCAACGAGCTGTTCGTCTACGACCGCGACGGCCTGGCCGCCCACCTGCCGCTGCAGAGCAAGCAGGCGCTCGCAGGCGAGCTTTGCGACATGATCTTCACGAAGGCCGCAGACGGAGAGAAGGCATGAGCGCAAGGCCCCTTCAGGTAAGGCTCAGGATCCTCGACCAGCGCCTGGGGACGCTCTACCCCCTGCCCTCGCCTGCGACTGCGGGCTCGGCGGGGGTGGACCTGCGCGCGATGATCGAGAAGGCCCACGTGATGGAGCCTGGCGAGGTCTTCTCCGTAAGCGCAGGCTTTGCCATGCACATCGGGGATCCCGGCGTCTGCGCCTGCATCTTCCCGCGCTCGGGCCTGGGCTCGAAGAGCGGCATCGTGCTTGGCAACTTAACCGGGATCATCGACTCTGACTACCAGGGCCCCATCAGCGTTCCGCTGTGGAACCGCTCGGGCGCCCCTTTCGCGGTGAACCCGGGCGACCGCATCGCGCAGATGGTCTTCATGCCGGTGTTCACGCCGAAGTTCGAGGTCTGCGAGAAGTTTCCCGAGGCCTCCGACCGCGGAGAGTCAGGTTTCGGCTCGACCGGAAGATCGTAGGAGCCTTGCTCCAAAAAACATGCAGGCGGCGCTGGATGCCAGCGCCGCCTGCTTGCGTTTATGGCTTGCTAAATCAGCCCTCGCGCTTTGCGAGCATCTCCTTGAGCGAGGCGATCTCCCTGGCCGTCTGCGCCGGGGCCGTGCCGCCCTTGATGTCGCGCTTGGCAAGGATGTTCTCAACCTGCAGCGGGGCGTAGACGTCGTCGCCCACCACTGGGCTGAACTTGCGGAATTCCTCGACGCTGAGATCCTCAAGCGGCTTCTTCTGCTCGATGGCGTAAAGCACTGCCCTGCCCACGATCGAGTGGGCCTCGCGGAAGGGAATCCCCTTGGAGACGAGGTAGTCGGCAAGCTCAGTGGCGTTCGAGTAGCCGCCCTTGGCAGCCTCGAGCGCGCGATCGCAATTGAGCTTGAGCCCCTCGAAGACCAGCGCGGCCATGTAGAGGCTGTCGTGCCAGGTGTCCACCGCGTCGAAGAGGCGCTCCTTGTCCTCCTGCAGATCCTTGTCGTAGGCAAGCGGCAGGGCCTTGCAGGTGACGAGCATGCCGGTCAGGGCGCCGACCACGCGGCCGCACTTGCCGCGGATGAGTTCGAGCGAGTCGGGGTTCTTCTTCTGGGGCATCAGCGAGGAGCCGGAGGTCACCTTGTCCGAGAGAGTCACGAAGCGCGCCTCGCCGGAGTTGTAGATGATGAGGTCCTCGGCCATGCGCGAGAGGTGGACCATCGAGATGGAGGCGCAGGAGAGCAGCTCCATCACGTGATCGCGGTCGGAGACCGCGTCGAGGCTGTTGGAGGTGGCGCGGTCAAAGCCCAGGGCACGCGCAAGCTTCTCGCGGTCGATCCTGTAGGCCGTGCCGGCGAGGGCGGCCGAGCCCAGCGGGCAGGTCTCCATCAGCTTCTCGGCGTTCTTCAGGCGCTGGTAGTCGCGCTCGAACATCTGGAGGTAGGCGAGGATCCAGTGGGAGAAGGTGACAGGCTGGGCCCTCTGGAGGTGGGTGTATCCCGGGAACACCGCGCCCTGGAAGCGTTCGGCGGCTGAGAGCAGCTCCTTCTGAAGGTGGACGATGGCCTTTGCGATCTCGCGCGATGCCTTGCGGCACCAGAGCTTGAGATCGAGAGCGACCTGATCGTTGCGGCTGCGGCCGGTGTGGAGCTTCTTTCCAAGATCGCCTACCTTCTCGATGAGGCGGCGCTCGACATAGGAGTGGATGTCCTCGTCGCCTGCTTTAGCGATGGAGTGGATGTCCTCTTCTGCCTCCTTGTGCAGCTCAAAGAGGGCCTTCTTCAGGCGCGCGCACTCGTCGTCTGTGAGCACCCCGGCCTCGTGGATGGCATCGGCCCAGCACTCAGAGCCCTCGATGTCCTCGAGCGCCATCCGGTAGTCGAACTTCAGCGAGTCGTTGTAGTTCTTGAATCTCTCATCAGGTCCTTCCTTGAACCTGCCGCCCCATAAGGCCATAGCAAACTCCCGCGCCCAAGGCGCCCATTGGAAAACATCCGCGCCGCTGCGGCGCGGCCTCAAATATAGCAGACCCAGGCGCCGCTTTGGGCGCCTTATAACAAAGCGGCGCCCCGCAGGGCGCCGCATTAACTCATCTGATCCTGGCTTACTTGCCGGCCTTCTTGGCCGCGGCGTTGATCGCGCGGATCCTGGCAGGCAGCGAGTACAGGCGGATGAAGCCCTCGGCATCATGCTGGCTGTAAACGTGGTCGGCGCCGAAAGTCACGAAGTCGAAGTTGAACAGGCTGTTGGGCGAGTCCTTCTGGGTGACCATGACGTTGCCCTTGTAGAGCTTGACCACGACCTTGCCGTTGACGTCGTGCGCCAGCTCGTCGGCAGCGGCCTGGAGGATCTCGCGGAGCCTGGTGAACCAGCGGCCGTCGTAGACGAGCTGGGAGAAGTCGACAGCGAGCTTCTCGCGGAACTCGCGGGTGGCCTTGTCCAGCACCAGCTGCTCGACGGCGCGGAGGGCCTGGTAGATGATGGTGCCGCCCGGGGTCTCGTAGCAGCCGCGGGACTTCATGCCGACCAGGCGGTTCTCGGTGATGTCGATCCTGCCGACGCCGTTGCGGGCGCCATAGGTGTTGAGCAGGTCTAAGACCTGGTAAGGGGTCATCTCCTTGCCGTCGACCGCGGTGACCTCGCCGTCCTTGACGGTGAGCTCGTGGTACTCGGGCTTGTCCGGGGCCTTCTCAGGATCGGTGGTCCAGACCCAGACGTTCTCCGAAGGGGCGTTCCAGGTGTGCTCGAGCTCGCCGCCTTCGGTGGAGATGTGCAGGCAGTTGGCATCGCGGCTGTAGATCTTCTTGAGGGTGGCCTTGCAGGGGATGTGGCGCTCGTTGAGGTAGGCCAGAAGCTCCTCGCGGGACTTCAGGTTCCAGATCCTCCACGGGGCGATGACGTCCAGCTGCGGGGCCAGCGCAGCGACCGCGCTCTCGAACCTGACCTGGTCGTTGCCCTTGCCGGTCGCGCCGTGCGCGACGGCGTCAGCGCCCTCGGCGAGGGCGGCCTCGACCATGGCCTTGGCGATCACCGGGCGGGCGATGGCGGTGCCGAGCAGGTAGGTGCCCTCGTACAGCGCGCCGGTCTTCATCATCTCGAAGACGTAGTCACGGACGAACTCCTCGCGGAGATCCTTGATTATGCACTTGCTGGCGCCGGAGGCCTTGGCCTTCTCCTCGATCCCGTCGAGGTCGTCGCGCTCCTGGCCGACGTCGGCGACGAAGCAGATCACCTCGCAGCCGAAATTCTCCTTGAGCCACGGCACGATGGTGGAAGTGTCGAGTCCGCCGGAGTAGGCGAGCAGGACTTTCTTGTACTTCTTGTTGATGCAATCTGACATTTTCATTTCCTCAAGCGCAGATTAATCGGAGATTAATTTAGAGAGGACTGCCATGTGGATGTGCAGGCGGTTCTCGGCCTCGTCGAAGACGACGCTCCTGGGGCCGTCCATGACTTCATCGGTGATCTCGTAGTTGCGGTGCGCAGGCAGGCAGTGCAGGACGATCTGCGCGCCCGACTGCTCAAGCAGGGCCTTATTGATCTGGTAGGGCATGTACTTCTTGCGCACGCTGTCCAGCGGGGTGTTGTCTCCCATGGATACCCAGGTGTCGGTGTAGAGCACGTCCACGCCCTTGATGAGGGAGGGATCGTTGAACACCTTGAGCTCGCAGCCGTTCTTCTTGGCTATCTCGCGCGCCTTCGTGAAGATCTGCACGTCGGGGCCACAGCCCTCGGGCACGCAGCACCAGACGTTGACGCCGAGCGTGGCGCCGGCGACGAGCAGCGAGTTGGTGACGTTGTTGCCATCGCCCGTGTAGCAGAGGGTGGCGCCCTTGAGGCGGCCCAAGTGCTCGCGCACGGTCAGGTAGTCCGCCATGGCCTGCGCCGGGTGGTAGAGGTCGGAGAGCGCGTTGATGACCGGCACCGAGCCGTACTTGGCCAGTTCCTCGAGCGTGCGCTGCGAGTAAACCCTGCCCACGAGGCAGTCGACCCAGCGCGAGAGGTTGCGCGCGTAGTCGCCGATGGTCTCGCGCTTGCCGAGATCGCCGTTTTGCAGGTCAAGGTAGATGCCGTGGCCGCCTAAGCGGTAGAAGGCAAGCTCGAAGGTGGTCCTGGTGCGAAGCGACGGCTTCTCGAACATGATCGCGCCGCTGCGGCCGGCGAGCACCTGGGAGTACTTCCGCGGATCCTCCTTCATGGCCGAAGCCGTGTCGAGGATCTGAAGGTACCCGTCCTGGTCGAACTCGAAGCCGGTTAATAGATGAAGCATGTCCACTCCGGAAAAATCAAAAGAACAGCCGCCGCGTCCCTTCAATCCGGGACTGCCCGCTGTTCTCTTCTAAAAACAAACAACGAATCCCATATTAGCAAAAACCGCCCGCAGGGTGCGCCCGCGCGCGCGGGCGCACTAAAAAAAGTGCATGTGGTCGCACCTGGCGCCCATGGCGCCATCAGGATTGGATTTGGAAAGGCGCGCAGGCCAGCTCTTGCGCCATAGGAGCCTTGCACAAGGGCGGTATTGCAGCCATTGGCTTACCCGAGCATGCCGAGCGCGTGCATCGCCAAGGCGAGGCAGGCGATGGCGCGGGACTCGGTAAGCGGAGAGTGCGGGTCGAAGACGAGCTGCCTTGCCTCCTCTGGCGACACCTTTATGAGGTCGATGGGCTCGGGCTCGTCGCCGGAGTCGAGCTTCTTCTCGTAGATCCCGGTGCACAGGAAGGAATGCATGCGCAGCGAGAGCATGCCCGGGGCCACCTTCATCACGTCCTTGAGCTTGATGCAGTCGGTGAAGCCGTAGCCTATCTCCTCCTCAAGCTCCCTCTCGCAGGCCTGCTCGGGGGTCTCGCCACCGTCTATCTTGCCCTTGACGAAGCCGAGCTCGTAGCGCTCGAACCCGCAGGCGTACTCGGCGGTCATGAGGAAGTGCTTCCCGTCCCATGGGACGATCTCGACGGCGCCGTTGCCGCCGACGAGCTTCTCGTAGGTGCGCTCCTGGCCGTTTGAGAACCTGAGGTCGAGCTCCTCGACCGTGAAGAACCTCGACACCTTTTTCCTGCGCCTGCCGAGCACCTCGGGCACGTGCGCCTGAAGCCCTTGCAGATCCCCGATCTCCATACGAAACCCCATGTTCCTGCTATACTTCCGCTGTTGCTTAGCACGATACCAAATACCGTCCATCCGGACACAACAAGATGACAAAAGATCCCGCCGGCGCAGTGCGCCTGGACAAGTGGCTCTGGGCAGCCAGGTTCTACAAGACCCGCAGCATCGCCCGCGAGATGATCGAGGGCGGCAAGGTCGACTACAACGGAACGAGGGCCAAGCCCTCGCGCACCGTCGAGATCGGCGCTCTGGTGAGGCTCCTCAAGGGCAACCTGCGCATCGAGGTCGAGGTGGCCGGGATCTCCGACGTGCGGGGGCCGGCGAGCGAGGCTTGCAAGCTCTACCGGGAGACCGACGAGGGCGCTGCATCGCGGGAGAAGCAGATTGCCCAGCTCAAGATGAACGCCCTTCTCGCCCCCCATCCAGACTCGCGCCCCACCAAGAAGGAGCGCAGGGCCCTGCTTTCCATCAAACACGGCGGATACAGCAAATGACCGACACCAACACCGGATTTGCCGAGGACTGCGACAGCCTGCTGCGCTTCCTCTTTGACAACCACAAGGGCGTGCGCGGGGAGATCCTGCACATGCACAAGCCCTGCACCGATCTGCTCTCTCCCCACTCCTACCCCGAGTGCGTCAAGTCGCTGATGCTCGATCTGGCCGCAGCCTCGCAGCTTTTCTGCGCAACCCTGAAGGACGGCTCCGAGGTCATGCTCCAGATCCGCGGCGGCAAGGGCTCGCCCCTCAAGTACGCGATCATCAACACGCGCCCGGACAGCACCTTCTACGGTTCAGCAAGCCTCGATCAGGCGCTGCCCTGCCCCGATGAGCTGCCCTTTTCCAAGCTTGCAGGCGATGACGGGGTACTCGCCATCACCATCTTCCCCGAAGGCGACGCCAAGGACCGCTGGCAGGGCATCGTGCCGCTTGGCACTCAATCGGTGGCCGGCGCACTTGAGAACTACTTCAAGGACTCGGCGCAGCTGTCCACGAGGTTCTTCATAAAAAGCGACCCGAAGCGGCAGGCCGCAGGCGGGATCATGCTCCAGGTGATCCCGGAGGTCACGGGCAACCTCGACTCGCTCGAGCACCTCTCGGTGCTCGCCTCGACCATCACCGCAGGCGAGCTTTGGAAGCTCTCCAACACCGACATCCTCTCAAGGCTCTTTGCCCGCGAGGACGTCAGGATCCTCCCCTCGCGCCCCGTAGCCTTCCGCTGCATCTGCTCGAAGGCCCGCTGCGAGAAGGCGCTCATGAGCATGGATCCACGCGAGCTTGAGTCCATAGTCAGGGAGCAGGGCGGTGCTACCATGGCCTGCCAGCACTGCGGGCGCAAGTACGAGTTCACCAAGGCCGAGCTCGAGGCCCTGCTTGCGAGGTCTTGCCAATGAGCACTGCTGCTATTCCCGCGCCGCGCGGGCCAGAGCACAGCTGGATCAATGTCTTCATCATGGGCTGCGGCCACTTCATGGCCGACTTCTTCTGCGACATCCTGCCCATACTGCTGCCGATGCTCGCAAGGCGCTTCGGGCTCTCATACTCCGAGTGCGGCGCGCTCTTCATGGTCTTCCAGGTCGTCTGCAGCTTCCTCCAGCCGCCCATCGGCCTCTACGCCGACCGCCACGGCGTCGGCTGGATCATGCCCGCCTCGATCCTCACCGGCGCGGTGTTCGCCTGCGCGGTCACGCTCGTGAACTCGGTGTGGATGCTGCTTGTGATCATCCTGCTCTCGGGTTTTTGCGCCTCAGGCTTCCACCCCGTCGCAGGCGGAATCGTCCCCTCGGTCGCCCCCAAGGGCCGCGACGTGCTGGCAACCTCGATCTTCATCGCAGGCGGCAACATCGGCTTTGCCGTGGCGCCGGTCGCCGTCGCCATCTTCCTCGACCACTTCAGCGACTCGAGCCTGCCCTGGCTCTCGCTGCCGGCCGTGCTCACCACGGCGCTCATCTGCATGAGAAGGCTGCACGTGCGCCATCCCGAGCCCGGCGCTGCCGCGGAGCTGCCCAGCACCCGCGACATCCTGCACAACCGCCAGTTCATGCTGCTGACTGTGAGCATCGGCCTGCGCTCATGGTGCTACTGCGCGTTCATCATGTACCTGCCGCTGCTACTCTCCTCCAACGGCTTTGACAGCGTCTCGAGCGCCACCGCCTCCATGGTCATGCTGCTTGGTACCGCAACCGGAGGGCTTGCAGTGGGCGGTGCGGCGATGCGCGCCGGCCTCAAGAAGATCATCCTGGGATCCTACGTGGTCTCCTTCTTCTTCTGCTCGCTCTTCCTGTGGCGCACCGACCTGAGCCTGCTCTCGTATGCCGCGCTCTTCATGACCGGAGCCGGGCTCTATGGCTCGACCCCGGCGGCCATCGTCTGGTCCGAGAAGCTGCTCTCCCGCCAGGCTGCGGCTTTCGCGACCTCGATGATGCTCGGCTTCACCTTCGGCATAGGCTACATGCTCTCGGTCATAACCGGCGCCATCGGCGACGTGATAGGCCTGCAGGCCGGCTTTGCGGTCACAGTGCTCCCGGCGCTGGCCATCGGAGCCCTGGTGCTCACCAAGCTCAAGGATCCAAAGGAAAGGACGCTGTATCACTGACCTCGGGGATCGCGGCCATTCAAGGCTATAATCGCTTACACGCTTTTGTCTTAAAACGAGAGAACAACAATGTCCAGGAAAAGCCTGCTTGAAGTATTCGGCTCAGACAGCGACGAGCGCGTCGAAGCCGCCCTCGAGGCCCTGCGCAAGGGCCGCGGCATCATGGTTGCCGACAACGAGGATCGCGAGAATGAAGGCGATCTGATCTTTGCGGCGCAGACCATAACCGACGCCCAGATGGCGTTCATGATCCGCGAGTGCTCGGGGATCGTCTGCGTCTGCATCCACGAGTCGCAGGCCAAGCGCATGGGTCTGAACCTGATGGTCTCCCACAACACCTCGACCTACGGCACCGCGTTCACCGTCTCGGTCGATGCCGCCCAGGGCGTCACCACCGGCGTCTCCGCACCCGACCGCGTCAAGGCCGTCCGCGCCGTGATAAACCCCGATGGCAAGCCCTCTGATCTCGTGGCCCCGGGCCACACTTTCCCGCTCATCGCCAAGGAAGGCGGCGTGCTCGAGCGCGACGGCCATACCGAGGCCTCGGTCGACTTCGCCCGCCTGGCAGGCCTCGAGCCTGCAGGCGTGCTCTGCGAGCTCTGCGCACCTGACGGCCTGATGGCCAAGCTCCCGCGCGTCGTCAATTTCGCGCTCGACCACGATCTCACCGCAGTCACCATCGCCGATCTCATCAAGTACCGCGAAAAGCACAATGTCTGACGGACGCGGCGACACAGGGGCCGGGCGCAAGCTCGGCTTCCTCGCCGCAGGCCCCTCGTCCGGGCGGCCCCTTGCCGTGACCCACGGCTGGGCCGCCGATTCCTCATTCACCTCATGCATAAGCGCGCTTTTTCCCAAAAGGCGCGTGCTCCTTATAGACATGCCGGGCTACGGCAGGAGCGCCGATCTTGCAGATGCGGCGCCAGATTTCGACCGCACGCTAAGCCTGCTTGCAGCCACGCTGCCTGAGGGCTGCGACCTCATGTGCTGGTCGCTCTCCTCGCTGTTCGGCATAGCCCTCTGCGCCCGCGGGATGCTGGATGGCAGGCTTGTCACCGTCTGCGGCAGCCCCCGCATCCCCGATGAGCCAGGAAACCCAGGCCTCAAGGAGCGCTATGTCAGGAAGCTGCTTGAGGCCCTGACCCCGAGGTCGGCGCCCCACCTCATCGGCCTCTTTTATGCAGCCCAGCGCCGAGGCTTGGGCGGCGAGCACATCGCAGCATGTTTCAAGTCGTTCAAGCTCCCGCCGTACAGCGTGCTCAAGGCCGGGGTCGACATCATGGCCGCAGCCGACGAGCGCGTGGATTTCATGCGCATGAGAAACCGCGCCCTGCACCTCTTTGGCAGGCATGATCTGCTGGTGCCGCCTGCGCAGTCAGGGATCATGGCAAAGCGCCATGGCAGCGCCTGCCACGTGCTTGAAAATTCCGCCCACATGCCCTTCATCACCGAGCCCCAGGCATTTGCCAAAGCAGTCGATTCCTTTCTAATATACTGAATTTTCTTAATTAAAAATTTTTCTGCATTTTGTTAAAAGGCGCTTCAAAAATTGCCGTTAACAAGGATGAAGGGAAATTGTGCCTGGGGGAATTGGCCAAATGGAAGTTGCGACTTATGCTGCCAACATAGCGCCGCCAGTCTTCTCGCCTAGCGTCGAGGGGGCCAAGAGGGACAATCTTGCCCGCCAGACCATCCCCCAGCCTGTCGAATCCCAGAACTCCGCCGCCTCGGAACAAGCGGCATCCCAAGCCACTTCAGGCACCAACTCCACCCTCTACGCCCAGTCCCAGGTAGTCATCACCGAGGATGGCAGGCGCAAGCAGCAAGGCGGCGGCAAAGGCTCATCAAAGGGAAACGGCGGCAGCGAAGGCGCCGAGGGCAAGAGCACTGCCCAGACAGCGCAGTCGCAGGCGATGCAGTCCGCATCAAGGATCTCCCAAGGCCAGGGGACGGCTGCGGAAAATTCGGCCAAGTCCGTGGCCGCATCCTATTCGGGATCGGCCCAGAGCGCGCGTGAGGAGAAGGAGATCCGCAAGAGCGAGGGATTGCACCCGTCGTACGCGCGCTACTCGGCCGAGGCTGCCCAGGACGGCCAGGACAGCCTTGCCTCAAAGGCCGTGAGCGCGCGCTACAACGGCATAGTCAGGAACTACAACCCCGGGCAGAACCTGAGCCTCATGGCCTGAGTCACTTGACCAGCGTGGCCATGTACTCTTCCTGGATCTTCTTCTGCTCTTCCTCTGAAACCTCCTCGACGGCTTCCTCCTGCTGATCGTCATCCTCGCGCAAGAAGCGATCCTCGATGGGAAGCTCCTCGAACCACTCGGGGGCCTTGTAGGAGATCTTGTTGACGTACCAGATCTTGTCGCCCTTGGGGGTCTTCACCGTGGCCTCATCATCGACCTGCTTGCCCAAAAGCGCCCGCGCCATCGGGGAGTCCACCGAGATGTAGTTGTCGCGCCCGAAGATCTCCTCGGCGCCGACGATGCGGATCCTCATGGTCACCGGGCTGTCGTCGTCGGACTCGATCTCGACGTAGGCCCCGAAGAACACCTTGCCCTCCTGCTGGGGGTTATAGGTGATCACCTGCAGATCGTTCATGCAGTGCCTGAGAAAGCGCACGCGGCGGTCGATCTGCCCCAAGAGCCTCTTGTTGTAGTGGTAGTCGGCATTCTCCGAGCGGTCGCCCAGGCTTGCCGCCCACGCGACCTTGGCGGTCACGTCGGGGCGCTTCACGTTCCACAGGTAGTCGAGCTCCTTGTGGAGCTGATCGTATCCTTCGCGGGTAATGTAGGGTTTTGCCATTTTCACCTGCTCCATACAGCACAAGACCCGGCATGCATGGCATGCCGGGTCGTCCATGTTTTAGCCTTTAAGGCTAGCCTTGGCTCAAATTAGAGCTGCGGGCCAGCAGCCTTGAGGGCGCCATCCTTGTCGAACGCAGAGAACTTGGCGAAGTTCTTGATGAAGCGCTCGGAGAGGTCCTTGGCCTTCTTCTCCCACTCGGAGGCATCCTTGTAGGTGTCGCGAGGATCGAGAATGGCAGGATCAACGCCCGGAAGAGCGGTCGGGACGACAAACGAGAAGAACGGGATCTTCTTGGTCGGGGCCTTGTCGATCGAGCCGTCGAGGATCGCGTCGATGATGCCGCGGGTGTCCTTGATGGAGATGCGCTTGCCGGTGCCGTTCCAGCCGGTGTTGACGAGGTAGGCGCGGGCGCCGGAGGCGTCCATGCGCTTGACGAGCACGTCAGCATAGGTGGTAGGAGGCAGCGACAGGAAGGCAGCGCCGAAGCAAGGCGAGAAGGTCGGGGTAGGCTCGGTGATGCCGCGCTCGGTGCCGGCCAGCTTTGCGGTGAAGCCGGAGAGGAAGTAGTACTTGGTCTGGTTCTTGTCGAGCAGGGAGACCGGAGGCAGGACGCCGAAGGCATCAGCCGACAGGAAGATCACGCGCTTTGCCGCAGGGCCCTTGGAGATCGGGCGGACGATGTTCTTGATGTGGAAGATCGGGTAGGACACGCGGGTGTTCTCGGTGACGGACTTGTCAGCGAAGTCGACGTTGCCGGCCTTGTCGGTGGTCACGTTCTCGAGCAGGGCGTTGCGCTTGATGGCGTTCCAAATGTCAGGCTCGTTCTCCTTGGAGAGGTTGATCACCTTGGCGTAGCAGCCGCCTTCGAAGTTGAAGACGCCGTCGTCATCCCAGCCGTGCTCGTCGTCGCCGATGAGGAGGCGCTTCGGGTCGGTGGAGAGGGTGGTCTTGCCGGTGCCGGACAGGCCGAAGAAGATGGCGGTGTTCTTGCCTTCCTTGTCGGTGTTGGCAGAGCAGTGCATCGCGGCGATGCCCTTGAGCGGGAGGAAATAGTTCATCATGGAGAACATGCCCTTCTTCATCTCGCCGCCGTACCAGGTGTTGAGGATGATCTGCATGCGCTCGGTCAGGTTGAAGACCACGGCGGTCTCGGAGTTGAGGCCCAGCTCCTTGAAGTTCTCGACCTTGGCCTTGGCGGCGTTGAGGACCACGAAGTCAGGCTTGAAGGTCTCGAGCTCCTCGGGGGTCGGGCGGATGAACATGTTGGTGACGAAGTGGGCCTGCCAGGCGACTTCCATCACGAAGCGGATGCTCATGCGGGTGTTGGCGTTGGCGCCGCAGAAGCAGTCGACGACGTACAGCTTCTTGTTGGAAAGCTCCTTGCCAGCCAGCTTCTTGAGCTCGTTCCAGGAAGCGGTGGAGAGCGGCTTGTTGTCGTTCTTGAACTCAGGGGTGTTCCACCAGAAGGTGTCCTTGGTGGTGTCGTCCTTGACGATGAACTTGTCCTTAGGGGAGCGGCCGGTGTAGATGCCGGTCATGACGTCAACGGCGCCCATGTTGGTGACGACGCCCTTGTCGTAGCCGGTCAGGCCCTCGACGGTCTCGTCGGCGAACAGCTGCTGGTAGGTCGGATTGTAAGTGATGCTGGCAGCAGAAGAGATGCCATACTTCGCTAAGGAAAGCTCGTCAAATAAGCTCATTGCTTTTCTCCATAAATAACCGAGTTGCCTCGGAGAACTAACTAACGCGACATTTTATCGTAGATAGGGTGCCGCGAGGCAGGTTTGAAAAAAAATTACAAGTCCATTCCCAAGCATTGCACACGATGGTTAACAGCATGATATTAAAACATTAAGATTTGCAAACCCGTCCCGATCTTCCATACAGAAAACCCGTCTTGGGAACTGTCTTTTCCAAGCCCTGTGCAAATCCTTCTCATGACTCCTTGAGCGGCGGGGCCGCACTGTATAATCAGTCAGTTTCAAAAGCACCGACTAATCCACAGCGAGGCCCAAATGAGCAAGATTTCAGTGAGCGAGAAGGCTCAGGAGTATTTCCTCAAGATCATCAGCAAGCAGAAAATGGAAGGCCTCGCGATCCGCCTGACCGCCACCAACCCTGGCACCCCGGGCGCGCAGTGCGGGATCCTCTACTGCCCCAAGGAGTACATCACCAAGGCCGACGAGCACTTCCAGATGAAGGGCTTCGAGATCGTCATCGACGAGGGCGTTTCCGAGTACCTTGACGGCTCCGTGCTCGACCTGGGCAAGGACGACGACGGCGAGGACCTGCTGACCTTCCACGCCCCCAACCTCACCAAGAGCCCGCTGCCTGAGGACGCATCCCTCAAGGACAAGGTCGCGCTCTTCATCAAGAACGTCGTGAGCCCCTCCCTTGCAGGGCATGGCGGCGCGGTCGAACTTGCCGACGTCACCGACGACGGCGTGGTGAAGGTCAAGTTCGAGGGCGGGTGCCTGGGCTGCTCGCTTGCAGGAGTCACGCTCCAGGACGGCATCAAGACCCAGCTCAACCAGGCCTTCCCCGGCATGATCAAGGACGTCGTCGATGTCACCGAACACGTCAAGACCGACGAGACCTATGCCTGATTGAAAAGGCATGGGCGATGACAGCAAGGCCCGGCGCAATGCGCCGGGCCTTGCTTTATGCCCTTTCAGGCTCCGCTCACCTTGCGGAGAACCTCATCAGGTCTTCCTCGGTGGTGTCGTCGCCGATGGTCACAAGCTCAGTGCCGGTGAACTTGCAGAACATCTCGATGTCGCGCCTGTCGAGGGCGGTGGAGACCACGCTGTGGTGGGCGCCGCCGGCGTAGCACCAGCCTTCGGTGCCGATCTTGAAGTTCGGCTTGTGGCGGAACATGATCCTGGCCACCGGGAGCTTAGGCATGGGCTTGGGCTGCTTGATGAGCTCGATGTCCGCGCAGATGATCCTGAAGTGGTCGCCAAGGTCGGTCATGCAGACCTGGACTCCATCGCCCTGGATGCCGTCGAAGATCAGGCGGGCAGGATCTTCCTTGCCGCCGATGCCCAGCGGGAGGACGTCAATCTCAGGCTTGGTCGCTGCGAAATCGACCGGAACCTCGAGCATGTGGGAGGCGAGCTCGACTTCCTGTCCCTGCGTGAGATCGTAGGTGTAGTCCTCGATGAAGCCGGTGTGGCCCTTGCGGCCCCTGGCCATGTTCATGAAGACCGCCGAGAGCGCGGAGGTCTTGTAGTCGCCCTCGGGACCGAAGCCGATGCCGCGGCCCATCAGGTTCTGCGCGGCGATGCCTGGCAGCTGCTTGAAGCCGTGGAGGTCCTGGAAGGTGTCGGCGAAGGCGCCCACGCCGTTTTGGGCGAGGAACTTGTCAAGCGCCACCTCGTAGCGGGCCTGCTCGCGCACTGCGGCGATGTTTTTGGTCTTCATGGTGTACTTGGACTCGTACTCGGCCATCTTGGCGTCGACTTCCTTGTCGGAGACGGCGTTGATGATGTCAACGAGGTCGCCCACTGCAAAGTAGTTGCACTCCCAGCCGTAGACGATCTGCGACTCAACGCGATCGCCGTCGGTGACCGCCACTTCCCTCATGTTGTTGCCGAAGGACGCGACCTTGAGCTTCCTTGAGAAGGAGACCGCGCGCGCCACGTCGATGAAGCGGCGGATCTCGTCGAGCACGTCCTGGTGCTTGTAGTAGCCGGCGACGGTCTGGTGGAGGATGCGCATCCTCGAGAGGATGAAGCTGAACTCGCGATCGCCGTGGGCAGACTGGTTGAGGTTCATGAAGTCCATGTCGATGGCGTCGTACGGGAGCTTCTCGTTGGCCTGGGTGTGCAGGTGCAGCAGGGGCTTGCGCAGCTCCTGGAGGCCCTTGATCCACATCTTGGCCGGCGAGAAGGTGTGCATCCACGCCATCACGCCGATGCAGTCGTCATCGCACTGCGCGCGGCGCAGATCGCTGATGCAGGTCTCGGAGTTGACGACGGTGGGCAGCAGCTCCACCTGGCAGACTCCCTTGAACTGCTCGTTGAAGAACGCGGTCATCTCGGCCGCATCGGAGGCCACGTGCCTTAAGCACTCATCACCGTAAAGGTCCTGGGACCCGACGACGAAGTAAAGCTTGTCCATATTTATTTCCTGTTTTTTCTTGTAAACCTATTAAAACTAAAACCCTTTACTTGATGACCGTGAGCGAGTCGCGATCAGCGAAGATCGCCACGAATACCAGGAACACGATGCCCTGTATGAGCTGCATGAGCTGCGGGGTGAAGCCCATCATGGTCAGGCCCGAAAGCAGGACCACATAGAGCAGCGAGCCGACCACGCAGTTGCCGAACCTCGCCATGGCGCCGCCTGAGATCGGCATGCCGCCCAGCACCAGCGCGATGAGGATCTGGGTCTCAAGCATGTTGCCGCCCGATGAGGTCACGGAGCCGATCTTGATGGCGCTGATGAAGGCCGCGAAGCCAGTGATCGCGCCGGAGAGCACGTAGACCATGAACTTCATGCGGTCGGTCCTGATACCGGCGAACTTGGCCGCCTGCTCGCCAGCGCCGATGGCCTTGAGGTAGACGCCGAACTTGGTGAACGTGAAGATCACAAAGCCCACTGCCACCACCGCTGCGGTGCACACGACCTTGAAGGTGGTGCTGTCGATCATCAGTAGCTGCGGGGAGCCTGCGACCGGGCTGTTGGTGGTCAGGTACTTGATGAGGCCGCGGAACAGGAACATGGTGCAGATCGTCACGATGAATGACTTGATCTTGCGCCTGACGTAGAAGTACCCGTTCACCGCTCCGATGGCCGCGCCGGTTGCGATGCCGGCCAAGATCGCCAGCGGGATGCTGTACTTGGAGACCGCGCACACCACGATGCACGACAATCCGAGTATCGAGCCCTGGGAGAAGTCCAATCCACCCATCGTCATGATGAAGAACACGCCCATGGACGCGATCATGATGACGTAGACCTGGGACATCGCCAGGGGCAGGTGCTTCAAAAGCCTGCCATTGGTCTCGTAGTTGAAGAAGATGATCATCAGGATCAGACCTGCGATCGGCAACAGGGCGCGGATTAGCTTCCACCTCCTGGCGGACCTGATCTGGCTTTCCTTGCTGGTTTCAACAGCTGCTGCTTCAGTCATGATTCGTTCTCCTGCCTTAAACCATCATCTCGATGAGGTTGTTTTCGTTGAGCTCGCGGCTGCGCTTGACCTCGCCGTTCAAGGCGCCGTCCTTCATGATGATGATGCGGTCGCACATTCCTATGAGCTCCATGAGCTCCTCGGAGATCATGATGATCGACTTGCCCTGCTTCCTCATCTGATCCATCAGCTGGTAGATGTCCTGCTTAACCTTGATGTCGATGCCGCGGGTTGGCGAGTCGAGCACCACGATGTCCGACCCCTTGCCGATCCAGCGCGCAAGCACGACCTTCTGCTTGTTGCCGCCGGAAAGCTCGGAGACAAACTGGTCCACTGCGACCATCTTTACGGACATCTCCTTGGCGTACTTGTCAGCAAAATCGTTGATCTTGCGCCAGTTGAGCAGCCCGGTCTTGCCGATGCCCAGCCTGTCGAGCGAGGGCAGCGCGATGTTGTCGCGGATGCTCTGGTTGATGACCACCGACTCGTTGTCGCGGTCCTTGGAGGTGTAGGCGATCGAGTGGGCGATGGCGGTGGGAATGTCGTTGATCTGCGTGCCGTCGGCGAGCGAGACCTCGCCCACGCGGTCAAAGCTGGCGCCGAACACGGCCTTGCCGACCTCGTGCATGCCGGACTCCGAAAGACCGCCGAATCCCAGGATCTCGCCGCGGTGCAGATCGAAGCTGACATCGTGGATGATCCCGGGCACGCTCACGTGCTTGACTGAGAGCACCACTTCGTCGGAAACCTTCTCGCCGTAGTCGCTGCGGTAATAGCTGCCGGTCATCTCGCGGCCGACCATCAGCTTCTTGAGCTGCTCCTCGTTGACGTCCTTGCTCCTGACGGTGTCGATGTAGGTGCCGTCGCGGAGGATGGTAATGGTGTCGGACTTGTCGAGCACCTCGGGCAGGTCATGGGAGATGAAGATGACCGTCCCGCCCTCGCGGCGGATCCTGGCCATGTGCTTGTACAGCTCCTCGCGGCCTTCCTGCGAGAGCGCGGTGGTGGTCTCGTCGATCACCACGATGCGAGGGTGGAAGTAGGTGGCCTTGACGATCTCGATGAGCTTGCGGTCCTCGAAGTTGTAGTCATCGACGAGGTTCGACGCCTTGATGCGCTCGAAGCCATAGAGCCTCAGGAGCCTGTCGGCCTCGGCGTTCATCGCCTTGGTGTCGCGGATGAAGCCGGCATGGATGAAGCGCTCCTCATGCCCGAGGAAGATGTTCTCGGCAACGGTCAGCCCCGAAAGCGTGCCCAGCTCCTGGACGATGATCGAGATGCCCTGGTTGTTGGCGTCGACCTGGTTCTTGGGATGGACGTCCTTGCCATCGAGGGTGAACGTGCCGCTGTCTATCGAGTAGATGCCGGTCAGCATGTTCGTGAGGGTGGACTTGCCAGAGCCGTTCTCGCCGATGAGGGCGTGCACCTCGCCCTTGGCGATGTCGAAGGAGACGTCCTTGAGGGCCTTGGTGATGCCGAATGACTTGCAAAGGTGCCTGATCTGCAAACCCTGTTCTTCGCTCATTTTTCGCTCCTCACTTGACGATCTCGCCCTTGTTGACCTTGGTGGTCAGGGTGATGATGATCAGCAGCGCCAGGCCGCTGATGAGATCCTGGATTGCCGTCGGCGCGCCCAGGGAGATGAAACCGAAGAAGATGATGTTGACGATGAGCTCGCCCAGGATGATCGCCTGCAGCGGGATCCCGTACTTCATGAACGCAAGTCCGAAGAAGCAGCCCATGGTCGGCACGAAGTTCCTGGTCATCGAGGCCATGCCGGTCACGGCGACCATCGAGGAGCCGTAGCTGATGGTCAAAATGGCCATCGCCCCGAAGAAGGCGCCGCTCAAGATGAAGGCGAGCACCTTGTACTTGTCGACGTTAATGCCCATGTTCTTGGCCACGAACTCGTTGGAGCCGATGGCGTAGGTGTAGGTGCCGAACCTCGTGTAGTTCAGGATCCCCCACGCTATTACAAAGGTGAGGATCGCAAGCAGGATGTCTCCGGGCATCTGGCCGAAGGCCCTGAGATCTGACGGTAGGGTCTGCTCGCGGCCGCCTGCGATGTAGTTGGCGACCGATTCATAGATGAGCGCCAAGCCTGCGGTGACGATCATCGAAGGGATGCGCAGCTTCACGTAGAACAAGCCGTTGCACAAGCCCACGAGCGCGCCGGTGGCGACGCTGCCCAGGATGAGCCCCGGATAGCCCAGGCCGAAGTTCGTGGCCAGCTGGCAGCCCACGATGCCCGAGAGGATGATGTTGGCGCCGATTGAGAAATCGAACAGGCCCATGTCCATCACGAAGTAGAACCCGATGGCGCCGACCGTGGTTATCAGGCTTGCCTGGAAATAGCTCAGAAGGTTTGATGGGGACCCGAAGTTGTCCGGGGTCAGGATTTTGAATACGGCCCAGGAAAGGAACACTAGTGCAGTCAGCACTATGTACCCCTTGGTCGCTCCGGACATGTTCTTGAAACTAGTCATATGCTCCTGCCATGTTTGCCCCGGTTACGCTCCGGGTTGATTGTTTACGCGACGACGCGCACAGCCTTTTCCAAGCTGCCAGATAAAAGATAGTTGGCGACTGCACGGAAATCATGCAACCGTTTACGGTTTTTCTACAGCGCGCACGTTTTTTCAGACCATGCCGGAATTTTATGCGGCACGCATCACAAAAATCGTTAAAGAGCGAAGAATTGGCGCAAAGGTTGTTTTTATCCCGCTCCCGATGTTTTCTTACGGCACATTTCATTGTTTGCCATGAAGATTTACATAAAGTTAACGATGCTTTCCTCAGCACTTGTCATACCTGTGCGCAAACGTTTGGATGGATATGGAGCATGATGAGCGCCACACGGCGTGCGCACGCAAAAAGTTACGGATAACATGTTAATAATCATGCTGATAGCCGGAATACCGTTTGAGATAGCCAAGGATTTATTCGACATTTGTGATCCCTGCACACGTTTGCACCCTGAAAACATCTATCATCGAAGGCAGGTGCAATGCGGGACAGCGCATCAATCCTCCGCATCGCTCCGGCACTATTAAACAGAGAAGTTACAGACAAGACATAGGGAAACAAACATGAAGTTCGCATTTCGCAAATTAACATTTGCCTGCGCGTGCACCATTCTCGGCGCCGCCATGGCTTCCGTTTCCACCAGCGCCAATGCAATTGAGAACAAGGACATCAAGATCGGCGTCTCGATTTGGTCGTCCACCGACGTCCTCGGCTCCGACTGCAAGCGCGTCCTCGACGAGGCCGCCAAGGCTCTCGGCGTCCAGGTCCAGTATGTCGACCAGGGCCACGTCTCCGAGAAGGTGACCGCTTCCGTCGAGCAGCTGGCCGCTGCCGGTTGCCAGGGCATCATCATCTGCAACTCGTCGGACACTGAGATGACCTCGGCCATCAAGACCGCCAACGACAACGAGGTCTACCTCACCCAGTTCTTCCGCATCATCAACAAGGAGCACAGCCCCGATATCTACAAGATGGCGACCGACTCCCCGTACTACATCGGCGCGGTCCACGAGAACGAGCCTGAGAACGGCGAGAAGCTGGTGCAGATCCTCATTGACAAGGGCTGCAGGAACATCGGCCTCATCGGCTGGGAGCAGGGCGATGCCACTTGGCTTGGCAGGTGGCAGGGCTACAAGGCCGGCGTTGAGAAGTGGAACAAGGCCCACCCTAACGATCAGGTGAAGCTTTCCGAGCCGCAGTACGCAGGCACCTCTTCAGAAGGCGGCTCGAAGGCTGCCGAGGCACTGATGGCTGCCAACCCGAAGCTTGACGCACTGATCCCGGCTGGCGGCGGCGGCGATCCTCTCCAGGGCGCCATTGCAGCCGTTGAGCGCGCTGGCAAGACCGGCAAGATCCACATCGTCTCCACCGACTTCCTCCCTGATCTAGGCAAGAGGCTGGAGAACGGCTCCATGGCTGGCGAGTCCGGCGGCCACTACTGCGATCCTCTGTTCGCCTTCATGATGACCTACAACGCCATCAAGGGCAATTACAAGGACTTCGCAGGCAAGTTCGTCGACTTCAAGTTCCCGTACCTCTATGTGTCCTCTCCTAAGGATTACTCAGGCTACGAGGAGTACTTCGTCAAGCAGCTCCCTTATACCGACAAGGAGCTGGTCGACATGTCAAAGCTCGACATGAACGCCCTGCAGGCAACCGCCTCCAAGCTGTCCATCGAGGACGCGAAGGCCCGTTCCGGCAAGTAATAAAACCGCATGGGAAAGCCGGGGCCCGCGGCCCCGGCATCAGAAGGCAGCGCATAACGCGCTGCCTTTTTTAGTTCATGAAGATTGGTGTAAGGTTTTTGAGTGGCTGGAATGAACGCGGATCGCTTTGCATCAATGCTTGGGCCATCGTTTCATGGCCTTGTCGCTGCAAAAGGCGGGCGATGCGGCTTCATTTTGCGAATTGCGCAAATAAATTGCTGGCGAACAAGCAGATAACTCTGAGGATGCGCCTTTGAGATCCGCCCTACTCTGACTTGATGGCGCGGTTTAAAAGCTCAGAGGCCGCCGCCTTGCCGCTCTTGCCCTCGTAGACGATCTCGTAGAGCTCTGAGCAAATCGGCATCTGCACGCCGCATTGCGCTGCGAGCTTGCGCATGACCGGGATCATGCCGTAGCCCTCGACCACCTGGCCTATCTTGGCCAGGGCGTCATCAGGCCTCATGCCCTGCCCCAGCATCACGCCGAAGCGGCGGTTGCGCGACTGGTTGTCGGTGCAGGTGAGGATCAGATCGCCCAATCCTGAAAGCCCCATGAACGAGCGCTCTGATGCCCCGCGCGCCACGCCGAACCTCACCATCTCCGCAAGGCCGCGGGTTATGAGCGCGGTGCGCGCGTTGGCCCCGTAGCCGAGTCCGTCGGACATGCCAGCGGCGATCGCGATGACGTTCTTCACGGCGCCGCCAATCTGCAGCCCCGTGAGATCCGATCCCTCGTAAAGCCTGAAGGCCCGCGTGTGCATGAGCCTGCAAAGCTCCGAGGAGAACTCCTTTGGCGTGCCGGCAACCGAGATCGCAGTCGGCATGCCCGAGGCCAGCTCGCGCGCGAACGTTGGGCCCGAGAGCACGGCCATCGGGATCCCCTGCGGCAGGATCTCGGAGGCTACATCCGAGAGCAGCCTGCCATCTGGGGAGAGCCCCTTGGTGGCCCAGGCAAAGCGATGGGATGGCGTCATGTAGGGCGCGAGCGCGCCCACGACTTGAGCGAACGTGGCGCTTGGCACCACGACTAAGATGGTGTTGGAGGCCGCCGCCGCTTGTTCAAGCGATCCGGTGACCTCCAAGGTGCCGGGGAAGCGGATCCCCGGAAGGTAGGCGGTATTTTCGCGCGACTGCTGCATGGCCGCCGCCCTTTCGGGGCGGTGGTCCCACAGCATGGCCTTGAGGCCCTTGGAAGAAGCGACCACCGCCAGGGCAGTGCCGTAGGAACCGGCGCCTATGACGGAGATGTCAAATCCGCTCTGGCCCATGTGGACTTCCGCGCAGGATTACTGCTGGGCCGCGCCTTCCTTCTTGACAGCCTCTTCCTTGGCCTTCTGGGCAGCCTCGGCCTGGCGGGCCCTGTAGAGAGCCTCGAAGTTCAGCGGGCGCAGGTTGAGCGCCGGGAAGGTCGCGCGGTTAACCAGCGAGGCGATGTGCTCGCGGGCGTACGGGAAGAGGGTGTTCGGGGCAACGGCGCCAAGCAGGTAGTGGGCGGTGGCGTCGTCGACGTTCTTGACGAGGAAGATGCCGGCCTGGTGGACTTCGGCGATGAAGGCGATCTTGTCCTCGATCTTGCAGGTCGCGGTGACGCGCAGGTCGATCTCGAACTGATCGTCGCCGAGGCTGGTCGGCTTGGCATCGAACTCGACGGAGATCTCAGGCTTCCAAGCCATCTTGAAGACGGCGGGAGTGTTGGGGGTCTCAAGCGAGCAGTCCTTGGCGTATATCCTCAGAACCTCGAACATGGGCTGGTTCTGCTGGGCATTGGCCTGGTTCTCAGGGGTCTTTTCGTTGGTGTCTGCCATTTCCTGGTTATTCCTTATATTGGATGACTGTTACTTGACTGAAAGGGGAAGGTTGTCGGCCTGCCACTGGGCGATGCCACCCTCGAGCGAGACGACCTGGTAGCCGGCCTTCTTGAGGATGCGGGCGCTGTTGAAGCTGTCCGTGTCGTACTTGTCGCGGCCGACGACGATGATCTTTCGCTCGGAGCCGCCGCTGATGGAGTACCTGCCCGAGCGGATGTCGGCTGCCGGAACGTTGACCGAGCCGGGCACGTGCCCGCCCTTGAAGGTCGCCGCGCTCCTGACGTCGACGAATAGGCCGTTCTCATGGTTGACGAGGAACGTGCACTTTGCCGACGAAAGCTTCTTGATGCCGGCGGTGAGGATGCGGATCTGGACGTAGACGAGCCCGACGAGGGCGCAGACCCAGACTGCCGCGAGGATGTAGTGGCGGCCTAGGAAGGCGGTGTATTCCGCCATGTCCGCCGATGAAATGAAGTCTCCCAAAACTGACCTCTGCATGTGTAGGCTATGACTTTTTGCTGCGCAATTTTAGCATACGCGCGGCAACTCTCCCGCCGCATAGGGCGTTTGCGCTCACGCAAGTGAAAGAATTTGCGCAAGCGCCATGGCGCAGCAGACAGTCAGCAAACCTTTTCGACCGCTTTGGCCTCCGAACCGGAAAACACAATCGCCCAGCAGTCGAGCCTCGGCCTTTGCGCAAGCCTGGGAGCCTTCCTGTAGCGCGCAAGCTGCTCTTTTGCCTTGCGCAGGCACGACTCCACTGAGGAAGGCGTGCACTTGCCCTTGAGAGGTACTTGAGCTCGAGCAGGAAATCTATTTTGCTTGCACTGAAGTTCTCAATGAACAGGTCCCCCTGCCCGGATCACCGGTCTCAAATTCAAACGAGGGCCTCAGCGCCTTGTTGGTCCCGTTTCTTACGGAGCAGTAGAAAATCATCTGCAGCGCCTTCTCGTTAAAGCCGGAGAAGCCCGATGACAGGAGATCGGCAGTCAGGGTCCTTACGACATCGATCAATCCTTTGATGTCCTCTTTCTCAGCCATCGCCGATAAATCGAGGTCGGGAGGAATGGCGATGTCATCCCCTTCAAGGCCAGATAGTCCAGGAAAGTCTGGAATACGATCTCGTTTGGCGGGCGATACTCCAATGATATCTGGCTGTTGTCGCTGCCATGATTCGGCGAGAACGTCAGGAAGCCCAGATACGTGAGGAAGGAGACGAGCTGGTTGCGGTCGAAATTTCCTGCCTGGTTCAAATTCAGGTTCTGGGAACCTGGGCGACTATCGGCTTTCTATCGAGGATTTTGCTGGATATCTCGTTCACGGACTCCGGCCTTGCCAAGCGCATGACGCTTTGGAGTTTCCCAAGGTCCTCCCCCATGGAGCCGTCTTCAAGCTAGTAGGGAATGTGCCTTTGATCTATAAGATTTTTCAAGAATACCTGGCACATGTTCGTATTGAACACATGCTCGTCTGACTCAGGGGAGAACACATAGCCGTCGTAGTAGCGCTCCATGATGTCCATGATCTGGCTTTTGGTTACGCCGGGGATCCTGCTGAAGTCGACGGTTTCATCAACCACCTGTGACAGCTCATCAGCCGTAAAGCCGACCATCGAGTTGAACTCGCTTTTGGCGCTGATCTTGGTTGCGATATTGAATCCCGAAGTCAGCGAATCCATGGAGACGGCGGAAACGCCTGTGATGAAAAAGCGCCCGATAGGCAGCCCCCTGTTTGCTCCAGATATAGCTTTTCAGGGTGCTGAAGAACCTCTTAAGCAATCCTTGATTGCCTGATACTGTCGAGCTTTTGTTTTTGAAAGCTTTCTTGTCCCTATCCAGCACCTCGTTTGAGAAGTGGTCATATTCATCGATGATCACGTAAATCCATTCGTTCTCTTTTGCCCGGTACTGGAAGTTGTTGAAGAAGTTGAAGAAGAGGGAAAGCAGTGATTCTGGATCCTCGCGCGGGGCTTCCACCATCTGCTCGTATGAGAACCCCTTGTCAGGATGGTATTTCGAGAACTCGAAGATCCCCCTGAACAGCGCCAGCCCCAAGCTGGCCAACGCGCGGTCGGAACTGCTTGAGTCGATCCCGGAGAAATCCAGCATCAGGCAGTAGTAGGAACTAGCCTTGGGAGTCTTGTGCACATGGATCCACGCCCTCAAACGTCCGCTCAAATGCGTCCTTGAAAGCGACGTCGTAGTAAGAAAGCACGCTGGTGAAGAAGGTCTTGCCGAAGCGGCGCGGGCGCAGGAACAGCATTGCTGGCAAGTCGCTGTCTTCGGGTCGGGCTATGTACTTTGTCTTGTCTACAAAAAGCGTGTCCTTGTCAGATGCCTTCGCAAGCGGCAAATTGCCAAGGGTGAACCTCTTGAAACTCATGCTGCCCCTACACCAGATTCTTTTGAATATAGCCAACTTAGCTGGAAATCTCCTGTAGCTTCAGGCAAGGACCGACATGTAGCATGCCCATTGGGTGCAAAGAGAGGCAACCTTGCGAATGCAAGTGCTAGAAGAGGGTATGATTAGCTATGGCTAACGCGCCTTCGCGCATGAGACATTTTCCCGCGCGCCCCTTATTGGGCGCGGAGAAAGGCTAGAATGTGCACAGGCAAGAAATTTGACCACTTGAGACAAGAAAAGGTATGGAAAAGAAAAAAACTTTCGCCCTGATCATCATGGACGGCTGGGGTGACAATCCCGACGCCAGGTTCAATGCAGTCAAGGCCGGCAAGACCCCGAACCTCGACGCGCTGACCGCCAAGTACGCCCACACCGACATCCAGGCTTCCGGCACCTACGTGGGCCTGCCCGAGGGCCAGATGGGCAACTCCGAGGTCGGCCACACCAACATCGGCGCCGGCAGGGTCGTGTACCAGGAGCTCACCCGCATTTCCAAGGCCATCGAGGACGACGACTTCTTCAAGAACCCGGTCCTCTGCGAGGCCGTCGACAAGGCGGTCAAGGCCGGCAAGGCCGTCCACATCATGGGCCTGATGTCCCCAGGCGGAGTCCACTCCCACGAGAAGCACATCATCGCCATGATCAAGATGGCGGCCCAGCGCGGCGCCAAGCAGATCTACTTCCACCCGTTCCTCGACGGCCGCGACGTCCCGCCGCGCTCCGCGCAGGGCGACATCGACGTCTTCGAGAAGCTCTTCAAGGAGCTGGGCGTCGGCCGCATCGTCTCATTGATCGGCCGCTACTACGCGATGGACCGCGACAACCGCTGGGACCGCGAGCAGCAGGCCTATGACCTGCTCACCCAGTCCAAGAGCGAGTTCGCCCCGTTCAAGACCGCCACCGAGGCCCTCAAGGCCGCCTACGACCGCGGCGAGAACGACGAGTTCGTCAAGGCCTCCGTCGTCGGCGAGCCCGTCAAGATGGAAGATGGCGACAGCCTGATCTTCATGAACTTCCGCGCCGACCGCGCCCGCCAGATCACCAGGGCCTTCGTCAACGACGACAAGGACTTCACCGGCTTCAAGCGCGAGTACAGGCCCAAGCTCTCCGACTTCGTGATGCTGACCCAGTACGCCGCCGACATCAAGACCGCCTGCGCCTATCCCCCCGAGGATCTGGTCAACACCCTGGGCGAGTGGCTCTCCAAGCACGGCAAGACCCAGCTGCGCATCTCCGAGACCGAGAAGTACGCCCACGTCACCTTCTTCTTCAACGGCGGCGTCGAGACCGTGTTCCCGGGCGAGGATCGCATCCTGATCCAGTCCCCGAAGGTCGCCACCTACGACCTGCAGCCTGAGATGAGCTCGAAGGAACTCACCGACAAGCTCTGCGCGGCCATCGAGTCGGGCAAGTACGACGTCGTGATCTGCAACTACCCCAACGGCGACATGGTCGGCCACACCGGCAAGTTCGAGGCTGCGGTCAAGGCCGTCGAGGCGGTCGACCACTGCATCGGCAGGGTCGTCGAGTCGTTGAAGAAGGTCGGAGGCGAGTGCCTGATCACCGCGGACCACGGCAACTGCGAGCGCATGAAGGACATGACCACCGGCCAGCCCTACACCGCCCACACCAACCTCCCGGTCCCGTTCATCTACGTCGGCCGCAAGGCCAGGATGCGCGAGGGCGGCCGCCTGTGCGACATCGCTCCGACCATCCTCAAGCTCATCGGCCTGCCCCAGCCCAAGGAGATGACCGGCAAGTCGATCGTCGAGCTTGAGTGACAAGCTAGCTGAAGAATAAAAAAATCCCCGGCCGATGGCTGGGGATTTTTTTATTTCACATCCAGGAATTACTGCCTTCAGCTTCCCGACACGGTCATGCCCTTGACCAGGATCGCCCCGGTGTGCACGCGGTAGCGCGGATCGAAGCTGTCGGACATCAGCTCCATGCGGCGGTACATGTCCCTGAGGTTGCCTGCGATGGTGATCCCGGCCACCGGATGGACCTTGCGGCCGTCCTTGAAGTAGTAGCCTGCGGCGCCGTGCGAGTAGTTGCCGCTTGCCAGATCGGTGCCCTGCCCCATGAGCTCCTCGACCACGATCCCCTCGCCCGCCTTCGCAAGCAGCTCGTCGAACGGAAGCTCGCGGCCGTCGCCGAAATGGACGTCCCAGTTGTAGATCCCGCTGGCATGGCCATTGGACTTCATGTGGAGCTTGCGCGAGGAGTAGGTGGCAAGCAGGTAGGCCTTGAGCACGCCGCCTGAGACCACGTCCATGGGCAGCGCGCGCACGCCCTCGCCATCGCAGTCGTCCGAGCCCAGCCCGCCCTCGACGAAGGGATCCTCGCGTATACCGACATAGGAGGGCATGATCTCCTTGCCAAGCGCATCGCAGAGGAACGAGGTCCTGCGGAAGAGCGCCCCGCCGCTGATGGCCCCGGCCAGCGTGCCGATGAGGCCCTGCACCGCGCCCTTGGAGAAGACCACGTTCATCGGACCGGTCCTGACCCTCTTGGGCCCGAGCTTGCCCAAGGTGTTTGAGAGCGCCTCCTTGGCGATCCTCTCGGGCTCCCAAAGGCCGTCTATCCTCCTTGAGACGGTGAAGCCGCTGCCGCGCTCCATCGCGCCGCCGCGCTCGCCCAAAAGCGTCAGACCTGCCGAGCAGTAGGAGGACGAGGAGGCGTGGCAGAATCCGTTGGAGTCGGCGAAGCATCCGGTGTATATGGAGGCGGTGGCATACGAGCCGTCGCTACCCTTGATGTCCCCGCCCTTGTGCTCCATGCCGAGCTTGTCGAGCTTGACGGCGATGTCCGCAGCTTGGTCGGGGCTGTCAAACCCAGGATAGAGCAGCTTCAAGTCGCGGAAATCGCGGCACAGCAGCTCGGGATCGGCCACGCCGGCGCAGGGATCCTCGCCAGCGAACGAGGCTATGCTCATCGCGCTCTCGATGCACCTTCTGATGGCGTCGGGCCGCAGATCCGTGGTAGACGAGGAGCCGCGGCGGTGGCCGCGGAAGACGCTGATGCTGAGGCCGTTGCCGCGGTTGAACTCGATGTTCTCGACACAGCCGTCGCGCGATGAGACCGAGAGTCCGGAATTTCCTCCGATGTAGACGCTGCACTGGTCGGCGCCTTCCTTGAGGATGGCCTTGATGGTTGAGGAGGCGATCTGCTCAAGCTCGCCCTCGCGCTTCCTGATCCCCTCGATGAAATCGGACATTAGTTTTCCCCCCGAAGCCGCTGCGGCCCAAAAAGGCCCTGCAAATGAAACAAACTCTCTGTTGCAAACGCCCGTGCAAGCGATCACAATTCTGATCATTCCGCACCAGATTGCAATTCAACCACAAAAGAAGCCCATGGACACGACAAACCAAGCAATGCCGCAGCGCCGCAGGCGCTCGATGCTCGAGACCATATTGCGCAAGTACCTGCTCATCTTCGCAATCGCTACCGGCGGCATCGTATTCACGCTCTTCCACAACGTTCCGGCCCTCGCGCCCCTCAAGCCCGCCGCCTACTTCGTGGGCGACAAGATGCTCCCGGTGTTCATCTTCACGATGCTCTACCTTTCGTTCTGCAAGGTGAACCTCAAGGACATGAGGCCGCGCATGTGGCACGTGGTGCTCTACACGCTGACGTTCGCATCCACGCTGGCGCTGTCGCTTGCGATCCGCTGGTGCGACAGCCCCACTGCCAAGATCCTGCTTGAGGGAGCCGTGATCTGCGTGATCTGCCCTCCAGCCGCCGCCGCAGGCGTCATCGCAGGCCACATCGGGGGCAACGAGTCCTCGGTGGTCACGGGCGTGCTCATCGGCAACCTGCTGGCCTCGGCATGCATCCCGGGATTATTCCCGCTGTTCACCAGCAAGATGGGCGGCACCTTCTTCCAGGAGTTCCTGCTCCTGGCAGGCCACGTCTTCCCGGTCATCGTGCTGCCGCTGATCCTGGCTTTCGCGACCAAGCTCTTCTTAAAGAGGCTGCACCATTTCATCACCACGACGCTGCACGACGCCTCGTTCTACATCTGGGGCGTCACGCTCTCGGTGGTGGCCGGGCGCTCGTTCAACGTCATCGTCAACTCCCCGGAGCCTGCGACGGTGATCTGGGCGCTTGCAGGCATCGGTCTTGTGATCACCGCCTTCAACTTCGCGGTGGGCAAGATCGTCGGCCAGTTCTGCGGCCAGAGGATCAGCGCAGGCCAGGCCTACGGCCAGCGCAACGGCGTGTTCGGGCTTTGGATCTCGCTGACCTTCCTCGATCCGGCCGCGGCCATCGCGCAAGGCTGCTACATCCTCTGGCAGAACTGCATGAACTCCTGGCAGATCTGGCACCGCGAGCGCTACTTGGAGCGCTGCCGCAAGGCAGGGATCGAGCCCTACGTCGAGTGACCGTTCCTACAGGCTATCGGGAACCCCGGTCTCGAACTCATCGCCCACGGGCATGAAGCCAAGCTCCATCTTGTTGTCCCTGAGCATCGGGACCCACGACTTGTTGTAGGCCTCGGTTGAAACCTTCCTAGGCTCCACGCCCCCTATCTTCATGGACTCGGCGAAGGCCTTGGCAAAGCCCTCGTCCGTGAAGACCGGAACCACCCCGCCTTCGGCGCCCTCGGCGTCATCCTGGATCACCACGGGCCCATCGTCATCGGCGAGGATGAAGAAGCAGCCGTTTTGCTTCACCTTCTCCTCGAAGAACGCCCTGCGGTACTCGGCATTGAGCTTGAGCACGGCATCGCGCTCCTTCTTTGTGAGTTCTTCCATGATGTTCTCCTTGTGCTGTCAGTATCCGCGCTTGAGTATGGGCTTTAAGAACTGCCCGGTGTAGGAGGCGGCGCACTGCGCCACTTCCTCCGGCGTGCCGGTGCAGATCACCGTGCCGCCGCCCGAGCCGCCCTCAGGACCCAGATCGATTAGGTAGTCAGCCGACTTGATGACATCGAGGTTGTGCTCGATGACGATGACGGTGTTGCCGCTGTCGCGCAGGCGCATCAGCACCTCGAGCAGCTGCTTGACGTCCTGGAAGTGCAAGCCGGTCGTGGGCTCGTCGAGCACGTAGAGCGTGCGCCCGGTGGCGCGCCTTGAGAGCTCGCGCGAGAGCTTGATGCGCTGCGCCTCGCCGCCTGAGAAGGTCGTGGCGGCCTGCCCCAGGGTGATGTAGGAGAGCCCGACGTCCATCAGGGTCTTGAGCTTGGAGGCGATCGAAGGCACCGCCCCGAAGAAGTCGAGCGCCTCCTCGACGTTCATGTCCAGCACCTGCGAGATGTCCTTGCCCTTGTACTTCACCTCGAGCGTCTCGCGGTTGTAGCGCCGGCCGCCGCACTCGTCGCACTTGACGTAGACGTCGGGCATGAAGTTCATCGACACCCTGATAGTGCCGTCGCCCTGGCAGGCCTCGCAGCGGCCTCCACGGACGTTGAACGAGAACCTTCCAGGCCCGTAGCCCTTGGCACGGGCGTCGGCGGTCTTCGAGAAGAGCAGCCTGATGTCCTGGAAGATCCCGACGTAGGTCGCAGGGTTGGACCTCGGGGTCCTGCCGATGGGGCTTTGGTCGATGCAGATGATCTTGTCGAAGTTCTCAAGCCCCGAGATCTTCTTGCAGGGGGCCGGATCCTCGTTGGCGGTGACGCGGTTGAGCTCGCGCTCGGCGATGCGCACGAGCGTGTCGTTGACCAGCGTCGACTTGCCGGAGCCCGAGACTCCGGTGACCACCACGAAGCATCCCACCGGGAACTTGACGCTGATGTCCTTGAGGTTGTTGCCGGTGCAGCCTTCAAGCGAGATCCACTTGCCGGCCTTGGGCTTCATGCGCTTGCGTGGGATCTCGATGCGCCTGCGGCCTGCGAGGTAGTCGCCGGTGAGCGATCCCTTGGTGTTCTCGATGTCCTCGACCGTGCCCTGGGCTATCACGCTGCCACCGTGGACGCCGGCCCCAGGGCCGATGTCGACGATGTGGTCGGCCGCGCGCATCGTGTCCTCGTCGTGTTCGACCACGATCACGGTGTTGCCGAGGTCGCGCAGGTGCTTGAGCGCGTCGATGAGCTTGCTGTTGTCGCGCTGGTGGAGGCCGATCGACGGCTCGTCGAGCGTGTACATGACTCCGGTGAGGCCGGCTCCGATCTGGCTTGCCAGGCGGATGCGCTGCGACTCGCCGCCTGAGAGCGTCTCGGCCGAGCGCGAGAGCGTGAGGTAGCCCAAGCCCACGTTCACGAGGAAGCTCAAGCGTGCGCGCACCTCCTTGAGGAGCCTCCTTGCGATCGCCTCCTGCTGGGTGTCGAGCTTTAGGTTGCTGAAGAAGTCATAGGCCTCGGAGATCGACATGTCGCAGACCTCGGGAAGCGACTTCCCGGCCACGAACACGTGGCGGTACTCCTTCTTGATCCTCGCGCCGTGGCACTCGGGGCACGGCAGCGGGGTCATAAGGGTGCCGATGTACTCGCGCACGTACTCCGACTCGGTCTCGTGGAGCCTGCGCTCGTAGTTTGGGATCACACCCTCGAAGGGCTCGAAGCGTTTCTCGACCTTGTTTGAGCTCACGAACTCCATGGGGATCGGCTCGCCGGTGCCGTACAGGAAGAGCTTGCGCTCGCGGTCGGTGAGGTCCTTGAACGGGCGGTGCAGGTCGATGTGGTAGTGCTCGGCCACCTGCTCCAAGTAGCGGTAGTAGAAGATGTAGCGGCGGTCCCAGCCGGCGATGGCGCCGTCGTAGACCGACTTCTCGGGATCAGGGACGATCTTCTTCTCGTCGAACACCATCATCGAGCCCAGGCCGTCGCACTTGGGGCAGGCGCCGTGGGGATTGTTGAACGAGAAGTCGCGCGGCTCGAGCTCGGGGATCGAGTAGCCGCAGATCGGGCAGGAATAGTGCGACGAGAAGAGGATCTCGTCCTCCTTATTGTGCTCGTCCATCGGTGCGGCGATGCACAATCCGTCGGCGTGTCCCAGCGCAGTCTCGACCGAATCGGCCACGCGCTGCCTGATGTCTGGGCGGATCTTGAAGCGGTCGACCACGATCTCGATGGTGTGCTTGATGCGCAGCCCGAGCTTTGGCGGATCGGAGAGGTCGCAGATCTCGCCGTCGACGCGGGCGCGGATGAAGCCGTCCTTTGAGAGCTCCTCGAAGAGCTGGCGGTACTCGCCCTTGCGGCCGCGCACCACCGGGGCGAGGATCATGTACTTCGCCCCCTCGGGCAGCGCCATGATTGCATCGGTGATCTCGGTGACGGTCTGGGCCTTGAGCACGGTTCCGTGCTCGGGGCAGCGCGCCTCTCCGGCGCGCGCCCACAGGAGCCTCAGATAATCCTGGATCTCGGTGATGGTGCCCACAGTGGAGCGGGGGTTGTGCGAGGTCGACTTCTGCTCGATGGAGATCGCAGGCGAAAGGCCCTCTATGGAGTCCACGTCGGGCTTGTCCACGAGCGAAAGGAACTGGCGGGCGTAGGAGGAGAGCGACTCGACGTAGCGGCGCTGGCCTTCGGCGTAGAGCGTGTCGAACGCGAGCGACGACTTTCCAGAGCCCGAGAGCCCGGTTATGACGATGAGGCGGTTGCGCGGGAGCGACAGGCTGATGTTCCTGAGGTTGTGGGTGCGCGCGCCGCGTATGGTTATCTTGTCCATTTGTTCCATGAAAGGCCGGGCGGCCGGCGGTGCCGCCTCAGAGAAAAGACAGGGGACGAGAGGCCCGGAAACGCCCGCCGGGCCTTGTTTGGCGCCATTATACACAGGCCCTCGCGACCCTCCCCCACGATGAGCATTTTTCGCCGCAGCCCCCGTGCGGATGCGCCTTGCGATCACAAGCCCGATTTGCGGCGCTGTGGAAAAAAACGGTGTTATATAATTTTTCCAGCAACCTGAAAACCACACCTAACTTAGAAGGATTTGAGCATATGGCACGCGGTGTCAACAAAGTAATTCTCATCGGCAACCTAGGCGACGAGCCGACTGTCAGGACCACCAGCACCGGCAGGAGCGTGGCCACGATCTCCATGGTCACCAACGAAATGCGCCGCAACTCCGAGACCGGCGAGTACACCGAGATCGCCGAGTGGCACCACGTGGTGCTCTGGGGCAAGCTCGCCGATGTGGCCAAGCAGTACCTTCACAAGGGATCGCAGATCTACATCGAAGGCAGGCTCCGCACCCGCTCCTACATGGACAAGCAGAACCAGAAGCGCTACGTGACCGAGGTCCACGCCGACGATATGCAGATGCTCGGCAGGCCCCAGGGAGGCTCCCAGGGCCAGGGCGAGTACCAGCCGCGCCAGTCACGCCAAGGCGGCTACGGCAGCTCCTCGGGCTATGGCTCGCAGGGCGGGTACGGATCGCAAGGCCAGGGCGGCTACGGCTCCCAGGGCGGTCAGTCCTATGGCTCGCAAGGCGGCTACGGCCAGGCCTCCCAGGGACAGGGCTACGGCCAGCAATCCGCCGCGCCCCAGGCCCAGAGCGCTCCCGAGGCCCCTGCAGCCCCGGTCGAGCCGAACATGGATCCGGGCAACGACGACATCCCGTTCTGATCTGCGCAAAACGCCCGCTTGCGGGCGGGGCGAACTTGGGGGGAGGCCTGCGGCCTCCCCCTTTTGCGCACGCGGTACGGTCAAAAAACCGAGCCGATCCAGATCACGCTTCGCCTGAGGCATGAGATGTTTTTTTTCCAGGCAGCAGGGCCTGCCGGGCGTTCTTTGAAAAA
>CACYPI010000007.1 GCA_902776275.1 uncultured Aeromonadales bacterium
TATCATCAGACAATACATTGAAAACCAGAATACCCCCGATTAGGCGCCTTATATCCCCGGGCTGAAGCCCGGGGTTTTACGGCGCTTTTTTGATAAGCTCGATTGCCGGCGTTTGATTCGTGCATTTTCAATCCCGTATTCCAAGTAATCTGGATATGGGTGAACGTACTCCCGCCTATAGAAGCGAGAGCTTCCTGTTTCAACGAGAACAGCGTCTCTGACTCCGATGAGTTGCGACGACTTACGCTCTCCACAGGCGTGGATTTCCGGGCGGCCCACGGTATTTTGCGAGTTGCGTTAGGCAGATATTCGCCTGGCTTCCTCGCGAATGTTTATTGCGGCATTCTTGTCCCGATCATGGTGACTGCCGCAATTGGGACAATCCCATTCCCGCACAAACAAGTCCTTGGTCCCGTTATTTTGGTAGCCGCAAACATGGCAAAGCTGGCTGCTTGGATGCCACTTGCCTATCTTGACAAGCTTTTTGCTTTGCCAGGCAAGCTTATACTCCAGCATGCTCGTGAACATGTTCCAGCCATTGTCGGCTACGGATTTGCCAAAGCTGAACTTTGCCGCCTTTCTTGTGCTTTGCCATGGCTTTGACACTAATGTCCTCCACGCCAGTGGCATCATAGCGGTCTGCAAGATAGCGGGCCTTCTTATGCAGAAAATCACGGCGCTGATTGGCGACCTTCTCATGAAGCATGGCCACGCGCAATCTTTGCTTTTCCCTGTTGCATCTCCCCTTCTGCCTTTTGGACAGTTTCCTCTGTGCCCTGGCCAGGCCTTTTTTCTGCTTTTCGCAGGAAATTGGGATATACGGCATCATCCTCGTCCGAAGCGACATACAGGCCGTGCATGGCAAAATCCAGCCCGAGAAATTTCTTCGGCATTATGAAGAGCATTTGATTTTCGTACTCCACCAAAATGCTTATGTAGTATAGTATTTGCCCGATGGCGTTTTGCTTATGGTTACTGTCTTCTTAACTGCAGTCACCTGCCTTGGTTTTCCATGCATCTGCGAATTGTTTCCATGGGAGCGCCGCCTGTTGTCAGCAGGCAATAGCATCCCGGCCAAAACATTTTCTTCCACAGCTTGCGCCTGGCTTCTGGAAAATCTTTTTTGATTAGTCCGGAGCTGGCGCTTTTGCAAGCATTGTTGAATTTTGACATCTCCGTGTCAGGGCGGGCACGAAACATCATGATGTGTGCGTGGTCTTGGCCGTGATCCAACTCTTCCAGGGTGGATATTGCATGATGAACCTATGCGAACCAATATGTCTTTTGCATAGTGGCTCATTTGGTCGGAGAATGCTTTGCGGCGGTTCTTTGCCACCAAGGCGAGGTGGTAATGGAGCAAGAACACTGAATGGTTATTCATTATCTAATTCCATTGCATAATCAGCCCCTTATCTTCAACCGCCGGTTATACTGCACAAATATCCGCAGAGCAATTGTCCGGCTCAATTACTTGCGTAAATTCGCTAGATCCGCCTTCATCCTCCACCTAAGAGGTGGAGGACTTCTGGCGGATTAGGTTAAAATTTTTTTACAATGTAATGCAAAATGCTGTTACACTTTTGCATGAAATTTATGTTTCCGCTGGCGCGTCCAAAGTAATCCGAGCCGGCGGCTTGCGCGATCCTGCAACAGGGCGATGAAGCGCCAAAGCATGGATCTTCTGCCTAACACATTTGATTGAATGGAAAAACAAGAGATGGATTTCAAAGAACTTTACAGCATCCGCAACTTAAGGCAGGCACTTGAGGGCCAGAGCACCAAGAGGATCGACGATTTAATCGACCGCATAAACGAGATTAAGCAGGAGCACGCCGAGGCTGAAAAACAAGCGCAGGCCGTCCGCGAGAAGAAGCTCACCGGCCTCAAGCAGATCAAGAGCTTGATCACCCAGTTCGGCCTTACCCAGAATGATCTCGAAGGCATCGAGAACTCCGTCTCGGCCACAGCCCGCGAGGGCAAGCGCGTGATGAAGCCGCGCTACCGCTTCACCGGCGAGGACGGCGTCGAGCGCACCTGGTCGGGCCAGGGCAAGACCCCGACCGCGCTGCGCATGCTGATGGAGCGCGACGGCACCACCAAGGAAGACTACCTGATCCCCGAGGAAGAGCAAGCCCAGGACTGACAGCTCCTCCTAAAAGCAAGGCGCCCCGTAGCAGTGCTGCGGGGCGCCTTGCTTTTACATGAAGGGCCTGCGACGGCCCGTCATCACTGCAATCCCCTGGCCTTGGCAATCTCGCCGTTGATGGCCTCAAGCGCCGCCACAGGATCATCGGCGCGGGTGATCGGCCGTCCGATCACCAGGTAATCGGAGCCTGCGCGCACGGCATCGCCAGGAGTTGCCACGCGGATCTGATCGCCCATCGCCGATCCCGCGGGCCTCACGCCCGGGGTGACGCAGAGGAAGCCCTCGCCGCACGCCTTCTTGATGTGCGGGACCTCGCGCGGGCTTGAGACCGTGCCGTCGAGGCCGCAGGAGGCCGCCAGCGACGCCAGCGCCACCGCCTGCTCAAGCGGGGTGCGGCTGATCCCGATCCCGGAAAGCTGGGCCTGATCCATCGAGGTTAAGACCGTGACGCCGATGAGCAGTGGGCGGTCGCGCAGCCCCGAGAGCGCCTCGGCCGCCGCGCGCATCATCCTCTCCCCGCCTGAGGCGTGGACGTTCACCAACCACACGCCCATGCGCGCGGCCATCAGGCAGGCGCGCGATACCGTGTTGGGGATGTCGTGGAACTTCAAGTCGAGGAAGACCCCGAATCCCTTGTCCACGAGGAAGCGCACGAACGACGGCCCCTCGGAGGTGAACATCTCGTTTCCCACCTTGAGGCGGCACATCGAGGGCGAGACCTTCGACACGAAGGAGAACGCCTCGTCGGCATGATCGTAGTCGAGGGCCACTATTACCTTTGGATCGTCCATTTCAATCTCCGTCAATCCCTTCCCTGGGGCTTAAGCTCTCCCACCTGCGGCAGGATGGGCACTGCCAGAACATCACCGAGGACTTGAAGCCGCAGCGCGTGCAGACGTAGCGCGGCGAGGACAGCACCTGGGCGTCGATGATGCTCTTCATCTGCATCACCCCCTGGCTCTCGGCGCCAGGCAGCGAGCGCGAGCGCAGGCCGATGAGCTCGGAGAAGAGCATGAGGTTGGGGTGGCTGCGCAGGTAATCCGAGGCCAGGCTCTCGGCATCCGAGAGCCCCGAGCTTTCGGCCACGGTGCGCACCAGCTCGCACATTGCCATGGCCGATCCGGTGCGGTGGACCAGATCCTCGAGCGCGAAGCGGTAGGCAGGATCCGCCTTGTTGCGGAAGCAGCGCTTGAGGCACTCCAGGCAGAGCATGCCGCTGCGGCGGTCGATGGCGCTGGCGTCCTTGACGTGGCCCGCCGCCTCCTTGAACCTGCCCTCGCGGATGCACAGCTCGGCCATCATCAGGTGGGGGCGCACCGAGAGGCTGCCGGCCTTGAGCGCCTTCTGAAAGCAATCGCGGGCCTTGGACAGCTCCCCCGAGTCAAGCTCGGCAGATCCAAGCTCGCAGTAATAGTTGGCAAGCGGCAGGACCACGCCGTCGTCCAGCACGTCGCGGTAGCGGTTCACGACCTCGATGGCCGCGCGGTAATCGCTCTCGCGCTCATAGACCTTCATGAGGAGCCTGGCCGCCTCGGCCCGCTGGCGCGGGATCTCGACCAGGGCCTTGAGCAGCTCCTCGGCGCGGTCGAACACCCCTGCGCTGATGCAGTCGCGGCAAAGCTCGAGCCTGCAGAGCTCCTGCTCGGCCTCGTCGCCGCCTTCTGCGGCCATCTTCTCGTGCAGCGCGATCGCCTTCTCGGTGTCTCCGCGCTGGCGCAGGAGGTTGCCGAGCGCCAGCCGCGTCTCGAAGGTCGGATCGCTGGCGTTCAGATAGGTGATGAAGTTGTCGACGGCCTTTTCGTGGTTGTCGGAGAGGAGGTATTCAACGCCCTTGAGGTAGGCGGTGCTGTTCTTGTTCTTGCGGTTGATGAGCCTGAGCCTGGCCGAGCCGCGGCCCATGAAGTAGCCGTAAAAGGCCGCGACCGGGAGGAGCAGGAACAGCAGCTCGAGCATGCGTCAGCCCTTCTGGGGCTTGGCCTCAGAAGGCGCGGCATCTGCGGCCTTCCTGGCGGCCTTGAGCTCGGAGCGGGCCGCCCTGGCCTGGCGCCACTGCCTGAAGCAGAACACCAATGAAAGGTAGAAGCCGCAGAGCATCCCGAAGATGACGCCGATGACGAGCACCGAGCTTACCGGCATCCGGGCCTTGCCCAGCAGGTAGTCGAAAGTGACGATTTCGCCGTTGCCCGACCCCAGGGCCAGGCCGATGGCGGCCAGCAGCACGAGGACGATGGCATAGATCCAGATCTTGATCATCGGAAACCTCCGTCAGGGCGACAGGAGCCCCAGGCGCGCATGGCGCCTGCGCCCCTGCCGCATGGAATCATTCCTGCTTGAGGTTGTCCACCCTGGCGCGCAGCTCGACGCCGGGCTTGAAGTGGACGACGCGGCGCTTGCCAAGGGAAACCTGCTCGCCGGTCTTGGGATTGTGGGCGATGCGGGGCTCCCTGACGCGGATCTCGAAGCTGCCGAACCCGCGGATCTCGATGCGCTCGCCGACGGCCAGCGTCTCGATCATCAGCTCGAAGATCTCCCTCACCGCGTTGTCGATGTCATGCGGGTTGGTGTAAGGGAATTTGCCCACAAGGCTGTTGATAAGTTCGGCCCGAGTCATTGTTGCGCTCCATATGCAATTAGTATTCATCAGCCGCCGCGCCAGGCATCGCACTGTGGCGCGGCAGGCTTCCGGACGCTGCGGCGCATCGCGCCGCGGCCGGATGCAGGCGCTACTGCCGCAGGCCCCAGGACAGCCGGCAGGATCGCGCGTATGTCTCCAATTCTAAATGAAAAAATACTAAAATCAAACATATCGATGAATTTTGAGCGGAACTTTCCAGATGTGCACCAACAAAGAAGCCAACGGCGATGCCAAAGAGCATCTCATGGCCGAGGCCGCAAGGGCCTCGGAAGGCATTCCGGAGCATGCCCTCGCACTCGACAAGGCGCGGGAGGCCTCAATCTCCTGCGACGGCCTGCAGCTTGCCTCGCACTATGACAGGCAGGCCCTGGCGCTCTTCCAGCTTCGCAATGTCTGCCCAGGCGAGGACGCATGGATCTACGGGCTTGGGATCGGGGATGCGGTGCGCCTGGCCGCCACGCGCGCAAAAGGAGGGACGCTCGTGCACGCGGTGATCCTCTGCCCGAGGCTCTTCTGCCAGCTGTGCCAGACCGATGCCTTCGACGGGCTGTTTTCAAACCCCAAGGTGCGCTTCGAGCTTGCAGGCGATGCAAGGCCGGAAAAGAACCGCGCCGTGTGCTTTCCCGAGCTCATGCTCGAGCCTGGCTACGCCAACGGCCTCAAGAGCGCCCTGCGCTGCTGGCTTGACGAGGACTACGCCCGCGCAAGCTTCAACCGCGGGCCCAAGGAAAGGCTTGCCGCCGCGGCAAAGGGGAACCTCGCCGCCCTGCTGGAAGAGCGGCCTTACTCCCCATCCGACCTTCCGCATTGTGAAAGCGCGGCGGTGCTCTGCTCAGGCCCCTCGCTCAAGGAGGATTTTCCAAGGCTCAAGGCCTGGCTTGAAGAGCACCCGGGCGCCTTCACCGTGGCGGCCGAGACGGCGCTCATCTACTTGGAAGGCACGGATCTCGCGCCCTCCTGCATCGTCAGCATCGACGATCTGGCCGGGTGGCAGGCAGGCGACCTCTACATGAAAGACAAGGAGCGCTACAAGGGCAGCCTGCTCGTCTTCGCCGCATCCTCGCCTAAAAAGCTCTGGGGGGACTTCCCTGGGAGGAGGCGCTACCTCGCGTCAAGCGCGGCAGCCTCCCGCCTTCCCAGGCTCGCGCCTTCGGCTCCGCTTTACAGCTCAGGCTCGGTGGCCCTAGCCTGCGCCTCGCTCGCGCTTGCAACCGGAGCATCCGAAATAGCGCTTGCCGGGGCGGACTTCGCCTACGACGGCGCCTTCTCGCATGCCGGGATCCCCATTGCAGGCGATCCGCTCACCGGCACCGTGGGCAGGATCCCGGTCTTGTGCAACGACGGGGAGATCCGCCCCACCCAGCGCAACTTCCTGGCCTACCGCGAGGATCTCGAGGCGCTCATCGCCTCAAGGCCCGCCGTGAGGTTTGAAAACCTCTCCTCCCACGGGGCGGTGATCCGCGGAGCAGCGAAGGCCTGAAAGCCCTCCTTAAAGACACGGCAGGGCCCCGGGGATCGCTCCCCGGGGCCCTGCGCGTTATAGGGGCCTTGCGGCCCCCGGACCGTTCATGCGGTTTGAAGGTTATTCCTTCTTGCCGGCGGCGGCGAAGGCGGCAGCCATGGCAGTGGTCTGCGGCTCCTGGTTCGCCTGCTGGTTGACGGTCTCAAGGGCCTCCTTCTCCTCGGCCTCATCCTTGGCGCGGATGGACAGGGAGATCTGGTGGGTCTTGCGATCGACGTTCATGAACTTGGCCTCGACGGTGTCGCCGGCCTTCAGGACGGTGGTGACGTCGTCAACGCGGTCGCGCGAAACATCGGAGGCGCGGATGTAGCCGGTGATGTTGTCGGCGAGCTTGACGGTGGCGCCGCGAGGCTCAACCTCGGTCACGGTGCCAGTCACGATGCTGCCCTTGTGGTGCTCGGCGAGGTACTCGGCGAACGGATCATTGGCGATCTGCTTGAGGCCGAGGGAGATGCGCTCGCGGTCGGGGTCGACCTGGAGGACCACGGCGGTCAGCTCGTCGCCCTTCTTGAAGTTGCGCACCGCGTCCTCGCCGTTCTGCTGCCAGGAGATGTCCGACAGGTGGACGAGGCCGTCGATGCCGCCGTCCAGGCCGATGAAGATGCCGAAGTCGGTGATGCTCTTGACCTTGCCGGTCACGCGATCGCCCTTGGTGTGGTTCTCGGCGAACTCAACCCATGGATTGGGCTTGCACTGCTTGAGGCCCAGGGAGATGCGGCGGCGCTCCTGGTCGATGTCCAGGACCTTGACCTTGACGGTGTCGCCGACGGAGACGACCTTCGACGGATGGATGTTCTTGTTGGTCCAATCCATCTCGGAGACGTGCACCAGGCCCTCGACGCCGTCTGCAATCTCGACGAAGCAGCCATAGTCGGTGAGGTTGGTGACCTTGCCCTCGAGCACGGTGCCGACCGGGAAGCGGGCGGCGACATCGGTCCAGGGATCCTCGCCAAGCTGCTTGAGGCCGAGCGAAACACGCTGGCGCTCGCGGTCGAACTTCAGGACCTTGACCTGGATCTCCTGGCCGACGGTGACGATCTCGGAAGGATGCTTGACGCGTTTCCATGCCATGTCGGTGATGTGGAGCAGGCCGTCGACGCCGCCCAGGTCTACGAACGCGCCGTAGTCGGTGAGGTTCTTGACGATGCCCTTGACCACCTGGCCCTCAGCCAGGGTGGAGAGGATCTTCTCGCGGTCGGTGGAGTGCTCGGCCTCGATGACGGCGCGGCGGGAGACCACGACGTTGTTGCGCTTCTGATCGAGCTTGATGACCTTGAACTGGAGTTCCTTGCCCTCAAGCGGAGTGGTGTCGCGCACCGGACGGATGTCGACCAGCGAGCCGGGGAGGAATGCGCGGATGCCGCCCAGCTGAACAGTGAAGCCGCCCTTGACCTTGCCGTCGATGGTGCCGTTCACGGTCTCCTTGTTGTTGAACGCGTCCTCGAGCTTCTTCCAAGCCTCGTTGCGCTTGGCCTTCTCGCGGGACAGGACGGTCTCGCCGTTGCCGGACTCGACCGACTCGAGCGCCACGTCGACGGTGTCGCCGACCTTGACCTCGAGCTCGCCCTGGGCGTTCTTGAACTGCTCCTCGGGGATCTCCGACTCGGACTTGAGGCCGGCGTCGACGATGACGAAGCCGTTCTCAATCTTGACAACCTTGCCCTTGACCATTGAGCCCGGGCGGGTCTCGACGTTGTTCTTCAGGGACTCTTCGAAAAGTTCTGCAAATGATTCCATTAAGGTTTAAATCCAATATTTCCCTTTCGCATCATGCTCTGAGGGTGTTGCGATAAATGCGGCGGCATCCTGCCCCCGCTGTTCCCGGTCTCCCGGAAAAAACCTTCAAAGGCCGAGCCTGGCCCTTGCTATCTCCATGGCCTTGGCGAAGACTTCCTCTATGCCAAGATCCGAGGAGTCGAGCACCACCGCGTCGGCGGCGGGCTTGAGCGGGGCGACGATGCGGTTGCGGTCGCGGTCGTCGCGCTCCTTGATCTCTTTCAATATGAGCCCGTAGTCGGCCTGCTTTCCCGCAGCCTCAAGCTGGCTTACGCGGCGGCGCGCCCTGACCTCGGGCGCAGCGTCCAGGAAGATCTTCACCTGGGCGTCGGGGAACACCACCGTGCCCATGTCGCGGCCGTCGGCCACGAGCCCCGGCTCCTTGCGGAAGTCGCGCTGGCGCTGCAGCAGCGCCTTGCGCACGGCGGGCAGCTGCGCGACCTTGCTCGCGTTGGCCCCGGCCTCCTCGGTGCGGATGGCGGACGAGACGTCGTCGCCGCCCAGGAGGACGTGCACGCCGTCCTCGCGCGGATCGAACGACAGGTCCATGACCGCCGCCTCCTGGCACAGCGAGTCCTCGTCAAAAAGCGCCAGGCCCGCCTTGCGGGCCGCATAGGCAAGCACCCTGTAGATGGCGCCTGAATCCAAGAGCGAGAAGCCAAGCTCGGAGGCAAGCCTCCTGGTGAGCTCCCCCTTTCCGGCCCCGCCGGGGCCGTCGACTGCGATAACTGCTGCTTTGCTCATGTCAATAATCCTGTAAACAGGGAATTCTATCAGAAAAGGACCGCGCAAAGGCAGGGCGCGGCGCTAAAAAAGCGGAGGATCGAGGCGGGCGCGTCACTCGGATTGCGCAGAGGCCACCACGCGGTTGCGGCCGCTGTTCTTGGCCTCGTACATGGCCCTGTCGGCCTTGGTGATGAGGGTCTCCACCGAGTAGACCGCGTCGATGCCGGTCACCGGGCTTGCGCCCACTGAGATCGTGAGCAGTCCCGTGTCGTTGGCGGGGTTGGGGATCCCCAGCTTGCGCACCTGCTCGCACAGCCTCTGGCCGATGGGCAGGCGCTGCCTGGCCTCGATGTTGTTGAGCACCACCACGAACTCCTCGCCGCCGTAGCGGTAGACCACGTCGCCCTCGCGCCCGGAGAGCGACTTGACCAGGGTCTTGGCGATGGTCTTGAGCACGTAGTCGCCGTACTGGTGGCCGCGGCGGTCGTTGAAGTCCTTGAAGTGGTCGATGTCGATCATCAGCACGCACAAGCCCTCCCCGGCCGGGCGCCTATCCATCTCGGCCATGAAGGCGCCGAGGGCGCGGCGGTTGGCCACGCCGGTCAGCTCGTCCTTGTTGGAGGCGTCAAGCAGGCTCATGTAGTTGCGGCTGGTGTCGCGGGCCTCGTCCTCGAAGCGGTAGACGTCGTCAAAGAGCTTGGGCAGCACGCCGTTTATGGCGTCGATCTCCTGGATCGACGAGGTGGGGAAGCTGCGCGGGCGGCGCTTGCGCGAGCGGAAGATCATGATGATCCGCATGATGAGCGTCAGCGGGTAGCTCACATAGCGGTAGATGAGGAATACCGAGGCGGCCATCAGCACGAAGAGCGTGATGAGCGAGATGAACACCAAGGGCGCCGAGTTCCTCGCCGCCTCGATGATGGAGGAGAGGTGGCTGTTGATGGTGCGCGTCTCAATGGAGGAGCTCTGGACCACCAGCTCGTTGACCTGCTCCTTGATGGTGTCGTACATCACGTTGAAGCGGTTGAGCGCCTGCTCGTAGCTGTCGAGGTGCCTGGAGAGTCCGTCGTACTCCAGGTAGTAGAGCGCGCACTCGTGCGAGGCCTTCGAGGAGCCCTTGACGGAGGAGCACTCGGTGAGCTTGCGCCGGGCGGCCGACTTCACGCGGCTCACGCCGTCGTTGTTGTAGCTGTCCATGCTCGCCTGGTCCAGCGAGAGCTCGCGCACCCAGGATTGGACCTCGGAGGGCTCGCGGCCGCCGATGGCGTCGTCGATGAGCACGCCGTAGTAGGTGATGGAATTGAGCGAGTTGAGCAGATCGTTCTGCTTGCCCTCAAGGGCCAGGCGGCTGTACCAGAAAGTCTGGAGCTGGCGCAGCAGCACCGCGCTGCCCGGGGCCGAGAACTGGGAGCTGTCGTCGCCCAGGTCCGTGAGGATGCTCTGGGCGCTGACGAACGCCACGCGCGCCGAGGTCCTGCTCACCGACTCGTGGATGGTCGCCAGGTGGTAGCGCAGCGCGTCGATGTTGATGAAGACCTTCTGGGCGTTGAAGATCTGCGGGACGACGTCGCGCGTGAGCTGCTCGGAGCTCACCGCCATGGAGCGGAACTCGTTATAGAAGAAGAAGAGCACGCCGACTATCACCGCGAGCATCGGCGTGAACACGAGCAGCACGAAGGTCTGCACGCGCAAAAGCCGGCGCCGGCGCCGCCTGGGCGCGGCCGGGGATTGCGGGCTCTTTTCTTCTTCTTTTTCCATTGGGCTGTTTTCCTTACAGGCCGTCGGCCTGGAATGGGAAGTAGTTGAGCGCGATGCTGTTGAAGGTCCCGTTGCCGCGCAGCCTTCCGACCGCAGCGTCAAGCACCCGCTGCAGCCCGGCCCCGCGCGCTGTGGCCAGCACGAACGCGTCGGATTCGCCCTTAGGGTAGATCCCAAGCTTGTCCGTGGCGAGGTAGCAGTCCTCCCTCCCCTGGGACATCATGCCGAAGGCCGTGAGGTTGTCGATGAAAAGCGCGTCCACGCGGCCCTGCTCGAGCGCCTCGAACATCTCCTCGTAGCTCCCGTAGACCGTATAGTAGGCGATCCTGCGGACCGCGCGCGCATCGTCGAGCGCCCGCTGCTCGTCCGTGCCGAAGCGCACCCCGTAGTTGAGCCCCGAGAGCTCGGATTGCGAGGCAAAGGGGATGTTGGAGTTGAGCGAAACTATGACCGGATGCGCCTTTATGAGGTACGAGGTCATGCGGAAGTTGAATCCGTAGCGCCCTTCGGCAAAGAAGCCTGCGGCGAAGTCCACCCTGCCTGCGGACACCAGGTAGTCGAGCTCGCGGTAGGAGGCATAGACGAGGCGGCACTTGATGCCGATCTCGGCGCAGACGGCCTTGACGGCGCGCACTGCAAAGCCGTCGTGCTTGCCGTAGATCCCCGAGTAGGCCGAGAAAAGCCTGTGGGAGCTGGGCAGCCCGACGACGAACTCGCGCGCGCCGCCCAGGGGCTCGGCGGCTATCTGCGAGCCCCCGGCTGCATGCCCTGTCTGCGCCGGGGCCGGCGCGGACAGGGCCAGGAGCGCGGCGGCCAGCGCGGCCCAGGGCTTCATGCGGGAACTCATCACTTAAATCCAAACGTTGCCTTCAAATGCATTTTATAAGCGCGTCCCCGTTTTGGCCCCATGGATCGGGCAAAACTTGCCTGCGGTCATGTCAAAGCTTGGCGCGGCGTGATCTTCCTCACACCAATGGCGAGGTTTGAAGGGCGCGCCATTGCAGTTTATAATCCCGCATGGCCTCGCGCCATTGCGCGGCTTTTCCTTGACCGGGACAACCAAAGTGCCTTCCGAACCCACTGAAAACAAGAAAACGCTCAAGCTCGTGCAGGGGCCGGTGGCCAACCTGCCCACGCGCTACGGCAACTTCAAGATCACCATCTTCCGCGAGGACGACCGCCTCGACCACGCGATGGTCTTCATGGGCGATCTGGCAGACGGCAGGCCGGTGCTCTGCCGCATCCACTCCGAGTGCCTGACCGGCGACGTGTTCGGCAGCCTCAGGTGCGACTGCGGGTTCCAGCTGGCCGCAGCCCTTGGCGCCATCGCCGAGGAAGGCCGCGGCGCGCTGCTCTACATGCGTCAGGAGGGCCGCGGGATCGGGCTGTTCAACAAGATCCGCGCATACCGCCTCCAGGACGGCGGGCTGGACACCGTGGACGCCAACTTGCGCCTGGGCTTTGACGCCGATGAGCGCCACTACGGAGTGTGCGGCCACATGATGAGGGCCATGGGCTTCGACCACGTGATCCTCATGACCAACAACCCAGCGAAGATCAACTCGATCACCAAGCACGGCATCATCGTCACCGAAAGGCGCCCGCTCGAGTACGGGCGCAACCGCTACAACGAAGGCTACCTGGAGACCAAGGCCGAGCGCATGGGCCACCTGCTCCACCACCAGGACTAGCCGCAGCCTGCCGGGGTCGTCCCCGGCAGCCACCCTCCCCCGCCATTTCCCCGCTTGAAAGCCATGGCGCGCAGATGCCGCGCCCTGCAGCACTGCCTCATCAGCTGATCCCGGAAGCGTGCGCGTTGTAAGATCGTGTGCGCTGGATTTGAAGGAGGCATCGCATGGCAGCAGCAAGGAAGGCCGGCAAGGGCACGGCATCTGAAGGGACAAGGGACAGCAAGAGCGCCTGGCTCAAGTACGGGGCGCAGGAGAGGAAGGAGCTTGGCGCGCTGAGCTCGCGCTACGAGGACTTCCTCTCTTCGTGCAAGACCGAGCGCGAGTGCGTCGCGCGCGCAGTTGAGATGGCAAGGCAGGCGGGGTACATGGACCTGCGCGAGGCGATCGCGAAAAAGCGCCGCTTAAAGTGCGGCGACAAGGCCTACCTAGTCAACATGGACAAGTCCATGGTGCTCTTCAACCTGGGCAGCGAACCCCTGGAGGACGGCATGGCCATCCTCGGGGCCCACATCGACTGCTGCAGGCTCGACGTCAAGCAGAACCCGCTCTACGAGGACGGCGATCTGGCCTTCCTCGACACCCATTATTACGGCGGCATCAAGAAGTACCAGTGGGTCACGATCCCGCTGGCGCTGCACGGCGTGGCTGTCAGGGAGGACGGGACCAAGGTCGTGCTCAACATCGGCGATGATCCCTCCGATCCGGTGTTCTGCGTCACCGATCTGCTCATCCACCTGGCGCAGGAGCAGATGAAGAAGAGCGGCTCTACCGTGGTCGAAGGCGAGAACCTCGACATCCTCTTTGGAAGCGAGCCGCTCAAGGGCGCTGACAAGGACGCGGTCAAGGAGGGGGTGCTCAAGCTCATCTCCGACAAGTACGGGCTTGGTGAAGGCGACTTCATCTCCGCCGAGATAGCCCTGGTGCCCGCAGGCCGCGCCCGCGACCTCGGCATCGACCGCAGCATGATCCTCTCCTACGGCCACGACGACCGCGTCTGCGCCTACACCTCGCTTGAGGCGATGCTCGCCGAGGGCAGGGTCAAGCGCACCACCTGCTGCCTCCTGGTGGACAAGGAGGAGATCGGCAGCGTCGGCGCCACCGGCATGCGCTCGCGCTTCTTTGAAAACGCCCTGTGCGAGCTGATGGCCCTGACCGGGGAAGGCTTCTCCGAGCTTGCGCTGCGCCGCGCGCTTGAGAACTCAAGGATGCTCAGCTCCGACGTCTCCTCGGCCTACGATCCGCTCTACAAGAGCGCCTTCGACCCCAAGAACACCGCCCACTTAGGCTACGGCATGGTCTTCAACAAGTTCACCGGCGCCCGCGGCAAGTCGGGCTCGAACGACGCCAACGCCGAGTTCGTGGCCAAGGTGCGCGCGATCATGGACCAAAGCGGCGTGAGCTTCCAGTTTGCCGAGCTTGGCAAGGTGGACCTGGGCGGCGGCGGCACCATCGCCTACATCATGAGCCTCTACGGAATGCAGGTCATCGACAGCGGCGTGGCCGTGCTCTCGATGCACGCCCCTTGGGAGGCGGTGAGCAAGGCCGACGTCTATGAGACGTACAAGGGCTACCGGGCCTTCCTGAAGCTGGCCTGATCCCCAGCAGGCAGGTGGCACTGCCCTCCGCTCCCGACGCTCCATGCGGCGCTCCCGCATGGGGCGTTTTTTTGTGATCCTAAGTACAGTTTTAGGCTGCTGCAGGGTGCTGCGGCACGCCCAGTGCCAAATCCTGCATTTTGGACGTGCAAACGTTGCATCGTGCTGTTAAAATCTGAAAAACATTAAGTTTAAGGCAGGCTGTGGGGCAACTTGCCGCGGACTTTTAAGCAAAGGGAGACTGCCGTGCATTCGGACAATCCTGTACGCTTGTCTGCGCCCAAAACCCCGGAAGCCCCAGCCGGAGTACGCAAGGCGGAGAAAGCCCCCTCAATGAAAAACACAATTCCCCAGAACGTGCCTAAGGAAGCGCGCAAGCACGGAAGCTCGCTCTTCCCCCTGGCGGTGTACCTCTGGAACGGAGGCAACTTCCCCGAGCACGTCAAGATCCACTGGCACCCCGAGTGCGAGGTGATCTCGTTCGACAGCGGGGAGTTCGAGGTCGGGATCAACATGAAGCGCTACACCATCAAGGCGCCCTGCATGATGATGATCCCCTGCAACGTGGTCCACTACCTCATCCTGCCCACAACGGCCAGGCAGCGCGCCATCGTCTTCAACCCGGACATGGTGAGGCTCGCGACCTACGACGAGTCGCTGAGCAACATCTACGACTCGGTCACGAACGGCACCAGGCCGCTGCCGCTCGTCTACCCCTCCTCGGCTGAATACAAGCAGGCGCTGGATAACTTCGACTACGTCTGCTCGCACTGGAAGCAGCCCGAGCCCGACGAGAGGCTCTTCATAAAGGTGCGCATGCTCGCCCTGCTCACCCACTTCTCAAAGGCCGGGCTGTTCTCTCAGCAGGTCATAACCACCTCGGTGGACCAGCAGCGCATGCAGAAGCTCAAGGAGCTCCTCAACTGGATCCATGATCACTACAGCGGCCCGCTTTCCATAGCCGACGCCTCGATGCGCATGAACTTCTCGGAGGCCTACTTCTGCAGGTTCTTCAAGAAGGCGACCCACATGAGCTTCACCGAGTACCTGAACGACTACAGGCTGCGCAAGGCCGCTGAGAAGCTCCTGCTCACCTCGCAGTCGGTGACCGAGATCTCGCAGTCAAACGGCTTTGAGAACGAGGCCTACTTCTTCAGGCTCTTCAAGCGCCGCTTCGGGATCACCCCGCTCCAATACCGCAAGAGCGTCTGCGCCCCCGGCAGCGCGCCGTCTGCGGCCAAGCCCCAGGGATCGGCGCAGCTGCCATGAGCGGCCGCCTGCAATAGCCAGAAGCCCCGCGCAATGCGGGGCTTTTGATCTCTATCTTCCAGCCATTTCAAGCCAGCCTTCCCATCCATGCTTCCACCAAGGTTGCCACAATCGTTTTCATGCAGCGATTTTGCTTTGCTTACAACCAAGTAACATCCGGGATCGCATTTTGAATCTGCATACATGAAAACGTTGTTTTGGTCATTGCAGTTCATAAAACCAGTTCAAAATTGTATGGTCCCAGGTCTCATCAAAAGCCCTTGACAGACATGCAACTGCCCTTCTTGAAAATTTGCAACATGGCTAAAGCTCCCTCAAAAACGCGTCCAGAATTTTGTAAAACAGAAAGATAGTCTTTAGGCATACAAGAAACAGGCAAAACGGCGTACAAAATGCCGCTTTGAGTCACATAATTTTGAAACTAGGTCAATTGTGTACACAAAGCAGTCAATTGGATTTACTTTTGCCCTACAGCGCGTTCATATAATTTTCAACAGACAGAGCTAGGGAGAACGCCAGTGCGCCCCACGCCGGCGGGCAGGCCCGATGCTCTGCAGCTTTTGGTTCCGCAAGGGGCTGGATGCAAACATAAGCTAACAAAGGTACTACTAATGAAAAAGACTGTAATTGCTTCACTCATCGGCACCATCCTCATGGGCGCTGCCGCTTCCGCCAATGCTGCCATTGAGCAGAACCAGCTGACCATCTGGCTCAACGGCGACAAGGGCTACAACGGGCTTGCCAAGATTGCCGAGGAGTTCACCAAGGCCACCGGCATCAAGGTCACTGTCGCGCACCCTGATCAGGTTGAAGTGAAGTTCATGCAGACCGCCGCCACCCAGGACGGCCCGGACATCATCATGTGGGCCCACGACCGCTTCGGCGAGTGGGCGAAGGCTGGCCTCCTGGCCCCCCTCAACCCTTCCAAGGAAGAGAAGGCCAAGTTCGCCGACTTCGCATGGGATGCCGTCACCTCCGATGGCAAGATTGTTGGCTACCCTGTTGCAATCGAGGCCGTGGGCCTTATCTGCAACAACAAGCTCGTCCCGACCCCTCCTGAGAACTTCGAGGACTTCAAGAAGCTCGACGAGGAGCTCCAGAAGAAGGACAAGGACACCCATGCCATATTGTGGGACTACAACACCCCTTACTTCTCCTACCCGATCGTCGCTGCTGACGGCGGCTACGCCTTCAAGCGCACCGAGACCGGCTACGACGTCAAGGACACCGGCGTTGCCAATGACGGCGCCAAGGCCGGCGTGAACTGGATCGTCGACATGATCAAGACCGGCCACATGGCCAAGGGCGCTGACTTCGGCGTCATGGAGGCCCAGTTCGCCAAGGGCAAGCTCGGCTGCATCATCAACGGGCCTTGGGCCTGGGCCAACTACGACAAGGCGAAGATCGACTTCTCCGTCAACGCCCTCCCGGCCCTCAATGGCAAGCCTGCCAAGCCGTTCGTCGGCGTGCTGTCCGCCGGCATCAACGCCGCCTCTCCCAACAAGGAACTGGCCGTCGAGTTCCTCGAGAAGTACTTCCTGACCGACAAGGGCCTCAAGGCCATGAACGACGACAAGCAGATCGGCGTGTCGGCCCTGAACTCCTTCGAGAAGCAGCTGGCCCGCAACCCTCGCATCGCCGCGACCATGGACAACGCCATGAACGGCGAGCCCATGCCCAACGTCCCTGAGATGAGCAGGTTCTGGTCCTCCTTCCAGACCGCCCTCCAGAACGCCACCTCCGGCCGCCAGAGCGTTGACGACGCCCTCGAGCAGGCCGCGAAGCGCATCGTTGCTGACAAGTAACTGAACGAGGAAAGGCGGGGCCGCTGGGTTCCGCCTTTTTAAGTTCCCGCATGGCATCCATTGCCTGGAAGGGGAACTCCGCGGAAGCGGGCCTTCCTGCGCGGTGGGTGCCGTTTGCAAGAAAGGCAGTGGGAAAAGGATCACACATTCTGGATCAAATCCCCCAAGTGGGTCCCGCGGGATGGCAGGATCAATCCATCTCGGGGGGCCTCCCCCGGGGGCGGCAAGCCCCAGCGGCGCGCCTTTGGGAGCGCCAAACCCTAGAAGTCATTAAAAGGAAATAAAGATGGAAACGACAGCTGCCGGCAAGCAGAGCTCCTCCCCAGGCAGGTTCGCCCTGAAGTGGGGCATCGTTGCTCTGATAGTGCTGGTAAATCTCTATGCGGACGTATGCATGTACCTCAACGGTGACATCGTGTACCCGCTGCTGGACATCATAATCGTCGGCCTCGGCGTTTACGTGTTCACCAGCAAGAAGATGTACGCGCAAAGGTACGCTTTCCCGAGCGTGGCCGGAATGATCGCGTTCATCATCTTCCCGCTCGTGTACACCGTCTACATCTCGTTCACCAACTATTCTGGCGACCACATCATGACGGTCGAGGACGCGATGAGGTACCACCTCAACGCCGTCTACCGCTCCGAAGGCGGCGACTACGACCTCAAGATGATCGCCTCAGACGGCGGCAAGTACCAGATCATGGTCACGCAGGGCGACAGCTCCTACATAACCGATCCGGTCAGGCTCGAGTCCGGCGTCATCGCCCCCGAGGCCAAGAGGGTCGATCTGGTCCTGCGTGAGCCTTCCGATGCCGAGAAGGCCGCGGAGGGCGCCCAGCTCAAGGAAGTGATCTCCCACCGCCTGTCGCTGCAGAAGCTCAATTTGCACGTGCCCGGCGGCAAGGTGGTCCTCGCGATGAGCGGGCTGCGCCAGTTCTCCGCCGAGAGCCCCAGGTTCACCCCGATCGCCAAGGGGAGCAAGCTTGACGACGGCACGCCGGTGCTCGTCGACAACGCCCTGTTCGACCACGAGCAGAAGAAGCTCTTCGTGCCGAACATGGACACCGGCTTCTACCAGTACGCGGGCAAGGACGGCCTGCCCGAGGGCAAGACCTTCGCGCCGGGCTTCCGCGTCAACATCGGCTTCATGAACTACATCAAGTTCTTCGGCAACAAGAGCATACGCGCGCCGTTTGCCCAGATCTTCATCTGGACCGTCGTGTTCGCCGGCTTCACCGTGTTCATCACGCTGGCCATCGGCATGGTGCTCGCCTGCCTCGTGCAGTGGCAGTTCCTGGCAGGCCGCGGCGTCTACCGCGTGCTTCTGATATTGCCGTACGCAGTCCCGTCCTTCATTTCAATCCTCGTGTTCAAGGGCTTGTTCAACCAGAACTTCGGCGAGATAAACATGTTCCTGAACATGATCTTCGGGCCCATCTACAGCCTCTTCGGGGCCACCTGGTCGGCGCCTGAGTGGTTCACGAACCCGTGGCTTGCCAGAGGCATGATCCTCATCGTCAACGCCTGGCTCGGCTACCCGTACATGATGATCCTCTGCATGGGCCTTCTGAAGTCCATCCCGGACGATCTCTACGAGGCCACCGCGATCGAGGGCGCGTCCCCGCTGCAGAACCTGCGCTACATCACGCTGCCGCTGCTCTTAAAGCCGCTGGCTCCGCTGCTCATCGCATCGTTCGCGTTCAACTTCAACAACTTCGTCCTGATCCAGCTGCTCACCAAAGGCGGTCCTGACATCATCGACTCCACCGTGCCGGCCGGCTACACCGACTTGCTCGTGAGCTTCACCTACCGCATCGCATTCGAAGGCGGCAAGGGCAACGACTACGGCCTGGCCGCAGCCATCGCGACGCTCATCTTCATCCTGGTCGGCTTCCTGAGCCTCATCCAGCTGCGCATGATCCGCCAGAACAACGACGGCAGAGTCTAAGGAGAATCAGAAAATGGCAATGGTCCAATCCAAGAACCTCAAGTACAGGAAGGCTGCGGCCCACCTGTTCATGTGGGTTTTCCTGGCCTTCATCCTGTTCCCGTTGCTCATGGTGGTCGCAATTTCGTTCCGCCAGGGCAACTACTCGGTCGGCGACGTGATCCCAAGCGCCCAGACCTCGACGCTCGACCACTGGAAGCTGGCGCTGGGCATCAGCGTGCACGACAACGTGCGCGTCCGCGGCGCCGACATCAGGTTCCTAAAGGCCGATGACGGCAAGGCCGTGCTCTTCGCCTCGGACAACGGCACCGATCCCTTCGATCCGTTCGTGACCGCCCCGTTCGACGTCGCCCAGGCCAAGGCCTCCACCTCAAAGCAGATGCTCTCCGTCAAGGCCGCGCACCCTGAGGCCGAGCCTGACGAGTCGCAGTTCCTCGACGACGGCAAGACCCTCGACCTCACCAAGGCCGTGGCCGGCAAGCTCGCCATCGACGTGGCCAAGGACGACGGCAGCACGGAGCGCTACATGATCGAGGCCAACGACAAGGAAGGCACCTCGTTCGGCGTCTACCGCGACCAGGTCACCCCTCCCCCGTTCCCGGTCATGCACTGGCTGTGGAACTCCATCAAGGTCGCCTTCATAACCGCAGCGCTCATCATCTGCCTGGCCACCACCTCGGCCTACGCGTTTGCGCGCATGCGCTTCCGCGGCAGGACCTTCATCCTAAACTCTATGCTGATCTTCCAGATGTTCCCCGCGGTGCTGGCCCTCGTCGCCATCTACGCGTTGTTCAACCGCATCGGCAGCTACATCCCGTCGCTGGGCCTCAACTCCCACGGCGGTCTGATCCTGTCGTACCTAGGCGGCGTGGCATTGCACATCTGGACCATCAAGGGATACTTCGAGACCATCGATCCGTCGCTCGAGCAGGCCGCCGCAATTGACGGCGCCACTCCGTGGCAGGCATTCAGGCTGATCCTGCTGCCCTTGTCAGTGCCGATCCTGGCGGTGGTCTTCATCCTGGCCTTCATCAGCACCATAACCGAAGTGCCGGTCGCCTCCGTCCTCCTCATGGACATGGACAAGCTGACCCTGGCCGTAGGCTCGCAGCAGTACCTCTACCCGCAGAACTACCTGTGGGGCGACTTCGCCGCTGCCGCAGTGCTCTCCGGCCTGCCCATCACCATAGTTTTCCTGCTGGCCCAGCGCTGGCTGGTAGGCGGCCTGACCGCAGGCGGCGTCAAGGGCTGACGCATCGAGCGGGCCTTGAGCCCGCGTTTTAAAGGATTCACGGCCGCAAGGCGGCCACATGAGACAAATTCAGAGACACAAAATGGCTGACGTACTCTTAAGCAAAGTTAGAAAGAACTACAACCCTTCCGTGCTGAAGGACACTCTGCGCAACATCAACCTCGACATCAAGGACGGCGACTTCATCGTGTTCGTTGGCCCGTCCGGCTGCGGCAAGTCCACGCTCCTGCGCATGATCGCAGGCCTCGAGGACATCACCTCGGGCGATCTCGTCATCGGCGGCAAGCGCATGAACGACGTCCCTCCCTCGCAGAGGAACATCGGCATGGTCTTCCAGTCCTACGCCCTCTACCCGCACATGACCGTGTTCGAAAACATGGCCTTCGGCCTCAAGCTCAAGCACATGGACAAGGAGACCATCCGCCAGCGCGTCGTGCACGCCGCCGACATCCTCGGCCTCGAGCCCTTCCTCGACCGCAAGCCCAAGGCCCTCTCCGGCGGCCAGAGGCAGCGCGTCGCCATCGGCCGCTGCATCGTCCAGCAGCCTTCGGTCTTCCTCTTCGACGAGCCGCTGTCGAACCTCGACGCCGCGCTGCGCGTGAGGATGCGCCTGGAGATCTCAAAGCTCCACCGCGACATCAACGCGACCATCATCTACGTCACCCACGATCAGGTCGAGGCAATGACCCTTGCCGACAAGATCTGCGTGCTCAGCCCGCTGCAGGCCAACGCCGAGTCCAACCTCGAGCAGTTCGGCACCCCGCTTGAGCTCTACAACCACCCGGTCAACCAGTTCGTGGCGGGCTTCATCGGCTCCCCGAAGATGAACTTCATCAACGGCACCATCGCCGAGATCGGCGACAAGACCTGCAAGGTCAAGCTCGCCACCGGCGAAGTGCTCACCGCCTGCGTCGACGCCTCGCGCGGCGAGGTCGGCCAGAAGGTCCAGCTGGGCGTCCGCCCAGAGCACCTGGTCGCCGCCAGCAGCAGCAAGGCCGACGGCGGCACGCTGTCGGGCAAGGTCATCGTCACCGAGAACCTCGGCGCCGAGTTCTTCATGTACCTCGACGTCGGCGCCTGCGACGAGGGCGTGGACTTCACGATCCGCCACGACTTCGCGGTCGATGTGAAATCAGGCGACAACTTCACCATCGGCATTCCGGCGGCAGCCTGCCACCTGTTCGACGCCGACGGCATCGCCTTCCCGAGGACTGCGGTCTACACCCGCGCTGAGAGGTAACAGGGTTCCTTTTAATGGCCAAGGGCGGGGGGCTTCGGTTCCCCGCCCTTTCTTTTTCACCGCCACGAGGAAGCCCCTTGTCCATTCCCTCCTCAGAACCTGCGCGTCCGTCATTTGCGCGAAATGCCGCAAGGTGGATCCTGCTCCTTGCCGTGGCCGCCGCCAACCTCTGCGCCGACTTGCGGCTTGTCCTCTCAGGCGAGCTCTTCTATCCGCTCCTCGACGTCGCCATCGTCGGCCTTGGGATCTGGATCTTCGGGGGACAGCCGCCTGCGCGCCCAGAAGTACGCCTTCACTGCGATCGCGGGCACGATCGCCTTCATCATCTTTCCGCTTGCCTACACCGTCTACTTCTCTTTCACCAACTACTCGGGAAGCCACATCATGACGGTGCGCCAGGCCATGCTCTACCACATGCGTGACATGTACCGCCTCGGTCATGACGGGTACGCGACGTCGCTTATTGACGCAGGCGGAGGGCGATGCCTGATTGAGGTATCGGGCTTGGACGGAACGTTCCTCTCAAGTTCCGTTGAGCTGCCAAAGGGCGGGATCCCCGATGACGCGCCGAGGATGAGGATCAGGATGCGCAAGGCGGCGGCTCCCTTTCCTGCCGTAGCCATGCCTGTCAAGGAGTTCTTCGCACGGCGCATGGGACTGATGAAGGCGGATCTCGTGCTGCCGGACAAGCACGTGCTGGCGCTGTCCGGGCTGTGGCGCTTTACCAAGGCCGGCTTCAAGTTCACCCGAGTCAAGAAGGGATCGGAGGTTGAAGGAGTGCCGGCGCTCTATGACAACGGGAAGAAGGCGCTCTTCGTGGCGAACATGGAGGCCGGCTTCTACCAGTACGCCGACGCGCAGGGGCGTCCATCGGGAGAAGAGTTCGCCCCGGGCTTTCGCGTTGGAGTCGGATTTGCCAACTACCGGAGGTTCTTCAGGAGCGCGCAGGGGCCTTTCCTTAGGATCTTCGCGTGGACGGTGGCATTCGCCCTGGGCACGGTGGTGCTGTCGCTTGCAGTCGGGCTAGTGCTTGCCTGCCTCGTGCAGTGGCCCTTCCTCAAAGGCAGATCCGTCTACCGCGTGCTGCTGATGCTCCCCTACGCGGTGCCGTCGTTCATCTCGATCCTCGTCTTCAAGGGGCTGTTCAACCAGCACTGGGGCGAGGTCAACATCTTCCTGAAGATGATCATGGAGCCCGCGCTCGCGATGCTCGGGATGCAGTGGCAGACGCCGGACTGGTTCTCTGATCCGCATCTGGCGCTGGCGATGCTGCTCCTCGTCAACGCTGGCTTGGCTACCCATACATGATGATCCTCTGCATGGGGCTTCTGAAATCGATCCCCGATGATCTCTACGAGGCCAGCGCCATCGAGGGCGCAAGCCCCTGGCAGAACCTGCGCTTCATCACCCTGCCCCTGCTCATGAGGCCGCTTGCGCCGCTGCTCATCGCATCGTTCGCATTCAATTTCAACAACTTCGTGCTCATCAAGCTGCTCACCGGAGGCGGTCCTGACTTCATCGACTCCGACCAGCCCGCAGGCTACACCGATCTCCTGGTGAGCTTCACCTACCGCATTGCTTTCGAGGGCGGATGCGGCAACGACTACGGCCTGGCAGCGGCGATAGCTACGGTGATCTTCATGCTGGTGGGGCTGCTCTGCCTCATTCAGATGCGCCTGACGAGGCGCCTTCAGGACGACAGCACCTGCTGACGGCTCCATTTTTGCACTCCTGCGTAAGCCCCGCGCAGCGCCTTGACGCGCAAGGCGCGGGGGAGCAAAACGCAAAGGAGTCGAAAATGCCTGATGTGAAAGAAGATCCCCTCTACAGGGAGGTGCGCGCCCTGCGCCGCTGCCCCAAGCTTGGCGCCATATTCGTGCTTTTTGAAGGCCAGAACCGCGCCGTGCTCAAGGAGAACTCGAAGACGCTCCACAGCAAGATGTGGGCGCTCCACCTGAGCATCTACGAGAAGGTGCGCGCAGATCGCTTGAACCCGCTCATTTTCGGGAGGGATGTAGTCGACAACCTCGTTGCCACCGGACGCTACACCAGCGCGGTCACCGCAACGAGGCTCATGGTCTCGGTGCTCGACTTTGCCGTGGCGATCGGGGTCATCGACCGCAACCCGCTAGGCACCATCTGGAGCCTTCCGATCATGAGGAAGGCAGAGCAGATGTCGGAGGCCATGGCGAGGCACCGCCCGAGCTTCAACCACGACGAGATCAAGGTCGAGCTGCGCAAGCTCCTTGAGATCTTTGCAAGGCAGGGAGGCCGACGCTGGCTCCTCCTGCAGATTAGCCTCCGAGTGCTGCTGCGCCCTGCAGAGGTCGTCTCCCTCAAGATCTCCGATCTTGACCTCAAGCGCCACCAGATCACCGCTCGCAGGACCAAGACACACGACGAGTTCATCATCCCAACCGATGACACGCTCGAGGCACTTATGATTGAGGCTCACCGCCTTTACGGAAGCGATGAGACCGGCTACGTCTTCAGGGGCTACCGCGATCCGCGCGCGCCACTCTCGCCGCAGACGATGAACCGCGCCCTGACTGACTGCGGGTACCAGGGAAAGCTCTGCGCGCACGGGATCCGCTCTATCGGAAGAAACTTCTTTGCAGACAGGACAAGCCAGGTGCCGCCCTACATCAGCGAGGCGATCCTCCAGCACGCCACATCGAAGGTCGAGCGCGCCTATCGGCGCAACGATGACTACTTGAAGCAGCGCCGCAACGCGATGAAGCTCTGGTGGAGCTTTATAAACTCGCTCTGGCCAGCGGTCCTACCCGATGCGAATGGCGCTGGCAGTGAAGCCGCACGCGCCAGAGATCACCGAACCAGATCCTGATAACTCGGTCGGCATCGACATGGGATCGAGGTTCTTCGCGACCTTGAGCGACTGCACGCAGCTTGAGAGCTTCAACAAGCACCTGGACGGAATCGATCGCAGGATCAGCCTGCTTCACAAGAAGCTTGACCGCTCGCTGCCAGGCTCCAGTAACCGCGCAAAGCTCGTAAAGAAGCTTGCGCTGATGTACAAGCGCAAGTCGGACATAAAGCGCGACCGCATGCACAAGTACTCGACCAAGATCGTCAGGGGGCACGACGTAATTGTCGCCGAAGACCTGCAGATCAAGAACATCACGAAATCAGCCAAAGGTACTGTCCATAAGCCCGGCAAGAACAACAAGGTCAAGTCCACGCTCAACCGCATGAACCTGAACGAGAGCTGGGGCGAGTTCTTCAGGCAGGTCGGCTACAAGATGAAGCTCAAGGGCGGCGTCTTCGTGCAGGTGCATCCCAAGAACACAAGCCGCACCTGTCCCAAGTGCGGTTGCATCAGCAAGAAGAACCGCTCTTCGCAACCTGTGTTCAAGTGTGTCAGCTGCGGCTACTCTGCAAACGCCGACGTTAATGCAGCATGCAACATCCTGCGGGCAGGGCGCCTGTTGATGGCCCTCCAAGGCAGCAAGAATTTGCTGGATCCTGCGAATAATCAGAGATCTACTGATGCTCGCGCCAGCACTAAGATTCGCGACCAAAGTAGCGATCAAGCGCCACAGAAGTGACGTTATGATTTCGGTCAACTTGCAGCGCCTTGCGCTGCATCTGGCCAAAGGGGCGGGCTGCCCCGGATCGCCTCCCAAGTGAGCCTCATTCGGGGCCAGCAAGAGGAACCTGCCAGCTCCTGACAGCAGGTGACTGGAATCGCTGTTTACAGTGAGGAAGCCAACAGAGCCACGATGTGCACTGAACAGAAGTTACGCAAAGTTATGCAATAGATTCAGGTCGGACACAAACGAAAGAAGGGAGCCAAGAGACTCCCTTCTGGACTTAAAGCTATACAGTTAAGCGATGGAAATTACCACCAAGCTTCAGCCTGAATACCGATGTTGGTGCCAGACTTCCAGCTCTCGCCGTAGTTGTGCAGCGAGTTAGTCTTGTTGGAATCGTAGTCGTCAATGCGGTTATCGCCGGAAGCGTGCAGGTAGGACACGTAGAAGCGGATCTCAGGACGGGCCCACAGCGAAGCGGACGGCGCCACAGCGTAAGCCAAAGTGTACTTCTGGCCCTGCGAAGAGGAGTCGTCACCGCTAACCGGGCTGGTCTTGCTCCAATAAGCACCAATCTCACCCATGATGCGGCTGTACTGGGTGATCTGGAAAGAAGGACGAATCGCAGCGGCGAGCAGCTTGCTGTTGTCAGTGCTGGTGTTGTCGTAGCTCTTGTATTCGTAGCGAACCGCGTGCATCAGGTGGAACCTGTCGGTGCCAATGGCAGCTTCGCCCTGGTTGATCAAACGGATCATGAAGGCGCCATCGGTGTCTTCCCAGTCGTCATACCAGGCGGAGCCGGACATCCAGCCGCCGTTGCCCCACTGCAGGGTGGTCTTGTTGAAGCCCCAGGAGCCCGAGAAAGTGGCTTCTGCGGTCAGCAGGGTGGAAGTGCCGTTGTCGTACTTGTAGTACGAGCCGTCGCCAAGATTGGCCCTCTCAGGAGCCTCGACAGTAGCGCCGAACTCCAGCCAGCCGCCGTTCCAGTAAGAGCCGGCATAGCGGACGTCGAAGTAGTTGATGTTCTTGTCGGCAATTGAATGCTTTTTGCCAGCTGCATCAGTATAAGTATCAACGCCGTCGAAGCTGCCGGTGGTCTCGTAGTCGCCGCCGTTGTGCTGCCTGCGGGTCCAGGCGATGGAGAGGTTGCCCGGGCCAAGGGCCAGGTTCTCTAAACCGGCGCCTGAACCGGAGATATCCCAGTAGTACAGATCCCAAATGTGCACGTCGTGGCGCTCGTAGAAGCGCTTGCCTGCCCACAGGGTTGCGTCCTTCTTGCCCGGGATGATGCCCTTCGCCATCACATTCAACTCACGGAGTGCAAACTCAGCGTCTTCGTCGCTGTCGTTGGCAAAGCCATTGTCAGTGCCAAAATTCCTGTCGGTGGCCTCGTAGTCATTGTCTCCGGCACTCTTGATAGCAATTCTGGAATTGACAGAAAACTCAGTGTCTCCCTTCTTGAAGACGCGGGAGCCTAAGGCCAGCTCGCCGTAGGTGTCTTCCTCGTTGCCGAGACGGCCGACCGTGTCGGAGTTCCAGCGGATCTGGCGACCGCCATGGTTGAAGTGGCCGACGCCGGCACGCATGTAGCCGTGGAAGTCAAAGGTGGGGGCGTTGTCGTCTGCGAAAGCAGCCGGAGCAGCGATTAAAGCGGCCATTACGGTTACGGCCAGCGTATTAAGCTTATTCATAGTTCCTTCTCTAAGTTTTCTGGAGCCTTCTGGCATCCAGTTTCTTGTTAGATATCCGAAATCTGGCGTTTTTATTTGTAATTCCAGTATTCCGGTCCATGGGCTTTCGTCCATGCATCAAAAAGTCAAGAAGCCAAAGACTCATCCCTTTTGACGATTCAAAGTATAAGTTGGCCCTAAGTGGGTTTTATTACCACTATTGACAGTTTTGTGTACTGTATTGCTCGATTTAGGCGTTTTTGTGATCTTTGGCAAAATTTATTTTAATTTTTGGGGAACTTTTTTAAACTTTACCTTCATCTTTAAATTCAAACCGTTACAAAGATATTTTCGCTGTTTATTAACATTTTTTTATGGAACTGAGCCAGAGTATTGATGCGTCGTGTCATTTGTGTATTTTGTCTACTGAACAGAATTGACATTCACATGTATTGTTTTGACGTTTTTCTCTCCGAAACGTTTCGATTTTATATAACCTGAAGTTATGCTTTATTCTTCTGCTGCTTGAGCGATTCGCTGGCCGTAACCGTAATGGCCGCTTTAATCGCCGCTCCGGCTGCTTTCGCAGACGACAACGCCCCCACCTTTGACTTCCACGGCTACATGCGTGCCGGTGTCGGCCACTTCAACCATGGCGGTTCACAGACCCGCTGGAATTCAGAGCAGGTCGGCCGCCTTGGCAATGAGGAAGACACTTACGGCGAGCTGGCATTAGGCTCCCGCGTCTTCAAGAAAGATGATACAGAGTTCTTCGTCAACACCCGTTTCGCCATGAAGTCCAAGGGCGACAACGACTACGAAGCTACTGAAAGGTCCAACTACTACGGCACCAAGGGCTTTGATGACCTTGACGAAGCCTATGGTAGCGAAGACGTTGAGTTCGCACTCCGCGAGATGAACGTTCAGGCCAAGGGGATCATCCCGGGCAAGAAGGACGCAACCCTGTGGGCAGGCAAGCGTTTCTACAACCGTCACGACGTTCACCTTTGGGACTACTACTACGAGGATCTGTCGGGCTCTGGCGCAGGTCTCGAGAACCTGGAACTTGGACCGGGCAAGCTTTCCATCGCTTGGGTGCGCAAGGCGCATGACAACATCACCAAGCTCGAAGACGGCTACTCGAAATATCACTACGAGCTGGCGAATGGCTTAGGCTATTTTGAAGGCAAGGATGATGACGGCAACACCTACTATAAGGCAGCCGACGGCAAGTACTATAAGAAAGTCGAGAACAGCTTTGGCAACTACAATATGTATGACATCCGCTATGGCGGGAGCTACTGGAATGGCGGTTACCTTGAGCTGAGCGCCTCCTTCATGGATCCTGACAAGTCAAAGCACCAGTCCTATGTTGACACCAGCGCTGGCTTCTCAGGCCTGTACACCGCTGACATCACCTTCTCCGGCTCCTGGGGCTTCAACACCACCACCCTCCAGTACGGCACCAAGGCTGTTTCCCTGCAGAACCACCCGATGTACTACCAGACTTGGGGCGGCGACTTGAGCCACCACTACTGGCTTAGGATCATGAACCAGGGCGAGGCCGCTGTCGGCTCCGACAAGTTCCACATCATGCATGCAGTGCGTTACGACTACGACCACATCGGCAACGACACCACCGACAACACCAAGATGTTCGCCGTGACTGTCCGCCCGAGCTACCAGGTGACCACATACTCGCGCATCATGGCCGAAGTCGGCGCCTTCTGGAAGAAGGTTGAGAACGCAAAGAAAGGCACTGGTGCTGACGAGCAGGGCCAGAAGTACACTCTGGCTTACGCAATCGCCCCCTCAGCTTCGCTCTGGGCACGTCCTGAGATCAGGTTCTACTGCTCCTACCTGCACTCCTCCAACAAGGATTCCATCTCCGATACCCTGTACGATGGCAATTCTTGGAACAACGGCGTGAACTTCGGTGTTCAGGCCGAGGCTTGGTGGTAATTTCCCGCTTTTCCTAAACTAGTACCTCAAGCGGGAGCCTTTCGGCTCCCGCTTCTCGTCATGGCAAATGAATGCTAACCCGCGCAAGCAGCATCGTACTGCCATGGCCTCTACGAGAATTCGATCCCCGCGTCCGCGCGCGCCTTCTCGAGCACTTCCATGACCTTGAGCGAGACATCAAGCCACTTGTCCGCGGCCTTGCGATCGTTGCGCTCGAGGAACTCCTTGAACTCGATGAACTCGTGGACCATCTTGTCCGCGTAGCGGTTGAGCTCGAACCTCTCATCGCCATCCTTGGTATGAACTGTGAAATGCCTGAGGAAGTTCGGCGAGTCATCGATGAGGATCCACCCTTTCTCTCCAGCAAACACGATTGAAGACGGCCCCGAGGAGTCCTTCGCAGCACTTGCAACTGCAGTCATGCCGTCATAGCCGAGCACCGCCGTGCCCGAAGTGTCGATGCCGTTGAATCCACGGTTCGCGCTGTAGGAAACCGCCTTTGGCGCCCCGAACAGCCCGACAAGCAGGTTCATAAGATAGCAGTTGATGTCCATGAGGCACCCGCCTGCCAAGGCAGGATCGAAAACCGGCTGGACCTCGCCCCTGAGATAGCGGTCGTAGCGGCTTGAATACTGACAGTAGCATCCCTGCACGAGATGGATCCTGCCAATGCGCGGAAGCTGCTCGCAGAGCGCCTTGAAGTTAGGCAGGTGGAGCGTGGTGACGGCCTCGATCAGCATCAGGCCTTTTGACCGCGCGATCGATGCTAGATCCTCCGCCTGCGCGAGCGTTGCACACAGGGGCTTCTCGCAGATGACACTGAATCCGGCCTCCAGCGCCGCCTTCGCGTACTCGTAGTGCGCGCTGTTCACAAGCCCGATGTAAACGCAGTCGGCGTCCACCGCCTTGAGCATTTCTCCAAAGTCGGTGAATACAGCGGCTCCTCCGGCCTCCTTGGCAAGAGCCTCTGCCTTTTCAAGGCTGTGCGCCCTGCCATAAACCCCGGTGATCCTGGTGCCTGGAACCTGCGCCAAGGCCTTGACGGCCCGCCCGGCGATCATTCCGGTGCCTGCAATGGCAACTTTCATAACTTTGCGTCCCCTGTTCAATCCAAAGCAAGATTCGCACAGACAAAGGCCGTGCGCTTATGCCCTAGATTGTAAGTAAGGACGAGGCGCTTCAGGAGGGCACCGCGCATCTTTGCTCGTCAAGTTGCGAAGCTGCGCACTGCCCCGTTACTTTCCAAGGGCAGACAGCTGCGCCTTCACGTCATGTCCTGCTGCCTTTGCCTTGTCATAGAGGACTTGCGCTGCAGCAGCATCCTGCCTCACTCCGCTCCCCTGCTCGTACAACATTCCAAGCGCGACCATGGCAGGCGCGTAGATGATGTCGCCGCGCTGGGCCGACGCCTCGTAGAGCGCGCGCGCCCTGACCAGATCCTTCCGCACGCCCGCGCCCCGGCGATACAGGTCGCCAAGCAGGAAGGAGGCGGTGATGTCGCCTGCGGCTGCCGCTCTTACGTACAGGGCCGCTGCCCTGGCAGGATCCTTCTCAACCCCAAGGCCCTGCTCGTACATGATCCCAAGATGCCTTGCCGCCTTGAAATTCCCCTCAAGATCGGCCCGCTCAAAGAGCTCCAGCGCGCCTTTATAATTGCCCTCGCCGCAGGCCTTCACGCCGCTGTCCAGATCATCTTTGGCCTTCATGCTGTGATGAGCCATGCGATCGTCGCGGCTTTGCGCGAACATCCAGTCGAGCACAGGGCGGATCCCGTAGGCAAAGGACCAAGTGTACATGTGGTTGCCGCCCTTGAACACGGTGTAGTTGATCCCCGCGCCGCTTGAGGAAAGATCGAGAACCTCGGCATCAATCTCGGACGCTGGAGACTTGGGATCCCACATCTCGTCGTTGCGCGCCACCTTGACGCCCATCGCCTCCCACTTCGCCACAGCCTCGTTCATGCTGAAATAGGAAGGCAGACTCGGAGGCTGATCTCCGACTTCAGGAAGGCAGGCGGCAGGCGCGAACTGCTGCTGCAGATCAGCCTGCGCACCCTGCTGCGGCCCGGCGAGGTTGTCAGGCTCAAGTATCCGGATCTGGATCATGCGAGGCACTGCATTGCGGCGGTGCAGACGAAGACGAAGGACCGCTTCATCGTTCCAACCGATGCGAAGCTGGAAGATCTCTTGGCGAAGGCTTACAGGGAGTACGGCAGCACGGAAATGGGCTGGATCTTCCGGGGCCTGCGGGATCGCGCCCTGCCCCTCTCGCCTCAGACGCTTAACCGGGCCCTGAAGGATCTTGGGTACAAGGACAGGCTCTGCGCCCACGGGATCAGGTCCTTGGGCAAGAACTGGTTTTCGCACAACGCCGCAAGGGTGCCGCCATTTGTGAGCGAGGCGATCCTCCAGCATGCTCCGGGCAAGGTCGAGGGGGGCGTACCGCCGCGACGACGACTACCTCATGCAGCGCAGGAGCGCCATGAAGCTGTGGTGGGCCTTCCTTGACGGGCTTGAGGAGGAATGAGTGAGGGAACAAGGGCGGGCGCGGCCCGCCCTTCACGCCGGCATTGGCCAGTTCAAAGGCTGGCGCTGGCTTGTTTCCAAAGTTGCGCCAGCATCCTTGTCTGGCATTGCATAAGGAAGCCCTTGGCTATTTTCTTACGTTTCTTGGCCAGATTATGTATAGCATCATGCCAAGCAATGCGACTACGGGGAATATCACCGCAAAAGCATAAAGAATATTCATTGCATCTTCCTGTATTTAGAAAGTTTCGACACCAGTATGACCACATCGGCAATTCCGGCGATCACCAGCAGCACCTCGACCACGATCAACACAATCAGCCTTGTTTTATCCAGGCCATCGTAGTTCATGAACAGGTAAACGAGTATTCCGCCTATCGAAGCTGCGATCAGATTAAGGATCTTCTCGCAGTATGACAGCGTTTTTTCCACATATTCCTTCTCGCTCATCCTTCCTCCATCCTAGATCAGGCGCCATCTTGAAATGAAGCCGTTTATCTCGCCCTTTGACATTGGCAGCTTCTTTGCTGCGAACTCGTCAAGGCTCCGCCATATTTTCGACGAATAAAAACTGTCCATCATGAGTCTGGCGGCTGATTTTTTCGTTTTCGGGACGATCCAGCATTTGAATATGTGGTTGTATGCGGCGCCAGCCGGAGCGCATGGCCAATCCTCCGGCTGGGCAAAAACAAAGCCATTCAGCGAGCTTGCAGCATTCCTTCTTTTGGCCTCATTGGCTTTCAGCGCTGCTTCGCTCCTGGCTTTTTCCGCTGCTCTTGTCCTGGCGCGGTCGTTTTTCTGCTTCATTGCCAGCCTGTAGTCATCCTCGTGATCAAGCCTGTGGCGCTTCAAAATTGATTATTCCGTCTTCAATCGCAAGATCCATGATTGAACAAAGAGACGAAATGACCTCCTGGAGCTTGTACGGGGTTATTTCCTGTGAAAGCAACGCATTCTTTGCCCTTATGTTGGTGATTTTGCGGACCGGAACATTGGCGAGCGGCTTGAGGTACTCGACGCACTTGCGGATGTTGGGGTACCTGGCGAGCCGCTTCTTGGAAAGCAGCCATTCATCGGCCAGCTCACCGAAAAGCCGTCCTCCCACACCGGTTTGAGAGGGGCGATCGCTTTGCTCAATCCTGACGGCAAGCTCGGCACGGGCGTCAGCAAGGGACATGCGGGGATACTCTCCAATGCGGACAAAAGAATAGCCAATGCGCATGTACCAGTAGGCCCGGCTGCGCGTATTGGAGGAGAAAACGCGCAGGACGAGGCCGTCGCCGCACGCCACGGAGCGCGTCCCAGGAGGAGATGAAAGTAGCTTTTCCGCCTTCGACTTCAGGGCGGCCCAGGTGATTTTATGTGAAATCCTGCTCATTGATCAAAATCCACTGATCTTTATTCGCGTCAAAAGTACTGATCAGAATCCGCGAAAAAATTCTGATCAATTCTGATCAGTGCCCTCTTCATCGCTTTTCGTGACATCCAGTGCCATCTGTCGCAGATCGGCGCATAGTGGCGCAGGACAGATCCTGCAATCCCAGTCGCATCAAGGCGAGACGCAAAATATGGCGGTGATCCGGAAGGCACGAAAATGGCTCTGTATCAAGGCTGGGAAACATGCAGGAAAAGGAAGGAAAACAGAGTTTGTGGCGGATGGGGTGAGATTCGAACTCACGGAAGGCGAAGCCTTCGACGGTTTTCAAGACCGTTGCATTAGACCGCTCTGCCACCCATCCGCAAAACGGTGCTATTGTACATCAACTCCCAGTTAGATCAAGCTTTGGAACCAAGTTGCGGAGGCATCTGATGGCTATCGAGCACGACGGAAGGACTATTGAAACCGACAGCGAGGGCTTTCTCCTCGACCAGAGCGACTGGGACGAGCAATTGATGGAGGAAATGGCGGCCGCAGACGGGCTGGAGCTTACTGATGCGCACCGCACCGTCATCAATGCCGTGCGCGACTACTACCAGCAGTATGCGGCAACCCCGCCAATGCGCGGGCTGATCGCCCTGCTCAAAAAGAAGGGCCGCGCCGAGCTTGCCTCGTCCGCGGCCCTTGCCAGGCTGTTTCCAAAGGGCGCCGCCAAGAGCGCCGCCCGCTATGCGGGCCTGCCCAAGCCCGCGCGCTGCATCTGATCAGGGCTTGGCCTCAGGCGGCTTCACCGCTTCGGCTGCGTTCTCGCGCATGTTCATGAGGCCGACCTTCAGGTACATCACCATCGACCAGATGGTGAGCACGGTGGCAACGGCGAGCATGCCGAGCGCACTGTAGATGATCACGTCGTTGTAGCGCCATATAAGGCCTGCGATCGAGACGAGCTGGATGGTGGTCTTCCACTTGCCGACCCAGCTCACTGCAACCAGCGAGCGCTTGCCCAGTTCCGCCATCCACTCGCGCAGCGCCGAGACCGTGATCTCGCGGGCGACGATGATCATCGCCGGGATCGACACGAAGAGGTTCATGTGCGGGAAGAACTCGGAGACGTGCACCGAGTAGAACTCGACGATGAGGATCAGCGCCGTGCAGACGATGATCTTGTCGGCGACCGGATCGAGGAAGGCGCCGAACTTGGTGGTCTGCTTGAGCTTGCGCGCGAGGAAGCCGTCCAGCAGATCGGTGAGCGCCGCGGCGATGAACACTATGGCCGCAAGCAGGTTCGAGATCTCCGTGGGCCAGTAGAAGAGGATCACGAAAACCGGGATCAGGGCCAACCTGACGAGCGTCAGGACATTGGGCAAGTTAAGCATCGGACTCCTTCCTCATGCTCCGCTCTTGCGCCCCCATGGGCGCGGCCCGGCTTGAACCGAGCCTACAACAATTGATTATAGCCGCCCTGGCGCCTGCGCACCATGAACGCATCCGCGCTTTTCACTCAAGCCACAGCGGGCCGATGAAGTCGCGCCTGGGCAGCCCGAACGATGAGGGGTAGGTGACGTCCACGAGGTAGAGCCCGTCGGGGCGCGCCGTGGGACCGGCCGCCTCGCGATCGCGCGCCTCGAGCGCCTCCTTGAGCCAGCCTTCGGGCTTCTTGCCCTCCCCCACCTCGAGCAGCGAACCCACGATGTTGCGCACCATGTGGTTCAGGAAGGCGTTGGCCGCGATGTCGAAGACCATGAAGGGCCCGGACCTGTTGACGCTTGCATAGTGCACATAGCGGCTCCTCGAGCGGCTCTCCTCGTCAGCCCCGCAGAACGAGCTGAAGTCATGCTCGCCGCACAGGCACTGCGCCGCGCGATCCATGGCCGCGGCGTCGTACTCGCCGTGGTAGACGGATACCCCGCGGGATAACACCCCGGGGCGGGATACGGTGTTGCGGATGATGTAGCGGTAGCGCCTGGCGCGGGCCGAGAAGCGGGCGTGGAACGAGTCGTCCACGTGGCGCGCCCACGAAACAGCGATGTCGCGCGGCAGGTGGGTGTTCGTGCCCATCACCCACGAGCGGTCGGAGCGCTCCTTGGAGCAGTCGAAGTGGATGACCTGCCCCGTGGCGCTCACGCCCGCGTCGGTGCGCCCGGCGCAGGAGAGGACCACGCTCTCGTCTGCGATCGCCGAGAGAGCGCGCTCAAGCTCGCCCTGGACGCTGCGGCACACCTTCTGGCGCTGGAAGCCCGAATACCCCCACCCCTCGTACTCGACGCACATCGCGATACGCATCGGTCAGATCCTGTCTGATGAGGATGGCTTGTCCTCGCCGCGCGGCTGCTCGTCCGGGCCTGCGGAGTTCTTCTTCTCGTAGTCGGCGCCCTCGTTGCAGGTGACGCCCACGATGGTCGAGGTGACGCCCTTCCTGATCTTGGAGGCAATGGGGCCTTCAAGCGAGCGCACCACGTAGACCGGGCGGCCCTTCACCTCCTCGCCAAGACGCCCCAGGTACTCGCCGAGCACGCCGATAGAGATGAGCTGCACGGCGCCCAAGAAGAGGATCGCGCTCATGATCGAGGCGTAGCCCGGGACGTCGATGCCGACCACCATCGTCTTTATGAAGATGAAGACCATGTAGAGGATCGCGAACAAGCCGACCGCGCCGCCCACATAGGACCAGACCCTCAGCGGAAGCGAGGAGAAGCCGGAGATGCCGTCGAGCGCGAAGTTCCACAGCTTCCAGTAGTTCCACTTCGTCTGCCCAGCCACGCGCTCGGGGCGCTTGTAGCCGATGCCGCGCGAGGTGAAGCCAGGCCAGGCGAACAGGCCCTTCATAAAGCGGTTGCGCTCGGGAAGATCCCTCAGGGTGTCGATGATCTTGCGGTCGATGAGGCGGAAGTCGCCGACGTTCTCGGGGATCTTCACGCGCGAGGAGAGCGTGTTGAAGACCTTGTAGAAGAGGCCCGAGGTGACGCGCTTGGCGCCGGTGTCCTGCGAGCGGTCGGTGCGCACGCCATAGACGTTGTCGACGCCCTCCTCGCGCCAGCACCTGATGAAGTCGAGCACGAGCTCGGGGGGATCCTGCAAGTCGGCGTCCATCATGACCATCGCGTCGCCCTGCACCAGGTCGAGCGCGGCGGACATGCCGGCCTCCTTGCCGAAGTTGCGCGAGAGCCTGATGAGGCTCACGCGCGGATCCTTCAGGCACAGCTCGTGGATCTGCTTTGCAGTGTCGTCCTTCGAGCCGTCGTCCACGAACACAATCTCGATGTGATCCTTTACGGAGGCGAGCTTCTCGTCCACCGCCTCCATGAACGGCCCGATGGTCTCGTGCTCGTTGTAGCAGGGCACGACCAGGGAAACCAGGTAATCGTCTTTGCTAGCCATTTTTTGACTCCTAATCGGTCAGGAACTCGTGGCGGGAGAGCGAATTGGTCTTGAAGTAGCCGCCCAGCGCCGTAGTGGTGGTGGACGAGGCCGGATCGCGCACGCCGCGCGACTTGACGCAGTAGTGCACCGCGGTCACCGTGACGGCGACGTTCTTGGTGCGCAGCAGCGTCTGGAGCGCCACCAGGATCTGCTGGGTCATGCGCTCCTGCACCTGGGGCCTCCTCCCGAAGAACTGCACGATGCGGTTGATCTTGGAGAGGCCGATGATCTTGTCGGCGGGCATGTAGGCGACCTTGGCCACGCCGTCCATTACGACGAAGTGGTGCTCGCAGGTCGAGGTCAGCGTGATCCCGCCCACCTTCACCATCTCGTCGAAATGCATCTTGTTGTCAAATACCGAGACCTTGGGGAAGTTGCGGTAGTCCAGCCCCGAGAAGACCTCGTCCACGTACATGCGCGCCACGCGCTGCGGGGTCTCCATGAGGCTGTCGTCCGTGAGATCGAGCCCCAGGGCCTCCATGATCTTGGCAAAGGAGGAGGCGATGACGGCCTTCTTCTGCTCGGAGGTGAGCCCATTGTCGATGCCCGGGTTCTCAAGCCCGCGGGCGATGAGCGCCTCGCGCACCATCCTGGCCTCGGTCGAGAGCTGGCCTTGATCTGCCATCTGAACCATTCCTTTCACTCCGGCAGCGCTATGCCGCTGTCCTGCATCGGATCATAGAAGTCCGAGACGAACTCGAGGCCGTATTTTTCGGCCAGGTGCTGCCCCAGCGCGGCAACGCCGCCCATCTCCGAGCTGTCGTGCCCCATCACCGCAAGCGCGATGCCGCTCTCGGCTGCCTCGTGCCATGCCTGCTCAGCGCAGTCCCCGGTCACAAGCATGTCGAAGTCAGCCGCGTTATCGAGCATGAAGGAACCTGATCCCGAGCAGATCCCGATGCGCTTGACCTTGAGATCCTCGCCTGAAACCCGCACCTCGCAGCCGCAGGTGCGGCAGAGCTTCTCGGCGACGGCCCTGGCGCTCATGGCGCGCGGCAGCGTGCAGGTCATGCCGATGGAGGTCGGGTCCCCGGGCGCCACCCAGTCCATGTCACCGCCGCCTATGGCATTTGCGAGGAAGGCGTTGTTGCCGTACTCCATGCTCGCATCAAGCGGCAGGTGGTAGGCGATGAGCGTGATCCCGCTGTCAAATAGCGCCTTGAGGCGGCGCCTGACCATCCCGGAATACGGCTGGAACGCCCCTTTCCACATGATTCCGTGGTGGACCAGGAGCACATCGGCTTCGGCCTTGATTGCGCTGTCGATGGCCCGCTGCGAGGCGGTGCAGGCCGTAAGGATGCAGCGGCACTCCCTGCTGCCTTCGACCTGGATCCCGTTGTAGGCAAAATCCTTGAACGACGCGCTATCCAGGATCTCGTTGCACTCGCGCTCAAGCTCGCGGATTGTAGGAGCTTTCATGTGAACTGTGAACCTCAGTTGGCGACGACGTTGGCCTTGGAGCCTGTGATCTGGGAGACGCGCGAGGCGATGCTCTGCGCTGCCTCGCGGGTGGTGGCCGAGCCTGCGAGCACCCTCACGACGCTCTTGCCGCCGAGCGTGGCGTTCTCAGTGCGCACCGCGATGCCCGCCGCGCGCAACTTCGAGGCGATCTTCTGGGCGTTTGCCGGGTTGCTGAAGACTCCGACCTGCACGGAATAGGTACCAGCCTTGGCTTGCGCGGCGGCAGGGGCCGCGGCGGCCTTCTGGGGCTGCTGCCTCTGGCTCCTCAAGACCTCGCCTTTCTGATCCTGCTGGGCCTGGGGCTTTGGATTGGCGCTCGCCTGATCCTGACCGGCCTTGCGGGCGCTCTTGAGCATCTCGACCTGCGCGTTGGGATCAGAGGGGATCTCGCGCCCGGACGCCTGGCGCGGCGAATTTAAGGCGGCTGCCGGGGCCGGAGCCTGCGCCGGCTTTATCTCAGGCGGGGCGGGGATCGCGGCGCCAGCCTGGGGGGCGCCCTGAGCTGGAGCGGCGGCGCCCTGCTGGCTGCCGCTGTTCTGCGCTGCGATGTCGCGCGGGTTGACGCCGTTGTCCTCGACCGGGGCGAGCAGATCGCTGTAGTCGTGCTCGCCGTTCTCAACCAGGCGGCCCGTGGTGTCGGTCACCGCCCCGTTCTGGTCGACCGCGATGCTCTTCTCGGACTTCTTGTAGGTGTCCTCGGGCTTCATGATCATCGGCATCAGGATGAGCACCAGCGACACGAGCACCAGGAGCCCCACCAGACGGTTGCGCAGTTTTCTGCCAAAAGCCATTTCTATCCCCTGTTGACTGGACCGCCGAGGGCCCTTGCCGCCTCGGCCACGGTCACGAATGATCCGAATACCACGATCTCATCTGAGGGCCCGGCCTCGGAGAGCGCGGATGACAAGGCCTGTGCCACGCTCTCGTATTCAGCGCGCGCCATGCCCTCCGGCAGCGCGCGCATGAGCCTTGAGGACACCTCGCCGCGCCCGCAGTGCAGGCTTGCGCAGTGGAAGGACGAGAAGCACGGGGCGAGCACTGAGAGCACGCCCTCGACGTCCTTGTCGCGCAGCATCCCGCAGACGGCGATCCGGCGCCCTTGAGGCCTGCGCGCTGAAAGCGCCGCCTTGAGGTGCTGCGCCGCGGGCACGTTGTGCGCGACGTCGAAGTAGACGTCGGGCTTTGAGCGCGCCTTCTGCATGCGCCCGGGCAGGCTGGTTCTTGCAAGGGCGCTTGAGGCCGCCTTCCAAAGATCGCTGGCCTTGAAGGGCTTATTGATCGAAGGCAGGCGCGAGATTATCTCACATGCCACCGCCGCGCACTCCACCGGCGCAAGCGGCGAGGGCAGATCATGGGATCCCGAGGCATCAGTGAAGCGGTAGCCGCCATCGTGCTTTTCAAAGCCAAAATCCCGGCCCTGCGAGCAAAGCGGCACGGTGCACTCAGCGCAGCGCGCCTTGACCACCTCGAAGGCCTCGGATGGCAGGACGCCCGTGACTGCGGCCACCGCGCCCTGCTTGATGATCCCGGCCTTCTCATGGGCTATCTTGCCCAGGGTGTTGCCCAGGATCGCCATGTGGTCGAAGCCTATTGAGACGATGGCCGCGATGTCAGCGTCGACGATGTTCACCGCATCGAGCCTGCCGCCTAAGCCTATCTCAAGGCACAGCGCCTTGACGCCGGCCTCGCGGAAGCACCAGAGCGCGGCGAGCGTGGTGTATTCAAAATAGGTGAGCGGAACGAAGGCGCCCTCATGGCTTGCCCGGTAGACAGCCGAGAAGCCTTGGCACAGCTCGTCATCCGCGGCCTCATTGCCCCTCATCACCACGCGCTCGTTGAAGCGCAGCAGGTGCGGGGAGGTGTAGAGGCCGCAGGGGACTCCCGCCTCCTCGAGGGTTGCGGCCACGAGCGCGGCGGTAGAGCCCTTGCCGTTGGTGCCGGCAAACTCGACGGTTGGCAGCGCGCGCAGCGAGTCGAGCCCCATCCTCTTGAAGACCTCGCCAACCCTGCCAAGCCCAAGCTCGATGCGATCGGGGTTTAGATCGGAGAGGAACGAGGTCCAGCCCTCGAGCGTGGAGGGCTCCCCTGGCTGCAGCGTCATATCCTGGTCGCGGCCTTCTTTCCCGAGGACGAGGCAGCCTTCTTCCTGCCGGCGCGGTTCTGCTCGCGCGCCGCCTTGACCTCGGCCACCGCGGTGTCGGGGTTGGGCAGGAGCATCATCAGGGCGATGAGCCTTGCGATTTCGTCGCGCATGTCCTTGCGCGCGACGATCATGTCGATGGCGCCCTTGTCCTTGAGGAACTCGGCGTGCTGGAAGCCCTCAGGCAGCGTCTCGCGCACGGTCTGCTCGATGACGCGGGGGCCGGCAAAGCCGATGAGCGCGCCGGGCTCGGCGATGTTGACGTCGCCGAGCATCGCAAGCGAGGCGCTCACGCCGCCCATGGTCGGGTTCGTGAGCACGCTGATGAAGGGAAGGCCGGCCTTCGAGAGCCTCGAGAGCGCCGCCGAGGTCTTGGCCATCTGCATGAGCGAGAAGAGCGACTCCTGCATGCGCGCGCCGCCAGAGGTCGAGAAGCAGACCATGGCGCGGCGCTCGCGCAGGCACTCGCTGACGCCGGCGCAGAAGCGCGCGCCGACCACCGAGCCCATCGAGCCGCCCATGAAGTCGAAGTCGAAGGCCGCGGCGACCACCGGAAGCCCCTTCAGGGTGCCCTTCATCACCTCGAGCGCGTCCTTCTCCCCGGTCTTCTTCTGCGCCGCCTTGATGCGGTCGCTGTAGCGCTTGAGATCCTTGAACTTCAGGATGTCGCGCGGCTCGAGGTTTGCCGCGATCTCGGATCTCCCATCCGGGTCGAGGAACGAGTCAAGCCTGGCGCGGGCCCTGATGCGCATGTGGTGCCCGCACTTTGGGCACACGAAGAGGTTGCGCTCGAGCTCGGCGCGATAGAGCACCTGGTCGCAGCCTTCGCACTTGGTCCAGACGCCTTCTGGGATCTCGTGCTTCTCGGTCGGGTTGTTCTTGTGGAATACGTTGTCAAACCAGCTCATATGCCTGCCTTTGCAATCTCCGCGCCCCTGCGGGCCGCCCGCCTATTCTAACCCTTTATGGCAAATGCCAAAACCCCGGCCAAGGCCGCCCAAGGGCGCCGCGTGCGCTAGAATATGGCGCGTGCGCCCACTGGCGCTTCAACACTTGGAATCCCGGACAGACAATGCCAACAGCGGACTTGAAGAAAGACATCGTATACCGGCGCATCAGGGAGCTCATCATCAGCGGGGCCGTCCCGATGGGCGCCAAGCTCTCGGAAGGGGCGCTCGAGGCCAGGCTCCACGCCAACAAGGCGCCGATCCGCGATGCGCTCAAGCGCCTGCAGGCCGAGCGCCTCGTGACGCGCCGCCCCAAGAGCGGCACCTACGTGTTCTCGCTCACCCCTTCCGAGCTTGACGATCTGCTGCACTTCCGCTTCACCATCGAGTCCGAGGCCCTGAGGCTCTCGCTCTCCCGCGAGGGCGTGCTGCTCTCGCGCGAGCTTGACATCGTGGTCGAGAGCATGGACGAGAGCCTTGAGTCCGGCAGGATCCAGGAATACCTGCGCCTCGACTCCCGCTTCCACGAGCTCATAGTCTCCCACTGCGGCAACCGCTACTTCATCGGGGCCTACACCCTCTCCTCGGCGCTCATGGACACCGTGCGCAACTGCCTGGGCACCAGCCCCGTGCACTTGAAGCGCTCCATAGCCGAGCACCACCGCATGGCCGACGCCATCAGGGCGCGCAGCTTCGAGGGCTTCATGCAGACCTTCAGGACCCATGTGCTCGCCGAGGACGGCTCGTACTGGTCGCCTGAGAACGTCGGCTCCCAGCTCTCCGGGGAGGCCTGATGGATCTTTATTGGATGGGGCTCATGCTGGGGCTCTTCGGCGCCGCCTGCCAGGCTGCCAACTACTCTTTCACCAAGGAGTGCCAGGAGAAGGCCGGGCTGCGCGGGATCAGGCTGCTCCTGTGCTCCCACGCCTTCATGTCGGCAGCCACGGTGATCCCATTCATCGCCTTTGCCCATTACCGCGCCTTCGACTCAGGCGTGGCGATAAGGCTCTGCCTCATCGTCGCGCCCTACTTCTTCGGGCAGTACTTCACGAACGCGGCCATCGCCGCCTCCGACTCCTCGGTGGTCTCGCCGCTGCTCACCGTCAAGATCCCGATCCTCGCGGTCATAACCACGGTGTTCCTGGGCGACTCTTTTACTGCAAAGCAGCTTGCCGCGGCGGTGCTCATCGTGCTCATCGGGATCCGCTTCTCCACGATCTCAGGGCGCATCAGCCCCAAGCCCCTGGCCCTCACGGCGCTGGGCGCCCTGAGCTACTGCGTCTCGGACCTCTCGATGGCCAACCTCATGCGCTATTTCGGCGCCATGGGCTACGGGAGCCGCGCCCAGCAGGTCTTCATGGGGATCACCTTCGAGTACATCGCCTGCGGCCTGGTCGCGGCGCTGCTTGCCCCGCTCGCGCATGTGAAGATCACGCTCCGCTCGACCGCGGCCACCTGGAAGATGGGCTCGGCCTGGCTATTGAGCATGGTGGGCATAGTCGGCTGCTTCAACCTCGACGGCGTGGTCGCCGGCAACATCGTGCAGTCGCTGCGCGCGGTCATCGGCGTGCTCATCGCCTACATCTTCTACCGCAGGTACATCAAGGATCCGGGCAACTTCCGCCGCAAGCTCATAGCCTCGTTCGGCATGATCGCCTGCGTCTGCCTCTACTACGCGTAAGCGAGATTCAAATCGCCCCCGCCGCGGGGTATCATATATGCGCCTTTTCCAAGGCAGGCGGCCGCCGCGCATGATGCGGCTTTCTGGGGGAAACCAACGCGCCGCCTGACAAAACACAATCGATGCGTGCCCCGGCGCGCTCCCGTGCAGGGCCCAAGGCCCTGCCGCCATCTATACCAGCCCCAAATTAGGCTGTGAACGGGAGGACTTACATGATCACTGCATGCCGCCTCAACGACGACGACACCCTTTCGCTCTTTCCCGTGACCCCCGGCCAGAGCCTGCCATCGGAGGTCATATGGCTGGACGTCAACCAGCCGGACGACAAGGAGCGCCAATGGCTTGAAAAGCTCTTCGTCGAGGACGTGCCCGAGGAGGACGAGATGGACGACATCGAGTCCTCGTCCCGCTTCCGCATGGGTCCCGACGGCGTCCACATACTCTCGCTGTTCCCCCAGCGCCTGGCAAACGACACCCACGGCGTAAACATGTCGTTCACGATGCGCAAGAACCTGCTCATCTCCTTCCGCGAGGAGGACGTCTCGATAGTAAGGCTCCTGCGCTTCTACATCAGGCACAACAAGGCGGACATCCGCTCGTCGCTCGACGTGCTCCTGAAGCTCCAGGACCTCAAGGTGGACCAGCTCTCCGACCTCATCGAGGACGCGTACAGCACCCTCGACGAAACAGCCGACCAGATCATCGACGAGGAGCACGTCGAGGAGATCCTCCACGAGCTCATCAACCAGGAGGAGCAGAACTCCCAGATCCTGCAGGCCCTCTACGACACCCGCCGCGCGCTGAGGTTCGTCAAGAAGACCTTCGAGACCACGCTCGACGACCGCCAGGAGCGCGACATCGACGAGGTGCTCACCGACATCGAGTCCATCCTCCCGCACACCCAGTTCCTGGCCAACAAGATAAACTTCCAGCTCGAGGCCTCGATGGGCTACACGAACCACAAGCAGAACAAGATCATCAAGATCTTCTCAGTCGCCGCGGTCGTGTTCATGCCGCCCACCTGGATCGCGTCCGTCTACGGCATGAACTTCAAGCACATCCCGGAACTCTCGTGGGTGTGGGGCTATCCCTTCTCCATCGGCTTGATGGCGGCGTCGGCCCTGCTCACCTACCTCTTCTTCAAAAAGCGCGGCTGGCTTTAAGCCGCATGGGGCGGCATGATGCCGCCCCCTTACCGGAGATTCAGGAAATGACGCTCCAGCAGCTGCGCTACGCGCTTGCAATCTGCGACTGCGGCTCGCTCAACAAGGCCTCCCAGTCGCTCTACGTCGCCCAGCCCTCGCTCTCCTCGGCGCTCTCGCAGCTTGAGGACGAGCTTGGGATCACCATCTTCACGCGCACGCCCCGCGGCGTGACCCCAACGGCCGAGGGCGCGGAGTTCCTCTCCTACGCCCGCCAGATCTACGCCGAGTACAAGGGCCTCATGGACAAGTACAAGGGCGGCAAGGGGGTACGGCGCAAGTTCGGGGTTTCGACCCAGCACTACTCGTTTGCCGTCAAGTCCTTCGTCGAGATGGTCAAGCGCTTCAACACCAGCGAGTACGACTTCGCGCTGCGCGAGACCACGACGCTGCGGACAATCGAGGACGCCGCATCGCTGCGCTCGGAGCTCGGGATCATCTACCTGAGCGACTTCAACCGCAGCGCCATCGGCAAGATCCTGCGCTCAAAGGATCTCGCCTTCACCCCGATGTGCAAGTGCCACACCTACGTCTACCTCTACAAGGGCCACCCGCTTGCGCATGAGAAGTCCATCAGCCTCTCGATGCTCGCCCCCTACCCCAACCTCTCCTTCGAGCAGGGAGACAGCGGGACTTTCTACCTGGCCGAGGAGATCTTCTCGACCAACGACTACGACCGCCAGATCATGGTCACAGACCGCGCGACCATGGTGAACCTGATGATCGGGCTCAACGGCTACACGCTCTGCTCGGGGATCTTCTGCGAGGAGCTCAACGGCTCCGACTACACCGCAGTGCCGTTCTTAAACGAGGATCCCTCGAAGTCCGACATCATGGAGATAGGCTACATCTCAAAGAAGGGCCTTGCGCGCAGCCCGCTTGCCAGCGAGTACATAGGCTTCATGCAGCAGTACCTCTCAGGCGATCCGCACGCATCGCCCGTGAAGGACTGAGTGGTTTGAAACGCCCCGGGCAGGCCGGGGGCTGCGGGCTTCAAGCCTTGAGGAGGCCGCGCTGCCGGGCGCGCCTTAGGATCTCATTGAATGCTATCTGCGAGTCATAGGTGCACGAGGGGAACAGGCGCTTGAGCTCACCTTGCGTGAGCATCATGATCCCCATGACCTCCTCAGGTTGCCTTATGGTCACGCGAGGGCTTGCTGCCAGGTAGAGGTAGGCGTAGAGGAAGTGCACGCCGTCGCGGTAGGGCAGGCGCATCTTGCCAAGCGCTGTGAAGGAGCCCCTTGGGTCCTTCGCGTCAAGGCGCACCTCCTCGAAAAGCTCGCGTGCGGCGCTCTCGTCGGGCTTTTCGCCATGCTGCATCACCCCGCCCACCACGGCGTCGAACAGCCCCGGGGCGTAGTCCTTGGCGAGAGTGCGGATCTCGACTAGGAAGCGCCCGGAGGGATCCATGACCGCGATGTAGGAGGCGCGGTGCGCCAGGTGGCGCTCGCGCATCACATGACGCTCCACCATGTCCACCACGCAGTCGTTCTCATCGACCACATCAACAAGCTCGTTTGCCGCCATCGCATCCTCCGGAGCGCAAGAAGGCGCGGGGAAATCCCCCGCGCCCTCATTCTCCCACACAATGCCGCGCCGCGCTAAGGATGCGCGGCGCTGGCGCGGAGCAGATTACTTGGCGCTCTCTTCGGCGGCAGGCTCGGCCGCAGCCTCCTGGGGCTCGCTCTTCTTGAAGCGGCTTGCGAAGTCGGAGACGGTCTTCTCCAGCGCGCGCGGGTTGATCTTCTTCTCGGCGACGAGCTTGTAGCCGATGGCGCCGACCACGACGCCTGCTGCAAAGGCGATGACGCCCTTGGAGGTGATGAAGTTGAACATTTGCTGTATCTCCTCTTTCTAGTTATTTCTTCTTGGACTGGATGTCGGCGATGAGATCCTCAAGGCGCTCCTTCTGGCTCTCGAGCTCCTCGAGGGTCAGCTCGGCGTCCTCCTTGGCGCCCTCCTGGGAGGCGCCGCCGAGGATGCCGCCTGAGCGCAGGCTGCGGAGCCTTGCGTTGATCTCGCTCTCATGCTGCCTGTAGTACCTGGCGCCCAGGGCGCCGGCCGCCACGCCGAGCAGGAAGCCGATGGCGGTGGTACGGGTGATGAAGCTGAACATGTTGTCTTGTCTCCTTTATAACAGGGGGCCGCAGCCCCCTTTTGCCAAAATTCCTTACTGGGCCTGGGCCTGGCGCTTCCTGGGCTCGATGAGCACGCGCGCTGAGTTGAGCACCACGCCTAAAGTGGAGGCGTTGTGCACCACCGAAGCCCACAGCGGGGTGATCATGCCTAGCGCCCCCATCATCATGGCGATTGTGTTCACCGCGATGGTGACGCGGAAGTTCTCGTGCACGAGCCTCATGGTCTTGCGTCCGATGCCGATGAACTCCGGGAGCTTCAACGGATCCTCGGAGTTGATGGTCACGTCCGCCGACTCCATGGCCGTGTCGGTGCACCCGGTGCCCATCGCTACGCCGATGTCGGCGTAGGCCAGCGCCGGGGCGTCGTTGATGCCGTCGCCGACCATGAGCACGTTGCCAAGCCTCTGGGCCCTTGCGACATAGGAGGCCTTGTCCTCGGGCATGACCTCGGCGCGGTAGTCGTCAAGGCCCAGGCTGCCTGCGATCGCCGCAGCGACGTCCTTGTTGTCGCCGGTTAGCATCGTGATCTCCTCGACCCCGCCGTAGCGCAGGCGGTTGATGGCGCGCTTGAAGTCATCGCGGATCGGATCGTCGATCTCGATGACGCCCAGGAGCTTGCCCGCCCCGGAGACGTAGATGAACGATCCGGTGGGGCTGGTGCGCTTGGCATCGAACATGCCGCGGATGCGGTGCTCCTGCATGAAAGTGCGCGAGCCCACCAGCACCGCGCCGCCGCCGAAGCCCTCGACCTTGCCGATGTGGGCGAGGATCCCGCGGGCGACCACGGTCTTGGTGTCCTTGTGCTCGGGAACCTCGAGCTTGCGGCGCTTGACCTCGTTGAGGATCGAGACGGCCATCGGATGCTTGGAGTGCATCTCGGCCGAGGCTGCCAGGCGCAGCACGGTCGCCGCGTCCACGCCCGGAGCGGTCTCAATGTTCACGACCGCGGGCCTGCCGCGGGTGATGGTGCCGGTCTTGTCGAGGATCACGGTGTCGATGTCCGCCGCCTCCTCGATGAAGCTTCCTCCCTTGACGAGGATGCCTGCCTTGGCGGCGCGGCTGATGGCAGCCGAGATGGCCGTCGCGGTCGAGAGCTTGAGGCCGCAGGAGAAGTCGATGAAGAGCATGTTGAGCACGCGCTGGATGTCGCGCGTTGCCGCGTAGACGATGACCGCGGCGAGGAACGATACCGGCACGAGCGCAGTGGCCATGGTGTCGGCGTAGTTCTGCACCGGGGCGCGGCGGTTGTTCGCGTCCTCGACCATGTGCACGATGCGCGCAAGCGAGGTGTCGTCGCCAACGCGCTCGACGCGCAGCGTGAGATCGCCCAGGCTCACCACGGTGCCCGCGTAGGCGCGGTCGCCCTTCTTCTTGGCAGCAGGCACGCTCTCGCCGGTGATCGCGGCCTGGTCGACCGCGGCCTGGCCTGAGAGCACCACGCCGTCAACGCAGATCTTCTCGCCGGTGTGGACGGTCACCGTCATGCCGGGCTTGACCTGCTCGATGGGCATCTTGCGCTCCACCCCGCCCTCGCAGACGACCCAGACGTCGCGCACGTCGAGGTCGACGAGCTTCTTGATGTTGCTGCGGGCGCGGCGAGCGGCGTAGGTCGTGAGCATCTCGGCGCAGTTTGAGAGCGTGAGCAGCGTGAGGCTGGACTCGGGCTTGCCGGCCGCGACCGAGGCGAGCACCGCAGTGACGGTGAGCGTGTCGGCGTTGGGCTTGCGCTCCCTTATGGCCCCGCCGACGCCCGACTTGAGCAGGTTCGAGGCCATGATGAGCACGGCCGCCGAACGCAAAAGCCCCGTGGTGGCGAATGTGGTGGGAGCAAGGCGCTTTAGCGCCTCGAAGAACACGAAGAACCCAAGCGAGACTAGCGCCGCCGTGCGGTGGGACTTGAAGTCGCCCTCGATGTCGGCCTCGCCCTTCTGCTCGTCCTTCCTCGGCATGAGCATGCCGGCGGAGTTCCTGGCGATGTCGGCGCCGCCTGAGATGATCCTCTGGCCCAGGATCTTCGAGAGGCACATCAGCGCGCCGGCCTTCTCGGCCCTGCCGCCCTTTATGAAGGTGATCTTTGCAAAGCCTTCGCCTAGCACTGCGGACACCACGTCCGGGCAGGCCCTCAGGCGGGCCTCCGCCTCGGCGCATTCGTTGTAACCGAACTTGTGCGCAGGCAGGGGGATCCTTGTCGTTATCATTATCTCCTCCTCAAAAATGCCGCCCTGCCCTTGCAAGGGCAGGGAGCGCAGTCAGACGGCCCTGGCGGCCCCCTGCTCGTTCAAGGGCTTGGGGTCGGGGTGCGACGGGCGGGCCAGCAGCGCCAGGCCCCAGAGCATGATCTGGGGGCCGGCCGGGCGGTCGCCGTTGAGCACGATGCGGTTGAAGCCGTAGACGAGCAGCGCCACGCCGGCGATGCGCATGAAGAACGCAGGCTCGGTGTGGTTGATGAACTTGCCGACGCGGCGGCCGATGCCGCGCGCCGCATCGCTCAGGCAGTCGCCGACGCTCAGCGCCCCGGTGGGGATGATCGTCTCCTCCTGGATGGCGTGGGTGCCTGCGATCTCGTGCGAGAGCGCATCGAAGAGCGCATTGATGTTCTTCTCGGTCTGAGTGTAGCAGACGGTGACCGATCCCAGGATCGGGCTCACCCTCGCCATGGTGATCCCGGGGACCGTTTTCAGGAGCTTCTCAAGATCGAAGCAGGCCTGCGCGTTGCCCTTGAGGGCCTTGCAGGTGTAGCGCCTGCGCCCCTTGATCCTGTGGGCGATGACCATGCCCTCGTTGCAGAAGACCTTCTCCCGCAGCGCCCTGCCAAGCTCCATCCCGGTGCTGAAGCCCGGGAAGCCGGCCTTTTTTTTCTGTCCTGCCATTTGCATGTGCCTCTTGAAGCTAGACCCTAAGGCGCGCGCCCTGGAGTATCTCGTCTACCAGCGAGCCGGGCACGACCTTTTGCGGATCGTAGTTGATGGTCACGCTTCCCGTGATGCGGTTGATCTTCCAGGCGGTGACCTCGTCCATGCCGTCCAAGGCGTCGCCGACGTTCACGTAGAGCTCGTCGTCGTGCTTGAGATCGTCGTAGATCACGCGGATCCTGCCTTCATTGACGTGCGCGACCTTGACCTTGTTCAAAAGGAAACGCGCCTGCATTGACCTTGGCGCAAAAGCCGCAAGCACTGATGCAACAGACATGACTGACACCACCGTTTGGGTAAGCTGTGACTAACTGGATTTTAACACACGCAGGCAAAAAACCTGTCTGGTTTCCACGCCTGGGATTAGGCATCCGTTTGGCGATGGTTAAATTCTGGATCAGTTTATTTGCGTTATCATAGGCTAATTTTAATTTTATTTATCATGTAGTTAGCTTATCGCAACTCAAGTTGCACATGGATTTTCAAGCCTGGTTTGCGTAAATTCCAGCGCCCTGGACAAGGCACGGGCGGGCAGCTTGGAATGCTATCCTTGCTTAAGTGCTTTAAAAGCAATGCTGGAGGGATGGAGATGAAAGGCAGATCGCGGAGCATCGAGGATCTTGAGGAGAAGGTGGCCTGGCTTGAGGCCCAGGTGGACGATCAGGGGATGGAGCTCAAGGCGCTGCAGGATCAGGTCCGCGGCCTTGAGAAGGCTTTGCGCATGCTCGCCTCCAAGGTGCGCGATCCGTATGCGACGAGGAGCCTTGACGAGGAAGTCCCGCCACCGCACTACTGATGCGGCCAGGAAAATGAAGGCGCCTTGCGGCGCCTTCGTTGCGTTTCAATGCAGGGACTGCCTACATCGTGACACCATCCTTCCAGATCACTATCTCGCCAAAGCCGCGCTTCTCGGAGACGCTCTGCTCGCCCGAGGCAGTCCTGACGATGAGGTCCAAAAGCTCCCTTGCCAGCTTGTCTGGATCGGCGCCCTCGGCGATGGCGCCTGCGTTGAAGTCGATCCAGCTGCCGCCCTTCTTCTTGTAAAGCGCGGTGTTGGTCGAGATCTTGAGCGTCGGGACCACGGTGGCAAAGGGGGTGCCGCGGCCGGTCGAGAAGAGGATGAGATCCACCCCCGCCGCAGCCAGGGCCGTGCAGGACACGCCGTCGTTGCCCGGGGCCTTGAGCAGATTGAGTCCTGGCTTTTGGATCATGCCGGTGTAGTCGATGACGTCCTCCACCTGGGCATGCCCGCCCTTCTGCACGCAGCCTAGCGACTTGTCCTCAAGCGTGGTGATCCCGCCTGCCTTGTTGCCCGGGGACGGGTTCTCGGAGACGGTCTGGCCGTGGGACTGGAAGTAGCCCTTGAAGCCGTTGATGAGCGCCACGATCTTGTCAAAGACCTCGCGGCTTGAGGCGCGGTTCATCAAAAGCTGCTCGGCCCCGAACATCTCGGGCACCTCGGTCATGACGCTGGTGCCGCCCGAGGCGACCAGCAGATCGCTGGCGCGCCCTATGAGCGGGTTTGCGGTGATCCCCGAAAGCCCGTCCGAGCCGCCGCACTTGAGCCCAATGCGCAACTTGGAGAGCGGCTGCTTGGTGCGCCTGGACTTATCGGCCAGCGCGAGCATCTTCAAGACGAGGCTTTCGCCAGCCTCGACCTCGTCGCCCTCGTCCTGGCAGTTTAAGAATGCGATGCGCGGATCGGACTCGTCCACGAACTTGCGGAACACGCCGATGTTGTTGTTCTCGCACCCAAGCCCCAGCACGATGACCGCGCCGGCGTTCTGGTGGCGCGTGAGCGCCCCCAGGAGCCTCTGGGTCGTCTCCTGATCATCGCCCATCTGGGAGCAGCCGTACGGATGGGTGAGCGCGAGGCAGCCGTCCACATGCGGGAACTGCCCCAGGTGCTCGCGGGCGAACGCGCACAGCTCCTGCGCGACGTGGTTGACGCAGAACACCGTGGGGACGATCCACAGCTCGTTGCGGATGCCGACCCTGCCGTCAGGGCGCTCGTAGCCCATGAAAGTGAGGTCCACCGGATCGGGCAGCGCGCTTTCAACATGGGAGTACTCGTAGCCCTTCTGGCCTGAGAGCGCGGTCTTCACGTTGTGGACGTGGACATGCTCGCCCTTGCCTATGGGCGCCTTGGCCGTGCCGATGGGGAAGCCGTACTTGATGATCTCCTGCCCTTGGGCGATGTCGCGGAGGGCGAACTTGTGGCCGCGGGTTATGTCCTCGGCGAGCTTCACCAAGCCCTTTGAGGTTTCAACCTCGGTCCCGGACTTGAGATCCTCGAGGGCGACGGCGACGTTGTCGCCGCCGCTTATGACGATCGCCTTCATGTCAGTCGTGCTCCAAAAGATCCTTCATGGTCGCGATGACGCCGTCGGAGACGATGGCGTGGGTCAGCTTGGCGCATAGCGACACGACATCGAGATCTGAGGAGAGATCCCTGCCCCAGAGGCCCTGATCCGAGAGCGCGCCCTTGACGACCATGAGCGCTGAAGCCTCAGTACCCTGGTAGTGCGACCAGGCCTCCGAGAGCACCTTGACCGCATGCTCGTCATCCATGAACTGCCCCTGCTTTCCGCCCTCGCGCGGCACCTGCACCGGCACCTTGCCGCCTGCGGTGCGGTAGAGGCAGAGGAACGCGGCCACGGCAAAGCAGAGCTTCTTGGGGAGCATGCCCTGGGATCTTGAGTCGAGCAGCGAGGGGATCACGCGGGCGCGCATCTTCGAGGCGCAGTTCATCAGGATCGAGGACAGCTGGTGGTGCATCGACGGATCCATGAACCTGTCGACCACCGCGTCGGCGAACTCCTTGAGCATGCCCTTGTCGAGCTTCACCGCCGGGATTATCTCGTCGTAGATGACCGAGCGGGCGAACTTGCCGGTCACGCTGTCCGTCATCATCTGGTCGACGGTCTCAAGCCCCGCGATATAGGCTGCCGGAACGTTCGAGGTGTGGGCGCCGTTTAGGATCCTCACCTTGCGCAGCCTGTAAGGGGTGATGTCAGACGCGATGACCACGTTGAGCCCGGCCTTCCTGAACGGAAGGGTCGAGTCGACGCTGTCCGGGCCCTCGATGGCCAGGAAGTGGAAGAGCTCGCCGCAGGTCATGAGCTTGTCCTCGTAGCCAAGCTTCTGCTTGTATTCATCGGCATTGGCCTTCGGGTAGCCCGAGACCACGCGGTCGACGAGGGTGTTCAGGAAGAGGCAGTCCTCCTCCAGGTAAGACTTGAACTCGTCCTCGTAGCCGAAGTCGGCCGCGTGCTTCTCGACGATTTCGCGCAGCTTGTCGCCGTTGTCCTCGATGAGCTCGCATGGCATCACCGTGATCCCGCTGTCACCGCAGTTCCCGGTGCCCTTGAAGGCGAGGAAGCGGTCGTGGAGCAGCACGGCGAGCTTGGCAGGGAATGATGAAGGGGCCTTGCCCTCCTGCAGATCCTGCTTCTCATAGACGATGCCCGCCTCGGTGGTGTTGGAGAAGACGAATTTCACCTGCGCGCTTCTCGCGTATTCGCGAAGCCTCTTCCACTCATCATCCTCATAGGGGTTTATCCAGTCACCGATGGTGTTGACGACCTCGCAGGTCTCGACGCTCTTGCCATCCTTGACCCCATGGAGGATCACGGTGTAGAGGCCGTCCTGGGCCTTGAGCAGCGGCACTGTCCTGCCGCGGGTGGTGGGCTGGACCGCGACGACGCGGCCATTGAAGAGCTTCTGGGAGTTGAGCTTGAAGAGCATCCAGTCGAGGAAGCCCCTTAGGAAGTTTCCCTCGCCAAACTGGATGGCGCGGATGGGAAGATCGGACGCAAGCGCGGGCTTGGCCGAGATGCTGAGAGTCTGCATGTATATGCCACCTGTGAAAAGTGCAATGAAAATACGCAGGCCGGTGCCATCCCATCTCCGATCCGGTCCTGCTTGGATCCTACCCCCATTGGAGGAAGATTTTCAAAAAAGCGTGTTGCCTTGTCGAAAAAATTGCGCAGTGGCGCAAAGGCGCAGGTGGCGCTGAAGGGGGAACGGGGATGCGGATCCGGCGTCGCGGCAGGGAAAAACAAAAAGGCGGAACGGAATTGACATCCTCCCCTCTCTAAAGAGAGGGGATTCCTACCGATCTCTTGGGAGATCTTCGGCGGGTTCCTCTTGCTGACCACCAATGTGATTCACTTG
>CACYPI010000008.1 GCA_902776275.1 uncultured Aeromonadales bacterium
CTGCTGCCATGTGCTGCGTTCCTCCTGTGCTTGTGAACATGGCCGCATCGTATCGGCAGAGGTCAGTTTTGGGAAATAGCGAAAACTATACAGTCACAGGCGCTGCGGTCGCTGCACATGGACGGCCAGGCCCTGAGGGCCTCGAAAAGCTGGTCAAGGCTAGCAGCCTAGCCGCAACGTGGCGGAAAGGCACTGCAAGCCACGACGACATAGGCGCCGCGCCTTTCGGGGCGATAAAACAAAACTGCCCAAGGAGGCGATCCTTGGGCTGTGTTCTGAAAAATGAGGCTCAATCAGCGGTAGAGGCGATCGAAGCTCTGGCGGGTGCTCACAAACTGGCTGAGCAGGAAGACCAGCGACACCAACACGCCGCACCCGAAGATGATGATGAGCCACTGGGGCATCGACAACCCCATCAGCGACCAGTTGAGCGGACCGCACTGGCCCACGGCCTTGAAGAGCCAGGGCAGGATGTCGTCAAGCGGGATCAGCGGGAAGTTGGCCTTGAGGGCGCAGGTCGAGCCGAAGCCCGTCGAGATGGTCTCGATGTAGTGCCCGATGGAGATCTTCAGGCCGATGCCGGAGGCGCCGAGGAACACCAATGAAGCGATGATCCTGAAGAACTTGAACTGGGGCAGGAGGAAGCCGATGAGGCCGGCTAGGAAGAACAGCGCGATGCAGGCGCGTTCATAGACACAGTTCACGCATGGATCGAGCTTGAGCCCGTACTGGAAGTACAGGGCGCAGCCTTCGATCATGAGCGAGAAGATTATGAGCAGGCCCCATGAGAGCCTGCTCGAGGTGAACGACTGCACCAAACGGAAAAGAAACACCAATCCTCCCGGAGCGGCGTTCCTCCGCCGCGTTCTGCCTTATTTCGCCTGGGCTGCCGCCGCCGCGATTTCCGCCGCGTGCTCAGCCGTGCTTGACGGGATCCAGCCCCACTGCTCGAACACCGGAGTGAATTCCGGGATGAGGTACATGGTTGTGAGGAGACCGACAAGCGTCAGGACAATAGTATAAGGCAAAGCCATCCACATCATGCGCAGGTATGGCAGGCGGACGAGCGGCGCGATTGCGGAGGTGAGCAGGAAGAGGAAGGCGGACTGGCCGTTCGGGGTCGCGACGGACGGCAGGTTGGTGCCGGCGTTGATGGCGATGGCCAGATCGTTGTACTGCTCGGGGCTGATGACGCCGTTGATGAGGGCGTCATGCACCTGCTCGATGTAGATGGTCGCGACGAACACGTTGTCCGACACCGCCGAGATGATGCCGTTTGCCAGGTAGAACACCGGGATCTGGGTCTCGCGCGGGATCGAGAACACCCAGTGCACGAACGGCGTAAAGAGGCCCTGCTGGGCGATCACGGTCACGATGCAGAAGAACACGCACAGCAGCGCGCAGAACGGCATGGACTCGGTGAAGGCCTTGCCGACCTCGGAGTCGGTGGTGATGCCGCAGAACGTGGTTGCCAGCACGATGATCGACAAGCCGATGAGCCCGACTGCCGCAAGGTGCAGCGCCAGGGCTATGACGAGCCAGACGCAGCACAGCGCCTGGACGACGAGTTTCACCTTGTCGCGGAGGGTCATGTTGCTGTCGTTGGCCTTGTCGCGGGCGACGAGCACTTCATACACGGACTTGGGCATCTCGGCGCCGAATCCGAAGAGCTTGAACTTCTCGACGATGAGGCAGGTGCCGTAGCCGAAGATCATGACCGGCAGGGACACAGGCGCCATCCTCACGAGGAACTCGACGAAGTTCCAGCCTGAGACCTGGCCCACGACCAGGTTCTGGGGCTGGCCAACCAGGGTGGCCATGCCGCCGATGGTGGTGCCGACCGCGGCGTTCATCAGAAGGCCCCTTAGGAAGGCCCTGAAGTCCTCGAGATCCTTGCGGTACTTCTCCTGCACGAACACATCGTCCGAGAGCCTGGCAGTGGCCGCGTCGCCGCAGATGTGGGCGTGGTAGACGGCGTACAGGCCCATGCAGATCGAGATGATGACCGCGAGGACCGTTAGCGCGTCGACGAAGGCCGCGAGCGTGCCTGAGACGAAGCAGAAGAGAAATGAGATCAGGACGGAGTTCTTCACCTTGACGAGGATCTTCGTGAAGATGTAGAGCAGGAAGTCGCGGACGAAGTGGATGCCTCCGAGCATGAACATCAAAAGCAGTATCACGTCGATGTTCACGATGATCTCGTTCTTCACGCCATCCATCGTGCACATGCCGAGGAAGCAGGCCTCAAGGGCGAGCATTCCGCCAGGCTGGAGCGGGTAGCATTCGAGGGCCATCGCCAGCGTAAAGATGAACTCGGCCACGAGCAGCCATCCTGCGGCGAACGGGGACGCCCAGAATACGAAAGGATTGATGATGAGGCAGACTACGACAAAAAGCTTGTACCAGGTCGAAGCCGTTCCCATGAAGTTGACGCCAATCGACTTGGCGACTGTCATTGTCCCCGGCAGGGTCATTGTGTTGTTGTCCTTATACGTTTGTCTGATGTTTTGCACAGCCCTTGCGCACGGCCGGGAGCCTGAAATTTGCTCAAAGCGACCGGATCATGTTGTGTTTCAAGGGCTTTTGAATTTTTAGTAGCGATCAGATTATATGTATCGCAATGCGCGCAAAACTGTGCACCATTTCCCAAAAAGCGACAAAAGTTTACGTGATCGTTCTGAAATGTCAACGATTTATTTTAAGCAAAATGTTAAAAAATTGCGTAATTTTCCAATAGTAAGGAACTAGATTGGTAATACTTTTCTTTTGAGCACGTAAAAATGAAATAAATTCCCGCAAATCCTTGCGGAAAAGCGGCTCCAAAGGCGTTCCGAGGCTCGAAATTGAAAATTGGAAACAGTCGAGATCAGATCTCTTGCGGTGCCGCATCCTCGCTCTCCTCAGCCTTGTCCTTCGAGCACGCTGTAGTTTTTGCATCAAAGCGGTGCATCTGCCGCTTCTGCACAAAGAGGATCAGCTCCTGCCCAAGGCCCTGCCTCTGGTACCAGGAGGACACGAGCATCAGCGGCGCGGCGTAGAGGGGCAGGGCGATTGCTGGAAGCTTGAGGCGCCTGCGCAGCCTCTCGACGCTCATCCAGCCAGTGACCGCCCGCGCGATGTCGTGCAGCAGCGCCGCGTCCGCAGCGCCCTCGCCCTCGGGACCCTGCCTTCGCATCACCTCGCTTGCGCAAAGGGCCATCGAGAGCTTGGTGCTCTCGCGAAACTGCCCGCGTCCCAGGGCCAGGGCGTCAAACGAGCCCTGGAGCGATGCTGCCATCCTGCGGCAAGCGTCCCTGTCCCAGCCATCGTCCTTCTGCCCGAGCATGGAAGGGACGCCATCCCCGTGGCCCTCGTCCATCGCGCGCAGCCACCAGAGCAGATCGGAGCGCTCGCCTCCCATGCAGGAGAGCGCCTCGTCAAAGCACTCGCGCGGCATCTCAAGAAACTCACCAAGGCTCTCTGACACGCAATTGCAGGTGAGGGTGATGGAGCGCCTGCAGGCCTTGGGGAGGCGGGCACAGCGCAGATCGAGCGACAGGAGGAGCTGCTCAAGCGCGGATCTGCCATCTAGGATCAGCGATGCCAGATCGTCGCACACCAGGCTCATGAGCCCCAGATCGCAAAGGCTCCTTGCCATGAGCCCGCCCCTGCGGGAGCAAGGCGCCCCATGCCTAGTCACCGATGCCACCGCCACCTCCTTGGAATAAACCACTGACAGAGCATACCCGAACCTCAAAATCCGTGACGCGCCAAAAGCGCCCCGCGGCAGCGATCCGCGAGGGCCAAAACGCGCGTCGCGGATTTTTCCGTTTTGGCATAGTGCTCCTTCAAAAGGCAAATCACAAACAAGGAAGGACTCATGGGAGTGTTTTCAGATCAGATCTTCAAGCGGGAGCGGCCGCTTCGCGCCTGCGCCGCGATCCTCGCGCTGCAGTGCGCCACCGCGGCCGCCGCAGTGTGCTCGGTGCAAGGAAAGGCGCTATGGATGGCGCTTTTAGCAAGCCTCCTCGTGCCAGCGCCCTATGCCAAAGCCGCGCTTTGGGCAATGGCAAGGCGCGGGCTCTCTAAGCCCGAGATCCTTGGGCAGGAGGATCTCAGGGCCTTCATCTCCCGCAATCCCGGACAGTGCCTCATCGGGCGCGGCTTCGAGTTCACGCCCGATCACGCAAGGAGGCTTTCCGATCTCATGGGCTCGGGCCTCAAGGGCCAGCAGGGGCGCGGGCACGGCTCGCGCGACATCCACGCCTTGAGCGCGCGCAACAAGGCGCCCCTGGCCGTGCCGATCGCCGATCTGCGCGCGCACACGCTGATCTTCGGGACTACGGGCGCGGGCAAGACCAGGCTCTTCGACTTGCTCATCTCGCAGGCGGTGCTCAGAGGCGAGTGCGTCATCGTGCTCGATCCCAAGGGCGATCGCGATCTCAAGGAGCGCATCAGCGCGGCCGCGCTCTCCTGCGGCCGCGAGGGCGAGCTCTTCAGCGTCGATCTCGCGGATCCCGAGGGAAGCTGCGGCTGGGATCTTCTGGGAAGCTGGACCAGGCCCTCCGAGATAGGCGATCGCCTAAGCTCGCTCCTGCCATCATCGGGCGGGGCGTCCTCGTTCAAGTCCTATGCCAACACCGCCATCACGGTCGCGGTGACCGCGCTATTGATGTCAGGGAAGAAGCCCGAGCTGCCGGCGATCCGCAACGCAGTGGGCGATCTGTCCGTGGCGCAGGATGCCATCAGGAAGAAGATAGAGGATCTGCTGTCAGATCTTAAGGCGCCCGACGCTGACGCCTACTACGCGCGCATAGGCGAGAAGAAGGCGCCCTCGTCCCAGGCGTTAAGGCAGTTCTTCTCATACCTCGTGGACCAGGGCTACGCCAAGGCCGATCCTGACATGGAGCTGCTCTTCACGGTCTCAGGCCTCGACCGCGGCTACTACCAGAAGATCAGCGCAGGCGCGCTGCCGCTTTTGAACACGCTCTGCCAGAAGGCCTTCAGGCCGCTCTTTTGCCGCAAGAAGGGCCGCGTGGGCTTTGGAAAGGTGATAAGGCAGGGCGGGATCCTCACCGCCTCGCTGCGCTCCCTCATCGACTCCTCCTCAGGCGGCAGCGTGGGCAAGCTCATGCTAGCCGATCTCGCCTCGGCCGCTGGCTACAGCTACGCCATAAACGGCGGGGGCGGCAGGCGGGGGGTGAGCGTCTTCATCGACGAGGCATCGGAGCTTGCCTGCGAGAGCATGGTCCAGCTCCTAAACAAGTCCCGCGGCGCGGGCTTTTCCGTGACCGCGGCCACCCAGACCTTAGCCGACCTCGAGTCGCGCGGCGGAGGAAGGGCCCAGGCCATGCAGATCATCGGCAACTGCAACACGCTCATCAGCATGAGGATCACGGACGCTGAGACTGCGCAGGCGGTGACCTCCTCCCTTGCCTCGACGCTCAAGTTCCAGCGCAGCTTAAGCGTAGGCGCTGCCCCAGGGAACGGCTATGAGGGCGTGTCAAAGGGGGCCTCCATCTCCCAGATGCCGCTCTTTCCGCCCTCGGCGCTCACGGCGCTGCCTGACTTCGAGTACGTGGCCCGCCTTGCCGACGGCAGGTTCGTGAAGGGCAGGATCCCGCTCATCAAAATCCAAAGCACCAAGGGCGCAGGCAAGGAGCATCCCCGCAAAACAAGTCCAGACTCATCAGCAAACGGCAGGAGGCGAGCATGGCAAGCCTCGTAAGCAGGTTCCTCCGCCTCTTCATGCTGCTCTTCGCCCTGGCAGTAGTGCCTTCCTACGAGGATGGCAGCCTCGCCTCCGTCGAGGCGCGGGAGGTGTTCGAGTTCTGCGGCGCCCAGGGCAAGGCGATGGACATAGCCCGGTCAGGCGCGCTCTACTCGCTGCGATACGGCAGCGTGGAGCGCTTCATGGAGTCCTCGGGGCTGCTTGGCAACTGGAGGCTCGTGATGCTGCGCGTCTCCTGCGCCTTTTACGCCTACGCCACCGCACTGCCTTTTTTAATGGCAGCCTCGTGGCTGGGCTTCAGGCACCTGGCGCTATCCAAGATCCGCGCCATGTCGGGCACCTCGGATCTGCGCCTTGTCCTCTCGCTTGCCCGCAAGGCCTGCCTGTGGGCGCTGTGCTTCTTCCTGCTTGAAGACTCCTTCCCCTCGTTCATGGAGGTGTCCTTCCTCACGCTCTGCCTTGCCATATTGATCCCGGCGTCGGCATCGGCCGCCCTCGCCTCGGCAAGGCCCTAGGCGCGCCCGCCTCAGACCCCGATCCTGCGGTAGCGGTAGAAGAAGAGCGGGGGGATCGCTATCCCGAAGCACATCGCCAGCAGGATCGCGAAGCAGCGCATGCCGTGGTGCATGATGAGGTAGGCGTTCTGCACGATGAGATCCGACGGCGCGTCGATGATCCCGTAGAGCGACATCAGGCAGGTGTAGGCATCCATCCCCGGCACCAGCGGGATGATGGAGGCCACGGTGAACACCGGGCGCGGCACGTGGAGCCTAGGAGCCTGGTAGATGAAGTAGAGCGAGCACAAGCAGCAGGCCAGGAAGGTGGCCACCGCGATCTCGACCCCCAGGCCGCTGTAGAGCAGCGTCCTCGCCACGCGGGTCAGCAGGCCGCCCACCGCCACGTACCTGAGGTACCTGGTCGGAACCGAGAAGAGCATGGCGAAGGCCACGGCGATGAACCCGGCGCTGATCCCCTCGAGGGCCACCCTCAGCAGCAATGCGTCGGTCATCTCAGATGGCCCCCATGAACCAGAAGGCGCCCAGAAGCCCTATGGCCGCCGAGATGGTCAGAACGATGGAGTGCATGAGCCTGAAGGCCCCCGTCTCAAGATAGCCCTTGAACACGTCGAGGAAGCCGTTCATGTAGGGGTACCCGGGCACGAGCAAAAGCGTGGTCGCCATGATCGCAAGCCTCATCTCCGCCCCGTCGCAGCCCAGGGCGAAGCGCGAGGCAAGCATCGTGGTCGTGCAGCCACTGAAGGCCGCGGCGATGAAGGCGAAGGCCGCTAGGAAGCCCTGCCTGATGAGGCAGAACCTCACGGCCATCAGCACGAGGCCGCCTGCGAGCGCGGAGAGGCAGACCTTGAGGTCGCCGCCGTTCAAGTATGCAAAGCACAGCCCAGCGGCCGCCTCGATGAGGCACAGCGCCGCCTTGTTGTAGCCAAAGGACGGCACGGCCTCGACACTCTGCCTGAGCTCTGCGAGGCCTGACATCCGCCCCTGCAGGAAGCTCCTGCACAGAAGCGAGATCTCAGAGACGTTCGCCATGTTGATCCCGAAGTTCTGGATTTTGCGCTGGGCGCAGGCGCTGTACGGCCCCTTTGAGATCTCAAGCCAGATGAACGAGCGCGTCAGGATCACCTCGGGCGGGTTTATTCGCAGGTGGGCGCAGATCCTCTCTATGGTCTGCATGACCAGCCTGGTCTCGGCGCCCGAGACTGCGAGCTTCCAGCCTATTAGGCAGAGCACGTCGGCCTCGTGGCGCAGGATCTGGCGCTGCTTTGGCGCGTTGCGGCACATCGGATGGCTCCCTGGTGATCAGTAGAACACGCACTCGCCGTCGTCGACGCTGCTGCGGCCGCTCACGACCTCCTTGGCATAGATGTGCTCCTCGGTGGTGCCGTCCTTGTGCTTGATGAGGATGAAGTTCGGGCACGCGGGCTTTGAGTGGTGGACGAGCTCGCCGTCGCTTGCGGAGGTAAATGCCGCCTCCATGGTCGCGCTGGCCTCGAGGGAAATGGCCGCCAGAACCGCAATGACCGCTGCATGCTTGAACTTGAACATGATTGTCTCCTGAAAAAGTTGGCTTTCATCCGGGGGAGCGCCGCGCTTCCCCTTGTTACAGCGCAAAGTGTATGGCGTGACGGCGATCGCGTTTTCAAAAAGGCCGAGATATGGCTTTCCTAGATTTGCAAAGCCCTTGCAATAGATGGCAGGACAAAAGTAAAATTCTTATAAATCAGAGCAATGAAGATGTATCTATCAAAACACCGGAGGCTTTGAAATACGATTTTTCGCATCTTGAAGCATCTATGAGCCAGGGGGGATGTGGCGATGAGGACAAAGGGTCCGGAGCTTGAGCCGCTGCTCGCTCTCAGGAGCGGCAGGTTCTACTACCTGTGCACCTACGTTAACGCGTGGGATCCGGAGCGCAAGCGCTCCTACCGCAAGAACACCACCTCGGTAGGCAAGATCACGACAGGCCGCCGCGACGGCCCGGTGGAATGGAAGGACGCCTACATCGAGCGCCACCCCGAGCTTGCATCCTACTCATGCCAAAGGGACAAGGAGGGCACGCTGACTTTCACGCCGCTTAGCGGGGAGATGGATCCCGGGGACGCGCTGAGCCCCAGCCTCTCCATAGGCGCAACCTGGACGCTCTGCTCGGTGCTAGCCAACACGCCTTTCATGGCCGCGCTCGAGCAGGTCTTCAGCAAGTACGCCGACTGGCGCAAGATCCTCTCGCTCTCCTGCTTCATGATCCTAAGCTCCGACGGGGTCTTCCAGAAGATAGAGCCTTTCACCAGGCTCAACTTCCTGCCCTGGAACCGCGTGCTCACCCGCGACGACGTGATGAGGCTGATGTCGCGCATCACCCCCGCGCGCATCGCCCTCTTCATGAACACGCTCTGCGAATCGGCCTCCGACGACACGCGCTGCCTCATCTACTGCTCAAGCTCTCTCTACCGCCGCCGCACCCCGTTCTCCTGGACGGCGCACAGCGGATCGGAGGCCAGCGCGGATCACGGCGGCAACTCGCTCACCGCGGTGCGCAAGAGCGATGGCATGCCGCTTTGCTATTTCATCTCAGGCGGCGACGGCTTCGGAAGCATCAAGGCCATCCGGGCGCTCACGCTCAAGCTCACCAGGCGCGATCTCCTGAGAAACGCGATCTTCGTGGGCGACCGCGGCTACGCCTCGGCAGGGCAGATCTCCGAATACCTCAGAAACGGCGTGAGCTTCATCGTGACCCCGAGGACGCACCACGGGATCTTCAAGAGCTTCCTGAAAAAGCTCAGGCCCAGGCTCTTCGCGCTTGAGAACTACCGACCGGCCATCGGCTGCACGGCCTGTTCTGCGAGGATCGGCTGGACATACCACGAGGAGGGAGGGGAGCGCCGCAGAGCCAGGCTCTGGCTGCACGCCTTCTTCGACGAGGACGTCTACAACCGCAGCCGCGAGAGGATCAAGCGCGGCATCGGATTCGTCTACGAGAGCTTTCAGCGCGGCGAGGTGCTCAACGAGGATCTTGAGGAGATCCGCTCACGCTACATGAAGGTCGGCAAGGCCAGCGGGAGCCTCGAGGTGGACGAGGATGCGGTGGAGACAGCGCTTGCCAGGCGCAGCATGAGGGTGCTCATATCCGACGTCACGGACGATCCGGTGGAGGCCTTCTGCGACTACTTCGACCGCAACGAGATCTGGGCGGGCTTCCGAGGCTGCCTCGATCGCTTCTCAAGCAGCAGCATCATGGACTCGGACGAGCCGTGGTCCGACTCCTGCTGCTTCATCGAATTCGTGGCCCTGGCCGCCGGGCTCATGCTCAGAAAGCGCCTGCAGCAGGCCCAGAAGGCGATGTCGGGGCTTCCCTACAACTGCGACGACGTGATCTTGCAGATCCTCTCCGGGATCACCGTCAGCGGGCACAGCGGCGGGCACGCCACGCTAAGCGAGATCCCCGACAAGGTGCGCAGGATGCTCGGCCTCATCGGCGTGCGGCTGCCTGAAGGCGAGCTGCCGATGCTCGAGGGCGAGACCCGCGCCGCCGCGCTTGCCGAGAGGCAGGACTACGAGGATCTCATCAAGGCCGAGCGCGGATCGAGGCCCAGCCGCGAGGAGCTGGTGCGCCGAGAGCTGCTCTAGGCCCAAGGCTGCCAGCAGAAGGCCATGGCCTGCAATCAAGGCGCCATGCCGTGCGATGCGCGGCTGGCCGACTTTCCCATCAAGCGCCCGCCAAAGCACCTGCCCTGGCGGGCGCATGCTTTTCCTCCTTGTTTCCATCAGGGCCTTAAAAGGCGGGGCCTTGCGGCTCCGCCTTGGTGACTGTTTCCTTTTAATGGCCGCTAATGGCCTATTTTGACCGTCTCAAGGGAGGCTCTGTGGACCCAGCCCTGATCGACAAAATAGTTGCTGTACTCGGGCACCAGGTACCAGACGCAGAAGAGTCCGACCACGGTGAGCACGATGAAGTACGGGAGGGACATGTACATCATCTTGAAGTACGGAAGCCTGATGAGCGGGGCCAGCGGCGAGGTCAGCAGGAAGAGGAATGCCGACTGGCCGTTCGGGGTGGCGACCGACGGGAGGTTGGTGCCGGCGTTGATGGCGATGGCCATCTCGTCGAACTGCTCGGGGGTGATGAGGCCGTTGACCAGGGCGTCGCGGATCTGCTCGATGTAGATGGTCGCGACGAACACGTTGTCGGACACCGAGGAGATGATGCCGTTTGCCATGTAGAGGATCGGCATGTGGTACTGCTTGGGGGTTGAAAGCACCCAGGCGATGATCGGGTCGAACAGGCCGTTGTGGGCGATGACGCACACGACCGCGAAGAACACGCACAGCAACGCGCAGAACGGCATGGACTCGGTGAAGGCCTGGCCTATTTCAGCATCCGAGGAGACGCCGCAGAACGTGGTCGCGAAGATGATGACCGAAAGGCCGATGAGGCCGACCGAGGCCAGGTGGAAGGCCAGCGCGAAGACCAGCCAGACCAGGCAGATGCCCTGGATTACGAGGTTGAGCTTGTCGCGGCGGGAGAGGTGCTTGGTGTTGTACTCGTCCTGGTCTGCCAGGACCTTGTACACCGAGTCAGGCATCTCGGCACCGTAGCCGAAGAGCGAGAACTTCTCGAGGAGCGCGCAGGTGACGAGGCCAAAGACCACGATGGGCACGGAGACCAGCGACATGCGGATCGCGTAGTCGGCAAACTGCCATCCCGCGTAGTTGCCGATGATCAGGTTCTGCGGCTCGCCGACGATGGTGCACACGCCGCCTATGGTGGTGCCGACGGCCGCGTGCATCAGGATCGACCTTAGGAAGGCGCGGAACTGCTCGAGATCGCTGCGGTACTGCTCGGGGATGAGCGTGTCGTCCTTGCGCACGATGGCCTGGGTGCTGCCCGAGACGGTCTTCACGTAGAGCTGGTAGAGGCCGACGCAGGTGGAGATGATGATCGCGAGCACCGTCAGGGCGTCAACGAAGGCCGAGATGAGGCCGCACAGCCCGCAGAAGAGCAGCGCCAGCAGGACGCGCGAGCGCACCTTGACGAGGATCTTGGTGAAGAAGAAGAGCAGGAAATCGCGGATGAAGTGGATGCCCGCGACCATGAACATCAGGAGGAGGAGGACCTCGAGGTTGCCGCCGATCTCCTTGGTGACGGATTCCATGTCGGTCAGGCCGATGAAGCAGGCCTCGGCCACCAGGAGGCCGCCGGACTCGAGCGGATAGGAGTCAAGCGACATCGCCAGCGTGAAGATGAACTCGGCCATCAGGAGCCAGCCTGCTGTCACCATCGAGAAGTGCGCGACGATGGGGTTCAGGATCAGGCAGGCGATGATGAAGTTCTTGTACCAGGCCGGCGATCGGCCCATGAAGTTGAGTATGAGTGCCTTTGGGTAGGTTATATACGTACCGTTAGCCATTGAACTTCCTCCTCAAGAAGCGCAGCAAACTGGGCATACGACATGGAAAAATGGCGCCGGCGGCAGGACCTAGCCCCGGAGGCGGCGCTCAAACATACAAGCCGTATTATATACGGTCGTCACAAATTTTCTCAAAAAATGAAAAAATATTTAAATGAAATTTATATGTTTTTTGAGTGTTTTAGCAACTACACACTATTCTGACATTTTAAGTCAAACTTGTATGCAGGTCAAAATCGAAACAAAGTCACAGGGTTAAAAAGTCAAAATTGTTCAGTCAAGTTTTGCGATTCCCCTGCTATATGAATAACTTGTGATCCTGATCACATATTGACCTCAAAAGCGCGGATCAAGCCTGGTGGAGACCCCGATCGGAGGCGCTGGGCGATCGAGAAATGCGCAAGGCCTGGCCGGGACGCTAGTAAGGAGCGGGGAAAGAAGGCAAGGGCTTGAAAGAGGCAGCGCTAAAACGCCTTGGACCTTGGAATGGCAGGGCGGCAGCGCCAGGACCACCGCGCGTATTACCACATTTTTGAATCATCATTTGCTTGATCTGGCAAGCAAAGCTGTAAATTCCGTGCAAAAGCTTGAATAGAAGAGGCCGGGGATGCGGCAGTAGACCGCGCCCTGTGCAGCCATGGGGGTCTGTCAACTCAAAGACATCTTAAAAATGAGTAGTTGCCAAAGCGCATTACCACAATTTCTAAAAGTCATCAGATTGATCTTAAAGGCAAAGCTGTCAATTCTGTGCAAAAGCTTGAATAGAAAGGCCGGGGATGCGGCAGTAGGACCTCGCCCTGCGCTGCCATGGGGATCTGTCCACTCAAAGGCGCCTTGCAAAATGTGGAAATGCCGCAGCGCGCATTACCACAATTTTTAAAAGTCATCAAATTGATCTTCAAGGCAAAACGGTCAATTCTGTGCAAAACCTTTGTAGACGGCAAGGCCGCGTTGAGCGCTGCGCGACCAGGGCGTGCGCCGTCACTGCTGTGCTTTGGCTTGAGACGACCTTCACGAGAGGGCGGAAGCGGGCAGGGGAAAGCGATCCAGATTTGTGCGGCCGCTTTCAAAGCGTTTATAATTTGCGCGCGGGACTTGTTCCCGCCCTTTGTTTTTCCACCAACAGACAGCTTCTGCTTATGTCTTCTATAGCTATCATCACATTGGCCATATCCCTTGGCGCTGTGCTCGGCATCCTGCTTGGGCAGGTGAAGTACCGCGGGGTTGGGCTGGGGATCGGCGGCGTGCTCTTCGCGGGCATCATCGTCGGTCATTTCGCTCACTACTACCTTGGCTTTGACGTCAAGACGGCAACCGGCCAGGCCACTGCCGAAGGCAGCATCCTCCACTACGTGCAGGAGTTCGGCCTGATCCTCTTCGTCTACGCCATCGGCATCAAGGTCGGCCCCAGCTTCTTCAGCTCGCTGAGGGGACAGGGCGTGAAGCTCATCATGTGGGCCGTGACCATCATTCTCGGCGGCTGCGCCATCGCGCTGGCGATGTTCTTCGCGGGCATCGTCCCGGTCGATGCGATGATCGGCATGTACACCGGCGCCATCACCAACACCCCGGCGCTGGGCGCCGGCACGCAGATGATCTCCGACATGGCAGCCGCGTTTGGCCAGAACGGCGGGCAGGTGCCTGACGGGTTCAACGCCTCGATCGTGCCTTCGGCCTACGCCATGGCCTATCCGTTCGCGGTGGTCTCGCTGCTGCTCGTGATGATCATCTTAAGGTTCGTCGCCCACACCACCATCGACAAGGCCGGCGAGGACTACGCAGCCTCCAAGTCCAAGGGCAAGCCCTCGCTTACCGTGATGAACGTGCGCGTGGCCAACCCCGCCTTCTTCGGCAAGACCATCGGCGACATCCCGGGCGTGGCCTCGGGTGACGTCGTCTGCTCGAGGTACCGTCCGGACGGCGGCGAGCTCACGGTCGCCAGGCACGATCAGAAGCTCTCCGAGAACGACACCGTCCACCTCGTGGGCCTCTCCTCGAACCTCTCCGAGGCCATGAAGGCCATCGGCTCCAAGTGCGCCGACTGCATGACCACCCGCGGCACCCATGTCACCGTGCGCCACCTGCTGGTCACCAACCGCGGGATCTGCGGCAGCCAGCTGGGCAGCCTCGAGCTTGAGAAGCGCTTCGGACTCTCGGTCTCCCGCGTGATCCGCGCCGGCATCCAGATGATGCCGCACCCGGACTTCGTGCTCGCCTACGGCGATGAGATCAACGTCATCGGCACCATGGACGACGTGACTGCCGCCGGCAAGGTCGTCGGCAACTCCAGCGCCTCATACAACAAGGTGGGCATGATGCCGGTCTTCATCGGCATCTTCCTGGGCATCCTGCTCGGCTCCATCCCCATCCCCATCCCGGGCGTCCCTGCCCCGATGAAGCTCGGCCTGGCCGGCGGCCCGCTCGTGATGGCCATCCTGCTTGCGCGCTTTGGCGACACCTGGACTGGCAACCTCATCCACTGGCGCCTGCCCCCTGCGGCCATCGCGACCTTCAACAGCCTGGGCATCACGCTCTTCCTGACCATCGTCGGCATCAACGCCGGTGCTTCCGGCTTCTGGGAGACCCTCACCGAGGGCCCGGGCCTGAAGTGGATGGCATGGGCGACCCTCATCTCGTTCATCCCGATCATGGTGGTCGGCTTCCTGATGATCAAGGTCTCGCACATCAACTACCTGGTGACCTGCGGCGCCATCGCCGGCTCCTACACCGATCCTCCGGCGCTTGCCTATGCCAACGGCATGTACAAGGACGCCGAGGCCAGCTCCATCGGCTACGCCACGGTCTATCCTTTCGTGATGTTCCTGCGCATACTCTCGCCCCAGATCATGGTGATCATCTGCGCAGCCTTCCTCTGACAGGAAAAGCATGATCGGACACGTCATCGGGGACCGCCTCTTCTCAAGTGGGATCGGCGGTCCCTTTTATTCCCTAAAGTGCGCTCTTAGTGGAGCAAGCCGTGACATCCCGCTGCGCTTCATCTTCCCGCTCTTCACCCCACTGGCGCTCATCTGCTGCGCCATCTGCCCGCCTGCCTACGCAGTCGTGATGAGCCGCGGGCTGCCAGCGCGCGTCGGCTCTCCAAGGCTCCCTGTTGGCGCCTCGATCATCGCAGCGCGCGGCGAGCTCCTGATGGCGCTCATCATCTGGTGGCTTGTGGTGATCGCAGGCTACGAGGCCGTCTCGTTCGTCGTAGGCAGCGAGACTGAGATCTACGCCAAGGCCGCCAGGACCGGGCAGAGCCTCCAGATGGCGACCCCCGAGCAGATGTCCTATGTCGCAGCCGTGATGCGCTGCTACTTCATCTATGCCTTCGTGCTGATGATGGCGCTGCTCTTCACACTCACGCTCTCGATGGCAGGCCTGAGCCAGAGCCCCAATCCGCTCAAGCTCTCGCTTCGTGCCATGTTCGTGAACATCCCGGGTTATGTGGCGCTTTGCATGGCGCTACTCATCGCGTTTGCCTTCATCGAGAAGGAGTACTCCGCCTTGAAGATGCGCCACATCATGGGCTTCATGCTTGGGAAAAAGCAGTTCGACCCGACCTGGCCCTTCCTCATCCTGAGGATCTACCTCATCGGCGCCTTCTGCGCCGCCGCGGCGCTGTGCGCGGCGCTCTCGCTGAGGATGTGGAGGCCTTTTAAGGACGAGGACAAGCCAAAGGATGCCAAGGCAGGCAGGAAATAGCATTACTGATGGCGCCAGGGCCTTGCGGGATCGGATCCTGCAGGGCCTGCCGCCCTTCATCCCCGAGGATCCCAGGATCCTGATCCTGGGATCGATGCCCTCGGAGGCCTCGCTTGAGGCAGGGTTCTACTACGCCCATCCGCAAAACCGCTTCTTCAAGATAATAGCCGCCCTCTCGGGCATGGGCGTTGCGACCATCCCTGGGCGCAAGGCCGCGCTCGCGTCCTTGCACATTGCGCTCTTCGACGCCATCGGGCAGTGCCGCCGCAGCGGCAGCCTCGACTCCGCCATCAAGGACGCCGTGCCAAACGACATCCCGCGCCTGCTCTCGGAGCACCCCACCATCAGGGTGGTCGTGACCAACGGCGCCTTAAGCCGCAAGCTCGTCTCAAGGCAGGAGCTGCCTTCATCGGTGAGGATCTTCAACCTGCCGTCCACGAGCCCTGCCAACGCAGCCTGGAGCCTTCCAAAGCTCCTCTTGCTCTACAAGGAGGCCTTTGATGCGGCCCTGCCAAATCCATAAGTTTCTTCTGCGCGCCTCCAAAAAGGCGGCATTGCCGCTCGCCCTCGCTGCATTGATGCTTGCCGGGGCGCAGGCTTCTGCCGCGCAGAAGGACGGCTCGGAGTACGTAGATGAGCGCAGCTACTCGTCGACCATCGTCCACGAGCCCCCCGAGTGCTCGCTCGACGAGTTCCGCACCCTCTGCTCGCGCATGGAGCGGCTGTGGTCCACGCGCTTTGAGCGCTCGATCGTGAGCGCCTTGAACGCCAAGGCCGCCGACGCGGGCGGGCTCACCGAGCAGGGCTTAGGCGCGAGGATGGAGCCTGCGCTCCAGGAGATCCGCATGAGGATCGTGAGCCTCAAGGAGCTCGGCTTTGCCATCGTCGGCGCCGACATCCGCCAGAGCGGCAAGGACTCGGAGAAGCGCTTCTACGAGACCGAGAACATCGACCTCTCAACGGGCCATCTCCTCACCTTCGACTCGCTCTTCAAGGATCCCGCGCTCGCGGCGATGATCTGCGCGCGCAAGTTCGACGAGAAGTACCGCAAGTTCAACATGCCGAACTTCGAGGTGATCTCGGCGGCCCTTGAGACCGGCCCCTGGAACTTCATGTTAAGGCCCGACGGCATCGAGATAGTCTTCACGCCGGGGACCGCCGAGCCTGGGAACAGGATCTCCTCGCTCTTCGTGAGCGCCGAGGATCTCAAGGCAGCCGGGATCTACGAGAAGTACTTCCCCGCGCTCGATCCCAGGATGAAACAGCGCATGCCCAAAGCCAAGCCCCGCACCGCCGAGGACGACGCCCTGGAGCTTGAGAAGGGGGTCGATCAGAGCCCGATGGGCCAGCTGCCCCCGCCGCCTCCCGGGGAGGCAGGCGATCTGCCCCTCCCGCCTGGCGGCGCCGAGGAGGGCGATGGCGAGGCTGTGCCAAGCAAGCCCAAGCCTTAGTCCAGGCCTTTTTCCACAACCGCCTAAATCAATCAAGGAGCTTTTCTTGAAGACACTTTCTCTCTTTGCCGCAGCGCTGCTCGCGCTCGCCGCCACCGCATCGGCAGCAGATCCCATCAGGATCGGGCTGCTTCCTGCCGCCGACTCCATCGTGATCACGGTCGCCGCCGAGGAGGGGATCTTCAAGGGCAAGGGGCTTGAGGTCGAGCCCATGCCCTTCCGCAGCGCCCTCGAGGTGGGCTCGGCGATGCGCGCAGGCGCGCTCGACGGGCACTTTGGAGATCTCATGAACGTGCTCTCGCAGAACGCCTCCGGGGTCAGGCAGGCCGTGATCCTAACAACCACCCGCACGAACGAAGGCCAGCGCTGCTTCGGCCTTGCGGTGTCCCCAAAGCTCTCAGGCACCATCAAGTCGGTGTCCGACCTCAAGGGCCAGAGCGCCGCCATGAGCTCCTCGACCATCATCGACTACCTGCTCGACCGGATGAAGGAGCAGGAGAAGCTGTCCCCCGATGCCATCAAGGACGTCGAGATCCGCCAGATCCCGGTGCGCATGCAGATGCTCATGGCAGGCAAGGTCGACGCGGCGCTGCTGCCGGAGCCGCTGGTGACATACGCCGAGCGCCAGGGCGCGAGGATAGTCTGGGACGACCGGCATCTTGACGAGCCGCTGGCGGTGGTCGCGCTCAAGGAGGAGTTCCTCGACCCCAGGACCGTGAAGGCCTTCCGCGAGGCCGTGTCCGAGGCGGCGCGGCGCATCGAGGGCAATCCTTCAAAATACCGCGCCCTCATGGTCAAGAAGCGCCTGCTCCCCAAGGACGGCGCCGACGGCTACCCGATGGTGAGGTTCTCGCTCTTTGGCACGAAGGACGGCCTGCCGCCGCTTCCTACCGAGGAGGAGGTGCGCCGTGTCGGGGAGTGGATGGCCTCCAAGGGCATGCTGAAGTCAGTCCCCGCATTCAAGGACGTGGTCTACCAGGCGCCATGATGTCCGCATCCAAGGCATCGGCGATCTCAGCGCTCATCGTGCACGATCTCAGCGCCGGATGGGGCGGAAAGGCCGTGATCTCCCATGTCACGCTGCGCGTGAGGGCAGGGGGATCGCTTGCGATCATCGGCCAGTCAGGCTGCGGCAAGACCACGCTGCTCTCGGCGCTCGCGGGGCTTGAAAAGCCCCTCTCAGGATCTATTGCCTGGGAGGGCGGCGAACCGGTGAAGGGCATGGTCTGGCAGTCGCTGGCCCTGCTGCCTTGGAAGCGCGCCCTCCAGAACCTCATGCTGCCGCTTGAGCTTTCAGGGATCCCCCGCAAGGAGGCTATGGAGAGGGCGCGGGAGATGCTATCCACCCTGGGGCTCTCGCAATACGCGCGCGCTTGGCCGCACGAGCTCTCAGGCGGGCAGCGCCAGCGCCTGGCGCTGGGACGCGCGCTCATCGCAAGGCCCGGGGCGCTCTTCATGGACGAGCCCTTCTCGGCGCTCGACCTGATGCTGCGCGAGCGCATGCAGGATGAGGTCAAGCGCCTCTGCGCGCTGCTCGGCTGCACGCTGGTCTTCGTGACGCACGACATCAGCGAGGCCGTCTACCTCGGAGAGGAAGTGCTGCTGCTCCTGCCCGATCCCTCGCGCGTGGGCGGGATCTTCAAAAACCCGGCCTTTGTGGCCGATCCTGGGAAGGCCGCGGCCTCGCGCTTTGGCAGGGAGTCCTTCGAGGCGCAGTCCATGCTGCGCCGCGCGCTGTGCGGCGCCATGGATGGGCGCGATGCCGCGCAGGGGAGCATCTGATGTCCTCCCGCAAGATCCCGCGCATCGCCTCGTTCCTGCTGCGCCATGCCGCGACCGCGGCCGCCCTCGTGCTCATCTGGCAGGCGCTGAGCTTTGCGGCAGGCCCCGAGGTACTGCCATCCCCCGTGGAGTCGTTCAAGCTACTATGGGAGCAGATGCAGGGGCGGGAATTCTGGGGCCACGCCATGGCTAGCGTGATGCGCCTCGGCCTCGGGATGGCCTGCGCCTCGGCCGTATCCTTCCCGCTGGGACTTGCGCTTGGGCAGTCGAGGCGACTTGACCGCCTTCTCGCCCCCGCGATCTTCATGACCTACCCGCTCCCCAAGATTGTCTTCCTGCCGGTGTTCTTCGTGATGCTCGGAATGGGGGACGCCTCAAGGGCGCTGCTCATAGCGCTGGCCACCGGCTACCAGATCCTCGTCATCGTCCGCTCCACGGCAAAGGGCCTCGATCCCTCCTACGCCAAGGCGGCAAGGCAGATGGGCGCGAGCCCGATGGCGCTCATGCGGCACGTCTACCTGCCTGCGGCGCTGCCCTCGTTTCTCACCTCGCTCAGGGTCGCAAGCGGCACCGCGACCGCGGTGCTCTTCATGGCAGAGAGCTTCGCGACGAACGAGGGCCTGGGCTGCCTCATCATGGACGCGTGGGGAGTCGGGGACACCGAGGCCATGTTCACCGGGATCATCGCCCTGTGCGCGCTCGGCGTGTCGCTCTACGCGCTGCTGGGAGCGGCCGAGTGGCTGCTCTGCCCGTGGGCGCGGCGGCAGGCAGCGCATTGACCTGCCGCTGCCAGGCGGCGTCTTGAGCGCCCAGGCCCGCTTCTGCGCCTACAATGGGTGCGGCGGTTTTCCCTGCCTCAAGGAGCAATCATGATCTACTCAAACATCCGCGTCGAACTTCCAAAGATCAGCGGCTACATCCAGCCGCGCGGCGGAGTCAGGTACTTCTACGCCTACGAGGGGGAGCGCCGGCGCGACTCCAGGGGCCGCAGCGTCCACCCGGCGGCCCACATGATAGGCCGCGTGGTCGCCACGGACGGCGGCGCCGACATGCTCATCCCCAACGACGGCTACTACAGGATCATGGGCCAGATGCCGCCCAAGTGGGCCATCGCCGAGGGGCCCGGCCGCAAGAAGTCCGCCGACGAGGCGGCAAGGGGCAGTGCGCGCGGCGGCCAGGGCCCAGGCGACGGCGTCGAGCATGCCTCGGCCCTCGCGCTTGCCGCCAAGGCGCTGCTGCCCTGCGACAGCGGCAAGATCCCCTTTGGCGAGACCTTCGACGATCCGGACGGGACCGCGGGCGCGATCCTCGCGCTTGCGGCCTACCTCTGCTCAGGCACCCGCGCCTCGCTTGCGGGGCTTGGGGCCTTCTCAAGGGCGAGGGCGCCTTTTGCCGGCCCGAGCCTCGTTTCGGCAAAGGGGATCAAGGATCTCCTATCGCGCCTTCACGGGCGCTTCCGCATGCTCTTAAGCCGCAGCCTAGCGCAGGCCCTGGGCAGGATCGGAAAGCCGGTGCTCTACGATCTGGCGTCCTTCGAGACGCCCGAAGGCGGCAGGACGCCATGGCCCGGCGCGCTGACGTGGCAGGGCTCCCCGGTGCAGGAGGACGCCGCGCTATTGTGCGCAAGCGGCGGGGCGGCCCCGCTCGCCATCTGCGCGCTGAAAGGATCGCTTCTTGATCCCAAGAATCTCGACAACGCCCTCGACCTTGCCATCGAATGCGACATCAAGGCCTCGCGCAAAAGCCTCACCATCGTGACGGACAGCCTCATGCGCGACGGGAAGCCCTGCTGCGCCCACCTCATGAACCGAAGGATCATCTCCCGCCTAGGATGGGGCGCGGTCCCAGAGGCCGATCGAATGTTCATGGACTGGGCCTCAAAGATCGGCAACAAGGAGTACGCAAGGGGCTTCCTGCTCGACGGCATGGTGTTCGGCTCATGCCGCGCCGATTTCGAGCTTGGGGATCTCAAGGGCTGCGTCGTGATGTACCAGAGCCTACTCGTCCACACCCAGAAGCTCATGGCGCTCACAGAGCGCCGCGACTGCCTTGCGGCGAGGCTTGAGACGCGCAAGCGCGTGCCAAATGAGGGATTTGACTTCTGGGCCTCAAGCTTCAGCCCCCTCATCAAGGTGCGCCTTGCCCAAAACGGTTGCGGCTTTGAGTGGGAGCAGGACAATGAAGCCTTCAATGAGGAATACCTGCCCTCGGGAGGGCTGATGCTCTTTACAACCTGCGCTGACGCCACTGACGAGGAGATCCTCAGGATCTACCTGCAAAAGCCAAGGCTTGAGGAGAGCTACGCGGCGATGTGCGGCACCATGGCGGCAGGAGGCGATCCCCTGGGGAAACAGCCACAGGGCAGGCTCTTCGCGGCCCTCGCGGCGCTCTCCCTCAAGTGCGCCATCAACGCGCGCACGCAAAAGTGGCAGGAGAAGTGCAAGTGCTGCGCAGGCGATGCCATTGAGGCCCTCGACCGCATCATGTTCGCCCGCGAAGGCGGGCGCTGGAGCGCCGAAGGCGAGCTTGAGCCACAGGATCCCGATCTGCTAAGGAGCCTGGGGCTCATTTAGAACCCGAGACAACTTTGCACCAGCGCCCAAGGCGGCCCCAAAGGCCGCCTTGGGCTTTTGAGATGAGCAGGCAGCGCCTTCCGCGCAATTCCAACAGATTGGAAAAACAGGATTTTTTTGACATCCAAGACGGTGTGTCCGCCTTTTTCGGTCAGCCTTGATGCTACGGTTGCAAAGTTTGGGCGCACAACGGCGCCACGATCCCTAAGGGGCGAGGCATGATGAAGGCATCAGTATTTTCCATCGCGGGAGCGATCCTCTGCACGGCATGCTCAATGCCCGCATCCGCCATCACCCTTGAGCACATGCAGACAAGCTGCGCCTCGGGAAACGGCGGCGACTGCCTGACGCTCTGACAGGCCTACTCGACCGGGCATGGCGTCGAGCGGAGCGAGGAGCGGGCCTACGAGTACTACTCGATGGGCTGCAGCGCCGGATCGGCCGCAAGCTGCTACAGCCTGGCGCTGATAGTCCACGACGGCATCGCCGTCCAGGAGGATGACGAGCAGGCTGCCGCCTATTTCGAGCTCGCCTGCGACGGGGGCGTGGCCAACGCCTGCTACAGCCTGGGCATGATGCTCTCGCGCATGGGAGGCGATGCCATTAGGGAGGCCGCGGGCTTCTTTGACAAGGGCTGCCGCAGCGGGACGAGCGAGGCGTGCAACATGCTAGGCTCGGCCTACTTCAACGGACACGGCGTGAAGCAGGACTACCATGCCGCCGCCGAGCACTACGGCAAGGCCTGCGCGGCCAAGTTCGCCCCGTCCTGCTACAACCTCGCCGTGATGTACCAGGCCGGGATCGGCATCAAGGCCGATCCTGCTCTGAGCCAAAAGCTGATGAGGCGCGCCTGCGAGCTTGGGTACCCCCAGGCCTGCAACTGAGCCTGAAAGCCAAGTCCGGAGCATTGCGGCAGGCTCCTGCGATCAGAAAGCCCCGACCGGCTTTCCCAAGCCCCTCGAGCGCAGATCCCGCCTTGCCAACCGCAAATCCCGCGACCTCGACCGCCGTTCTCAAGATCCCAAAGCGCGGCGACCACTAGAACCGACCGCCAATCCCAGATCCTCGAGCAGCAGTCCCAGATCCACGGCCGAAAGCGCCGCCTCGCAAATGGCTCCGATCGCGCGAGCAAATTCCTTATCCCTTGCGACGCATCAAGCAAACTTGCGCACGCGTCAAGGAAAGCCTGCGGCATCGCAGGTATCATTTCCAAAAAGCAAGACAGATCACGAAGCCTCAGGCCCTCGATTGGGCCTGGGCTCAGCATTTTCAGGAGCAGATCATGCCAACCCTCAAGATCCTCGCGGCCGTCATGGCAGCCGCGCTCGCAGCCTCATGCCCGGCCTTCGCGGACGATGCCGCACCAGACTCGGTGGAAGTGCAGAACGAGCTTGACGCGCTCGTGGAGAAGTGCGACGCGGGCGATGCCGGGCAGTGCCTCAAGGCCGCAGCGGCCTTCCATGACGGCAGCGGCACCCAGGCCGATCCGGCGAAGGCGGCCGAGCTCATGACCAAGGCCTGCGACCTAGGCGAGGTCGAGGCCTGCCGCAGCGTCGCCTCCGCCTACGCCTCAGGCGACGGGGTCGCGAAGGACGATGCCGAGGCCATCAGGCTGCACTCCATCGCCTGCGACAAAGGCAGCGCCGACTCCTGCCGCGACGCGGCGGCGCTCATTGAGGCCCAAGGCGGCGACGAGGACAAGGCCAATGCAGGGCAGATGCTCGCAAAGGCATGCGATCTCAAGGACGCACCCTCGTGCCTGAGCCTAGGTCAGCAAAGCCTCGATGGCGATGACGCTGCCAAGGCCGCCGCCCCGGGATTTTTTGAGAAGGCCTGCGGCCTCGATGACGCAGAGGGCTGCTACAGTCTAGCCCTCATCAGGAAGGACGCAGGCGACGCTGCTGCTGCGTCCGGGCTTTTGTCCAAGGCCTGCGAGCTTGGCAAGGGCGCGGCCTGCGGCGAGGCGGCCGCCCTTGAGGAGGCCTCAGGGGATGAGGGCGCCAAGAAGGCCGGGCAGCTCTACGCCAAGGGCTGCGAGGCCGGCGATGGGGGATCCTGCATCAAGGCTGCCCGCGCCCTTGCAAAAGGCGGCACGCAGGACGGCCTCAAGGCCGCGGCCGCGCCCTATGCCAAGGCCTGCTCGCTCAAGGACGGCGAGGCCTGCTACCGCCTGGCGATGCTCACCGCGCGCGGGATCGCCTCAAGAGATCCTGATGAGACCGGAGCGCTTGTGCTCTACAAGCAGTCCTGCGAGGCAGGCTACGGCCCAGGCTGCGCCGCTGCCGCCGCCATGCTCGCCTCGGGGCGCGGCGCGGACAAGGATGAGAACGCCGCCAGGGATCTTCAGGCGAAAGGCTGCGAGCTTGGCTTCAAGCGCGCCTGCGGGGAGTGAGTGCGGATACCCCAAGGGATCGGGCAGGGCTTTCTTTGCAAGCGCGGCAGGGCTTCAGGCCTGCCGCGCCGCTTTGAGCATTAGAAGGATCAAACAATAAGGAGAGAGGGCATGAAGGCACCATCGATCATCGCTTTCGCGCTCTGCGCGGGAGCGTCCCTAGGGCAGTGCGCTTTGGCCGAGTCGGTCACCGCGCTGGCGCTTGCCTGCAGCGCAGGCAGCGGGGATGCCTGCTTCTCGGCAGGCTACGACTATGACGCCGGAGTTGGCGTTCAAAAAGATCCTGCCAAGGCCGGGGAGTTTTACAAGAAGGGCTGCAAACTCAAGAACGGCTCCTCCTGCTTCAACCTCGCGGTCTTGCAAGGCGCGCAAGGCCAGGCGGGGAAGGCCTTGGAGTCCTACCGCAAGGCCTGCGATCTCAAGGAGGCGGCAGGCTGCACCAACTTAGGCTCGATGTACGGCAGCGGCGAAGGCACGATCGTGGATCAGGTAACGGCCTCGGCCTTCTATGCAAAGGCCTGCGAGCTTGAAAACGGATTAGGCTGCGCCAACCTGGGCGCCATGTACTACAACGGAGGGGAGGGCCTTGAAGAGGATCTGCCCAGGGCCGCGCGGCTCTTCATGAAGGGCTGCGATCTCGGAGCCTCCATCGGCTGCCAGTACTTAGGCGAGATGTACCGCGACGGCGAGGCCGTAAAGCAGAATTTCCCCCTGGCCTCGATGTATCTTGAGAAGGCGAAGAAGCTCAAGCAGGCAGAATCAGGGAAAGCAGGAGAGCCCGATCCGGATGCCAATGAGGGTGAGGACGCCAAGGGCCAGTCCCAGGGAGAACAGGAGCAGTAGGCCGCTTATGCGGCGCGCCGCGAAAGATTAAGCCATTGCCTTGGGCAGCCTCTTAGGCAAAAAGCATCTGGCGATTAAACGGACAAGACTATGGAAGCGCCCCGTGATGCAGAAATCGCGGGGTTATCCACTAAACTGAATAGGTTAGGAACAGATTGCGGAGCTACCGCATGCATAGGGGGGCGCTTTCATGAACTAAATAGCCTGCATCGGCATGGATGCCCACCCAGCATAAGGAGAAATTGAATCCATGGAGCTCCGCGTCAAGGTCACTGTCATCGACAAGAAGCTCTTCCCGGAGCTTCAAAAGCAGTACCTCAAGGTTCCAGACAGCGGCAAGTGCCCATGCTATTGCGTGGGCGACGAGTTCATATTCGAGCGCAACGAAAAGCGCGACGACTACTGGCACTGCGGGCCCGGCACCCGCGTCAAGGACGGGACGCCCGACGAGGGCTGCCTTGAGTCTCCGGGCACCATGCATTGCAGGTCTGAGGGCGTGCCGTTTTGCGCCGAGGCGCGGGACGCCATCAGCCGCTACATCTACACTGGATTGCAGGGCGGGAGCATCATGCACGGCTGGACGCGCGACGACCGCGTCATGATCGCCTGCTGCAACGACGGCACCAGGCCCGTGATCTTAAGATAGAGCGCCTCGACATCCCATCAAAGCAGATCTGACACAGGAGCCACCATATGAAGCGCAGCGCAGCCTTACCGCTCTCACTCATCCTCCTCATGCCGCTTGCGGCCTTGGCAGAACCAGTCCGGGGACTGCCGTGCGCAAGCCCCGGGGAGTGCCTTGCCTCAGGCGATGCCGCAGGCGGCACGGCCAAGGCCGCAGGCTACTTCATGACCGGATGTGATCTGGGATCGATGGAGTCCTGCATGAGGCTTGCCCGCATGCTCGACGACGGCGTTGGCGTGCCTCCCGACGACGCTCAGGCTGCCAGGCTCTACGCCAAGGCCTGCTCGGCAGGAGAAGGGGCCGGCTGCTACGATCTGGCGCTCATGTGCGAGAACGGCGAGGGCATGGATCCCGATCCGGCGCGCGCAGGCGAGCTCTACAAGCGCGCCTGCGAGCTCAAGGTGCCCGATGGCTGCTACAACCTGGGCGTGCTTACCGAGCGCTCGGGGGCCAAGGGCATGAAGGAGGCCGCCGCGCTCTACAAGCGCGCCTGCGACGAGGGCAGCGCCGACGGCTGCTTTGGCCTGGGCAGGCTCCTCGACGCGGACAAGTCCTCGCCAGCTGCTGCCAAGAAGTCCGCAGCGCTCTTTGAGAAGGCCTGCTCGATGGATCAGGCCGAGGCCTGCCTGGCCCTGGGATCGCGCTTTGACGAAGGGCGCGGCTTCAAGCAGGACAAGCAGAGGGCATCAGATCTTTACGCCAAGGCCTGCAAGGGCGGCAGCGCCCAGGGCTGTTACAACTTAGGTCAGATGCTCGACTCAGGCGATGGCGTCAACTCTGACAAGGCCGAGGCGCTCGGGCTTTACAACGAGAGCTGCCGCTTGGGCGACGGCCGCGGCTGCCACAGCCTCGGCGTCAAGTACGACGAGGGCGACGGGGTGGAGCAGGACAAGGTCGCCGCAGCCTCGCTCTACCGCAAGGCCTGCAGGCTCTCGGTCGCGGATGGCTGCTACAACCTCGCGGTCTCCTACTCAAAAGGCGAGGGAGTCTCCCGCTCGATGCAGGAGGCCGCATCGTCCTTCGCCAAGGCCTGCGGCCTGGGTTCCGCATCAGGCTGCGGGGCGCTCTCCGAGCTCTACGGCACCGGGGACGGCGTGCCGCAGGATCTCGTGAAGTCAGGCGCCTACAAGGAGCTTGCCTGCAAGATGGCGCCAAAGGAGTGGTGCGACTGAGGCTGTCATGGCTCACCGACTCAAATTTGCTCAAAACCGCAAGCTGAATAATAATGCTTGCTGACTAATATTAAAAACATAAAGCCTCGGAGCTTAACTGGAACATTCCTCGAACAATCAACCCGTATTTCAGGCAGAAAAGGAAAAAGCATGAACAACTTCAAGACAAGCGCTGTAGTGATGGCCCTTGCTGCAGCTGCAGCGGCGATGCTGTCGGGATGCCAGCAAATTGCTGATTTGACAGGCTACCACGTGCCGGGGATCGCATATAAAAACAAGGAGCCAGAAGTATCCCAGAGCACTTATACCAAAGTTCCAGAACCAACTACGGACGCCAGCGTTCCCGACGATGTTGAAACCTACGCAGAAAAAGCTTATCGGGAAGATGCCGCCAGCCAAATTGCGCAAACTGGCTTTACGTCTACCGTATTGGTAGAAGAGCGAGGAAACCCTGTTTTTCTCACTGACAAGGTGCTGTCAGACGTATACGTATCCAAATGCTATTTTGTGTCTCCGCTGCCGGGCTCATGCAGGGAAGGCAGAGCCAGAATCAGGGGACTAGCGCAAGGACTCGAGCGCAATTGCAACTTGGGAAATGGGGACTCATGCTTTCAGCTAGGCCTGCTGCTGGGTCGTGCGACACTTGTAATTGAGGCCCTTAAGTTTCTGCAACCTCAAGATGTCGTTGAAGATAGAGTTCTTAATGATGCCGCAACTAGAGAAAAGTTCATTCAATATTTAGGTTTTAACAATTCGATGTTTGGGGACAACTATTTGTACGAAAAGAGGATCCCCGGGACTGACCTTGTTCCCAAAGAAAAGATTGATGAAATCAACTTCAGAGCCTGCAATGCAACGATTTCAAATGGAACCGCATGTTTCAAACTTGGGACCGAAAACAAGGAACTGCCAATCCAAACCAGATTTGCACTCATACAAAAGTCAGCACAAACCTCGCCTATAGGATCTGCTTACCTAGCTCAACTATATCTCGGAGTATCCAAGGAATTTGCAATATTCAGAGACCCTGGCAAATTCCAGTATTACAAGGAGAATGCCGTCAGGTTGTGCTTGACCGAAAAATGGAGTTACACGTGCAAGGTGTGGCTCGCTCCTAAATACTAAATGATTGTTGCAAGCCAGGAGACGCCTATGCGTACGCTCAAGCCGACGGTTTCTCAGCAGTTGCGTAGTTAACATGGGCGTTCCATCATTTCAACAAGAAGGCGCCTGAAGGCGCCTTCAATCAAGCTCACCACTATGGCGCGTCGCGCAGGCTTCACCATGCCCGCGGCAACGTATGCAAGAGGAAGGAATAATGAAGCTCAGGATCCTCAAGACTGGACGCGCCACCACCTACTACGTGGCCGAGAGCTACCGCAAGGAGAACGGCGCGGTTTCGACCAGGACCATCGAGAGGCTCGGCACCATGGAGGAACTCCAGGAGAAGCTCGGACCTGGTGCCGATGTCGAGAAGTGGTGCCGCGATCATGTAGCGCAGCTCAACGAGCAAAAGCGCAAGGGCATGCTGCCCAGGACCGCCACGGTCAGCATCCCTGCGGGCAGGCGCTACGCCCAGGGCCAGTGCAGGATCTTCAACGCAGGATGGATGATCCTGCAAAAGGCGCTCTATGGCGCAGGCATCGGCGATGCCGCCTCCAAGGCCTTCGCTGAGGCCTCCTGCCAGGACAAGGACGAGCTTGAGTCGATCCTGATGCGCTGCGTCATGGAAAGGGCGCTCTCCTTAGGTGCCAGGCTCAGAACAAGGCCGCTTCTTGGGATGGAGGACGGCGGCACTGGCAGCATGGCCTTGAGCGTGAGGCAGGCGCTGCTGCGCGCAGACGATCTCGCGTCAGATCTGGCGCCCTCGCTTCTCAAATCGAAGGATCTCTCATTCAAAAGCCTGCTTTGCAACAGCATGGAAGGCGATTTTGGCTGGGTGCGCATCTGGCGCGACGGTGATGGTCTGCCGCTCCTGTGCAAGGCAAAGGGCGCCGGAAGGCCCTCTGATGAGGATCTCAAGGCCCTCGCCGCTGCCTATGCCCAAAAGGGCGCCAAGCTCATCGCGATCTCCGAGGACGGCAAGGCGCCGCGTTGCCTGGGGGAGCGCGAAAATGTCCTCTGCCTCAAGGCCGCGAGGCTTGCCGATCTTCAAAAGAAAGACCGCAAGCGCGCCTCCGATCCCGACGCCCCCTGGCGCGATATCGAAAGCGGCAGCCTCAAGGCCGGGATCCCGCCTTACCCGAGCTCGATCGGCGGGGCCATCTACCATAAGGCCCTGCAGGACGAGGAAGGAAGGAGGCTCATTGCGATCTTTTCGCCGAGGCTTCGCGAGGCCATGCTGAGATCCCGCGCCCGCGGGGCGATGGACTCCGATGAGGAGGCGCTCGTAAAGGAGGCGCGCTACGACGGCTATGCCGCAGTCTCGACCTCGGCGCTCGAAGGCGTGCTGCCCACGCAGGAGTGCGCGCAGGCCGCCATTTTGCGCATTGAGGATCGGGCGCTCTACAGGGCCGACGCACCTCTGTGCCCGCTTTGCTCGAAGATCTGCTCCTCCTGCCCGCCCTCCGAGGCCGGAGCCTTCTCAGCAGCGGTCGGCTACCTTGCCGATCTCGCGCTCTCGATAACCGCCATGGGAGCATCGAAGGCACTTGGGCGCCAAGTCTCCCGCACCGAGGCTGCCTGCGCGCTGCGCTCGATGGACGTGACCACGGTTGGCATCTGCGCAAGCGGGATCTTCGAACGGACGGCGCTCACCGACGCTGTCGAGTCCGCATCTGGGATCACGCTCGACAGCGAGCTCATCACGAAGGAGGAGATCGAGCGCTTCCTCAAGATCTCGCAGGAGCGGAAGAAGGCCTGACCTCCTTGCCGCGCTTGCCTTAGTCGAGCAGCCTGCGGCATCGCCGCAGGCTGCTCTTGGGCAAGGCCTCCTTTAGAAGGCATCCTTGAGATAGGAAACCCCGATCCCAAGAGGCGCCATGCCTTCATGGCGAGGATCAACAAGGCTCTGGCCTTCGATCAGGCGTCCTTCCAGACTTCCCTTGCGATCTTCACGACCAGCTTGAGCTTGGCCCACTGCTGCTCCTGGGTGAGCTTGTTGCCCTCCTCGGTTGAGGAGAAGCCGCACTGGGTGGACAGGCAGAGCCTTTCAAGCGGCACGTACTGCGAGGCTTCCTTGATGCGGCCCTTTACCATCTCCTCGTCCTCAAGCTCGGGGAACTTGGAGGTGATGAGGCCGAGCACCACGGTCTGATCCTTGATGAAGCGCAGCGGCTTGAAGTCGCCGGCGCGGTCGGAGTCGTACTCGAGGAAGAAGCCGTCGACGTTGCAGTGCCCGAAAAGCAGCTCGGCCACCGGCTCGTAGCCGCCTGAGGAGAACCAGGTCGAGCGGAAGTTGCCGCGGCAGATGTGCATGGTGATGGTCATGTCCGCAGGCTTGTGCGAGAGGACGCCGTTTAGCACCTTGACGTAGTCCTCCTGAACCTTCTTGAGATCGCGCCCGTAGGAGGAGTAAAGCTTGGTCTTCTCATCCGAGCAGAACTCGCCCCAGGAGGTGTCGTCGAACTGGAGGTAGCGGCAGCCCTCGTTGTAGAGGGCGAGCATCGCGTCGGTCCAGGTCTTCTCGATATCGGAGAGCAGCAGCGCGTCGTTGTCCTTGTACATCGGGATCGGCTGATAGTCCTTGTCGCGGACGATGCAGATCTGGTAGAGCATCGAAGGCGAGGGGATGGTGAACTTCACCATGGTGTCCCCCGCGATCTTCTTGAGGCGCCTGAAGGCGTCGAGGAATGGATGATCCTTGGGGAAGCCGACCTTGCCGGTGATGACCGCGGTCGTGGCCTTGGGCTGGGTGCCCTGGAAGTGGGTGGACCAGGCCTTGGCCGCGATGTTCTCGACGCCGTCAAGGCCCACGAGGAAGTCGAGGTGCCAGAAGGCGCGGCGGAACTCGCCATCGGTCACGGCCTTGAGGCCGCACTCCTTCTCCTTCTGAACGAGCTTTGTGATCTCCTCGTCCTCGACCCTGGTGAGGTCGTCGCGGGAGATTAAGCCCTTGTGGAACATCGCGCGGGCGTTCGCCACCGCGTCGGTGCGGAGGAACGACCCCACGTGGTCAGCCCTGAACGGAGGGAGGATGTGTGCCATTTTGTATGCCCCCTAAAACTTGATGAGCAAAAGTTTTTGAAACTGGTCGGGGATTTTCAAGTCCCCATGAAAGCGCAGGGCCGCCATGAGGCGGCCCTGCACGCGTCAGGCCTCTGCCGAGGATTCAACCTCGGACAGCTTGCCTTTGAGCTCCTTGTTCACGATGTTGCACACGCACGAGTCGGACCAGACGTTGAGGCAGGTCTCGATCATGTCGATGACGGCATACACCGGGAGGATCACGCCCATGAGGTCCACCGGGACGTTCATGGAGGAGAGCAGCGAGAGTGTCAGGAAGAAGCAGCCCATCGGGACGCCGGCGTTGCCGACGGCGGCGATGGTCGCGATGAAGACCCAGGTCACCAGGGTAGCGGCGGAGATCTCTATGCCCGCGTTCTGCATCAGGTAGATGGAGGTCACGAGGATGAAGGCCGCGCAGCCGTTCATGTTGATGGTGGTGCAGATGGGCAGCACGAAGCGCGAGATGCGGTGGTCGACGCCCAGGTTGTCCTCGGCGGAGGCCAGCGTGACGGGCAGGGTGCCAGCAGAGGACTTCGAGAAGAGCGCGACCATGAGCGCCGGGGCCATGCCGCGGGCGATCCGAAGCGGGTTGAGGCCGCGGATCAGCAGCAGAAGCGGCAGGATCACGAGCATCTGGATGAAGTTTGCCGAGAGCACCACGCCGAAGTACTGGGCGATGCCGCCTAGGATCACGCCGGCCTCAAGCTGGGTCACCAGCTGCGCGGTGAAGGCGATGATGCCGATGGGCAGCACGGCGATTAGCCAGTGGATCAGGATGAAGAGCAGATCCTGGAGCCCCGTGAAGACCCTCACGACCGCAGTGCGGGCGTCGGAGTGCGGCATCGCGGCAAGGCCAAGGCCCAGCGCCGCGGCGATGATGAGCACCGAGAGCACGTTGCCTGAGACGAAGGGCTGGAGGATGTTGTTGGGGATCACGCCGATGATGTGCGAGTAGTAGGTCTCACCGTGGCCGACTGCGGCCGCGTCGATACTCGCCGCGGCGGTGATCGACGAAGGCACGTTGGCAGGCTGCACGATCGTGAAGATGGTGGCGGCCAGCGCGGCAGCGAGGATCGTGGTCAGCAGGGTGTAGAACACGGTGTGCCCGAAGATGGTCCCGCCGTTGGAGCCGTGGTTCAGGCGAGCTAGGGTGTTGATGAGCGAGAGCGCGATGACCGGCACGGCCACGAGGCTGAAGAGCCTGGTGAACACCGTGGCGATGAACGACATCAGGTCGTTGACGCCGGCGATGTTGAGATAGCCGATGAAGGCGCCGATCACGAGTCCTGCGATGTAGAGCACCGCAGTGCGGACCCTCTTGGCCTTGTTGTGGGCGATGTCGGAGATGACAGCCTGCGCCGCCTGATCCGCCCTGTTGGATTGAGCCATTATTCCTCCCGGGGAAGGCGCGGCATTTCCTGCCTGCGCCAGAGTGTGGTTTTGCAAATGTTTTTCGCGTGGGCGCGGCGCTTTGCGCCCGCTTGCGCGCGCAAGCTATGATATCACCAAGCACGATAGCCCCGCCTCCGGGACACAGGCATCGCAAGGCCTGATCTTCCGGATCCTGGGCGGCAAGGACGAAGCCCGGGTGCTGGCCCGGGCATGATGCACAAGAAGAAGAAGATTTGATTGCCTAAGGAGCAAAGCGATGGATTTCCTGACCCTGATGCAAAAGCGCTACACCGCCAAGTACTACGACCATGAGAAACACATCCCCGAGGAGACTTGGAAGAAGATCTTAGAGTGCGTGCGCCTCTCCCCAAGCTCGGTGAACATGCAGGGCTGGCGCTTCATCACGCTTGAGTCCGACGCGCAGAAGGCCGTGATGCGCCCTGCCATCGCCGACTTCAACATCCAGCGCTACGACGGCTGCGACAAGGTTATGGTGCTGTGCTACAAGGACAGCGCTGATCCTGCCTGGGCGCAGAAGGTCTCCGCCCAGATGACCGCCGACGGACGCCAGGGCAAGGACATGGAGCAGAAGGTGACCGGCGGATTGCTCGGCTTTGCCAAGGCCCACGAGCAGACTGACGGCCCTGACGAGTGGCAGTGCAAGCAGACCTACATCGCGATGGGCACCGCGCTGTACGCCGCAGCCTCCTATGGAGTCGACTCGACCGCCTGCGAGGGCTTTGACATGCTGAAGGCCGCAAGGCTCCTGGGCCTTGAGGGCAAGGGCTTCAAGGTTGCAAGCTGCATCCTCTTTGGCTACAGGGCGGAGAAGGACAGCAACACCCTCGACAAGCGCCCCAAGAGCCGCCTGCCGTTTGAGGACGTTATCGAGCGCCGCATCTGACCCCGGCCAGGCTGGCGCGGATTGAGCCGCGCCAGAGCCATTCAATCATCAAGCCTCCCAATGGGAGTGAGCAGGCCCTGCCATGATGGCAGGGCCTGCCTGATCCTGCCTGCCATGCCCCAGCCAGGCATGGCCGCGCCTTAAGGGTCAAGCCACATCGCAATCACCATGTCGAAGAATCGCCGCGCCGATTCAGGCGCAACGGGATCTCTCCTAAAGCCAAGCCCGGATCCTCAAAGGATTGCGGCAGGCACGTGCGGGCACGGCGCCCAAATTGAAGATCAAGACTGGTGTTTTAGATACATGTTTTTTTAATATCAATCATAAAACTTTCCGCAAATGCTGGAAAAGTTCGCTATTTCAGAGTATAGTGGTAAACCAAGGGCGTTTGAAGAAGAGCGCGGCATCGCGACGTCCGACAATATGGGCTTGAGATGGACAACGAGGATGATTGAGTCGGCTTTTATCAAGAAGTATCGGGATAACAAAGAGAAAATCGAAAAGATTGAGCGCAAGTTTCAGAAAAAGGGGTTCCGGAACCTGCGTTACTATTACCTTGACCACACAGCGCATGATGCTTTTGACATGGAGATCGACCTTTTTGTCGATGTCGATCCCGATTTCAAGGGCGAGGACTTTGCCACTTTCCAGGCCGAGCTGCGGAGCTTGCTTGGAGATGATGTGAACCTGATCCCTTCGGACCTAATACCGTTAAGACTCTCGAGGACCGGGATCTTCGGTTCAAAATGAGACGATGCCGGCGTCCGCCAAGGAGCCGGCAAACAAGCAAATTCAGGCAGGTAGCAAATGCCACAAGACATGTTTCCACTCGAGCGCCTCGATGACATCAAGAAGCGCCCCCAGGACTTCAGACTCCTCGAGCGCATCCCGCTCACGGTGTCAGGCATGGAGAAGCACTTCCCGCTCGAGCTGGTGCCGCCCATCGAGGGCGAGAGGATCCACCACGCGGTGTTCCTCGACACCGAGACCACCGGGCTCAAGTGCGGCGAGGACAAGATCATCGAGCTGGGCATGGTGCGCTGCACCTACTCCTTCGACCGCAAGATCCTGCTCTCAATAGACAGCTTCTACGACGAGTTCGAGGATCCCAAGCGCCCGATCCCCTTTGAGATCCAAAGCCTCACCCACATCACCGACGAGATGGTGGCCGGGCAGTCCTTCAACGAGGATCGCGTCAACGCCATGCTCGCAGGCCGCCCCCTCGTCATCGCCCACAACGCCTCGTTCGACCGGCCGTTCTTCGACCGCCGCTTCCCCGTGCTCTCAGATCTCTCCTGGGCCTGCTCGATAAAGGACATCCAGTGGGATGCCCTAGGCAGCGGGCATGGAGCGAAGCTTGAGTACCTCAACATGTCCCGCGGCTGGTTCTACGAGGCGCACCGCGCCTACGTGGACACCCTCGCGCTCATCTGGCTCATGCACATCGAGCCCGAGGCCTTCTCGATGCTCATCGAGAGCGCGCTGCGCAAGTCCTACCGCGTCACCGCGGTGGGCAGCCCCTTTGACATCAAGGATCAGCTCAAGGAGATGGGCTACCGCTTCAATGGCGCGAACCACGCCTGGAGCATCACAGTTGGCTCGAAAGAGGAGGCTGAGAAGCAGATCGCCTCGCTCCAGTCCCTGTACAATGCATCCGAGGCCACGGTCGATGTGCTGACGGCCAAAACCCGCTACAAGTTCCAGAGGTAATCCATGAACATTGAAGACAAGGTCAAGGGCGTGGCCGGCAAGGGCACCTCGTTCTTAAAGGAATTCCGCGACTTCGCGATGAAGGGCAACGTCATCGACATGGCTGTCGGTGTCGTCATCGGAACCGCGTTTGGCAAGATAGTCTCCTCGCTGGTCTCCGACATCATCATGCCTCTGGTGGGCGTGCTCGTCGGCAGCGTCGACTTCAAGGATCTAGGGATCACGCTCCAGGAGAAGACCGCCGATCATGATGCCATCGTGCTCGGCTACGGCGCCTTCATCCAGACCGTGCTCGACTTCATCATCATCGCGTTCGCCATCTTCCTGACCATCAAGGTGCTCGCCCGCGTCAAGAACGCGGTCATCGCCGAGAAGGCCGCCGAGCCCGCTCCGGTTGACGAGAAGGCCGAGCTCCTCAAGGAGATCCGCGATCTGCTCAAAAAGCAGGGCGAAGGCAAGTAAGCATCTTCCTCGCTGTCAGCCGGGCCATTTATGTTGCAACTGCTGCAATGGATGCAACACAATGCCAGCCCCTTCACCTGAGCGCCTTTGCGAGGATCCCCTGATGCGCTGCAAGAAATGCGGTTCGAAAGCCCCTGAAGGCGCGCTGTTCTGCCCAAGGTGCGGCACGCCGCTTTCAGGCAGGGCAAGGCTCAAGCGGGCCTTGCCCGCCATCCTCTCAACAGCTTCCCTCGCTGTCGCCTGCGCAGCGATCATCATCGCGCTGCGCTCTCCCCAGGCTGATAACAAGACATCTCCTGCCGCAGGATCTGCGTCTGCCGCGTCAGCAGGATCCGCATCGCCCAACGCCCAGAGGAGCGCGGCCAAGCCACAGCCTGAGATGGCGCCTGCGATCGTGCCCAAGCATGAGGGCAATGCCCACGCTGGCAGCGCAGGAGATGCAACCTCTGCGACAGAGGGGGCGTCAGCCTCTGGGACAGGGGCAGATCCAAACCTTTTCAAAGGGAGCATCGACAAGATCAAGGACGCGGCAAGGCTGCACGCGTTCCTCAAAGAACATGCCGGGCAGGCGGTGAGGCTTGATCTGAGCTACGCGCCCAATTACCTCAATGCGGAGCTTGCCGACGACCGCAACGCCGACTTCATAAAGCCCACCCCAGCCGCCCTATGCAGCTGGGTTCCTGTCTCCTACAACGAGTACGGCACGCCGTCAAAACTCGACCTGCATTGCTTCGCGGGCTATGGCTACAAGCCGGCCGCGCCATCCCGCGTTGATCCCAAGTTGAGAGTCGACATCGCAAGGATGTTCAAGAGCGTGGCCGGGACGAGCGGGATCGCATTTGACGACGAGTGGTTCAGTGACTGGGACAACCGGAGCATGATCCTGGACTTCCCCTTCTTCGACCCAGCTGCGATGAAGCACGCAGGACACGGCTTGGTGCGGGGCAGGACAACGCATTTCTTCGGGCCGGCGCTCAACTTCAGCGCCACCGGGCAGATGAACCTCGAGTTCAAGAAAGGTGATGGCAACGCCACTGCGTCAATAAATGGCGGATCGCTGCTCTTCCTCATGAACAAGCGCAAGCTCCCCTTCGACTTCTGCCGCTACAAGGACCGCAAGACCGTCGACATCGGCTTCTTCGTGATAAGCGACCCAAGCGAGCGCACCGACTGCGTGTTAAACGACATGGCCTACGAGCGCCTCGCGCCAGAATCATTCCGCGTCAGCATCCCGAAGTGCCCCGAGGGGGCATCTGACAAGTGCGGCTGGACATTCGAGGCGGCGACCGGCGGCAAGATAGCTGAAGACCAGAACGTGCATATCCGGGGTTCCTTCCGCGTCGCGCCCAAGGCCAAGGGAGCGAGCCTGGAAACGCTAGAAGCAGAATCCCCGCTCATCGAAGGGCGAGTCAGCGTCACCTGCGCATGGCTCAACTGCAGGACGAGGACCTATCCAATAGAGCAGTTCGATCTCCTGCCGGACAACGGTGATGAAAAGGCTGAAAGCGCCGATGCAGGAGGCAAGGAAAGCGGCAGCTCGAAGGCCAAGTGATCTTCTGCTTGAAGAATGCCTGCCCCACAGCGGGCAGGCCACATATGGAATTAGGAAAGCGGTTGGCCGGAATGGCAGGATGATGCTCCCGCCCCGGTGTTCTCAGAACAAGCTTCCCTGCCAGCCCCAGAGGCTGATCCCTTCAAAAGAGATGTAGATCCCGGCAGGATCGAGTCCAAGTTTCGAGGCGAGGAACTCCGTAGCCTTGGCCGCGAATGATTCCGCGGCGTTTCTCGAGATGCTGCCGAAGGAGCGCACGTGGATGTACGCGCCTTGTTCTAGCTTCTTGCCGCCCATCCAGAGGCTCGCCCCATCCTGCACCTGGACCATCACGTACATGGCAGGCTTGCCTAGGGCGGACGCTGCCGCTTGTGTCAGCGCCTCGTGCACCAGCGCATCCTGAGACTCGTCAAGCTTCACGCTTATCCTTGCATCGACCATCGGCATAGAAATACTCCTCGCGCTCGCGCGCTATCAGATTTTTTTCACAGGATATCAGACCTCATGGCGCATATGAACGCATGCATTTCCGCCAGCGTGCTGAAATGAAAAGAATTTTAATGTCTCATCTGTTAAACTGTCTTTTTCGTAAACCTTTTGCAAAGATCCTGTCAAGCATCGCACCCTTTGCGTGCGCGGATGCGGCATAACGGAGAGACCATGGACGAGACCGCGATGATGTTCACCTACGACTGCAACATGACAGTCACGCTCGCCCTCGCTGCGCTGCTCCTGATCCTAGGCCACGTCATCAAGCGCTTCGTGCCGCTTTTGAGGAAGTTCTTCATCCCCGCTCCGGTCATCGGCGGGATCATCTTTTCAGTCCTGACGCTCATCGGCCACCAGACCCACACCTTCAGCTTCTCCTTCGACTCCTCGCTCAAGGATCTGCTGATGACCGCGTTCTTCACGTCTGTTGGATTCACCGCTAGCTTCAAGATGCTCGTCAAGGGCGGTGTTGCGGTTGCGGTATTCCTGGCAACCGCCGTGCTTTTCATCTGCGTGCAGAACTTCATCGGCATCGGGCTTGCCAATGCCTTCTCGCTCAACCCGCTCATCGGACTTGCCACAGGCTCGATCCCGCTTTCAGGCGGGCATGGCACTTCTGCCGCGTTTGGACCGCTGCTTGAGCAGAACGGGCTCAACGCCGGGCTCTCGATCGCAATCGCATCGGCAACCTTTGGCTTGGTCGCAGGCTCGATGCTCGGCGGCCCGATCGGAAAGAGATTGTTAAGCCGCTACAAGCTGCATCCGGCATCTGCAAGCTCGGATGCCCAGTACACTGACTCCGACACCGCGCTCGACGCGGTCAAGACCGTAAAGGAGAACACTCTGTTCTCAGCCTGCGCCTGGCTGATCCTCGCCATGGGGGCAGGGTACTTCGTCAACGTATTCATGCAGAGCCACGGCATCATCCTCCCCGCCTACCTCATGCCGATGCTGGTCGCCTGCGTGTTCCGCAACTACTGCGATCTCACCCACACCGACATTCCGCTGCACACCATCAGCATGCTCGGCAGCCTGGGGCTGCAGTTCTTCCTGGCGATGGCGCTCATGACCATGAGGCTGTGGGAGCTTGCCGATCTGGCTATTCCCCTCATCACCATCCTGCTGGTGCAGACCGTTGCGATGGGACTTTACGCCTACTTCGTAACCTTCAAGGTGATGGGCGGCGACTACGATGCTGCTGTCATAGCAGTAGGGCACTGCGGCTTTGGCCTGGGCGCAACGCCCAACGCCATGGCGAACATGGACACCTTCACCGGAGCAAACGGGGAGTCGCCGAAAGCGTTCTTCGTGGTGCCGCTGGTAGGGTCGCTCTTCATAGACTTCTTCAACGCGCTCATAATCACGACTTTCATGCAGTTTGTGGTCTGATCAAAACCTTCCAAGCTCAAAAGCCACATGTCTAGCTGCAGACTGAAGGCGGCTGGTAGATGCTTTGATCAGAGAAAAGCCTGTGCAACTCATTGGCCAAGGTAAAGCCGTTAGGCAAGAATACAAAAAACATGTACTCCAATTCACCGGAGCTAACGGCGAGCCTCCCAAGGCTTTCTTCGTAGTGCCGCTGGTTGGATCACTGTTTATAGGTTTCATCTACGCCATAATCATCATGACGTTCATGCAGTTTGAGGTTTGAGTAACACCAACGTAATTTATTACCACCCATTGCACAAAACAAAAAGTCAACTCAAAACACAATCCTCTCAATTAATGAAGATTGAAGTTTTAAATTAAAAAGTTACCATACATATAATGACTTTTAAACGTCATTCTTTGTATAACGATATAAAGTAAAAGAAAACTATATGAAAAATTCATATTTTGTATACCATTTCTATTTGCTGTATTATTAACATCAATCTGTTACAGTAACGAATATAATATAGCTACCAAAAAAATATTATTTTTGGGAGGGCCGGCAGATTCAAGTTCAATACTTTTTATCGACCCGGCAACAATAAAAAAGCAAAAAAAATATCGTAATGGCATGGACAACCTAGTTTTTTGTAGAGCCAGAATATGACAATATACGGACATTGTATGCTGTAAAGTGTAAGGATGGTCAAGCTTCTTTATTGCAGCAAAATATTTATAAAAACGGTTATCCTATAAAATCACAGAAATTTGAATCTAACTGGAATTATGTAGCACCCGAAACAAGAGGTGGAACAATTTTAGGAACTTTATGCGGAACTGAGAAAAAAAATGATTTTTAAAGCGCCAGAGGACAAAGAAACTTTCAGGGAATTTATTTTAGAATATTTACAATATCATTAGTTCTATTTTCCGGACAAACATCGTGCTGTTTTAGCCCTGGCAACCGCTTGTTAGTCAATGCTTGAATCAGTTTTCTTGACATATTTTGCTTGGAAACTAGAGTCATACAATGCTCCACGCAACAAGTGCGCCGATCGGCGCCCCTGCTCATGGAACTCCCGCACAAGTCACTTAGGTCTCTTCAAAGTTCTGCCATCCTGCCACTTGGGCGCCTATTCACTCAATAATGCACTGAGATTGCCTGTAGCCAAGAACCGCAGAAGCGTGCCGCAATCAAGTAAGGCTTCAGTACGAGGATTGGATCTGAGTTGCAGTAAAACGCATCCTGTCCACAAATTTCGTGATCGGCTCAAAGAAAATAGTTAGAAATCAGATATATCTCATAATCCGGAGCAGTTCAAAGACCTGCGCAATTCCCTGTTTTAAGCTATAAAGCAATTTCAAAAAAACTAAATACTAAATTAAAAAATCTATCTTTAAGTAAATTAGATAACATCTACCTCTTATAAAGATAAGAGGCGTCTCAATTTAACTACAATTAAAAAATAAGAATAAATAGCAAAGATCATAGCAAAGATCACTTTACGTATTTATGAATTAAGTCTTTTATCGTTTTTTGTGCATTTTCTGGACCTGCCAATTCTATTAGTTTATTATAATCTTCTACTTCATTGCCAGTAAAAATAATAGACACGATCTTTTCTTGTTTGCCAGCAACATGATCATAATTTTCAGGATAAGCCCAAAAACAATGCATACAAAAACTTACGTCTTTGCCTACCCAGTTAGAACAGTGTTCACAGGTCCATGATTTAGCTCGATTAGCAGACGGACATAACAACATAAAAGAAGAAATGTCCTTTTCATCATGTTCGCCACCAATTTCATATGGGACTCTATGATCTACCTGCAGAACAGATGGATTCATTGTTTCTAAATAAATAAAACATTTTGGACCATATTTTTCAATCAAAGCTTTTTTCAAGGCTTTAGATAAAACGGTCCTGCCCGAAGATTTTGCCATCGGGTTAAAATCTTTAGGATCCCCAAACTTGTAGGCGGCGATTTTTTTTCCAGTTGAGCTTTTGACTCTATAAGTGATTAAAGGAATACCTAGTTCTCTTACATCTCGAGCACAACGAGGTGGATGATCATAGCCATATTCGTTCTCTAATTCTTCTGAGGTAATATATCCATGTTTAAGAATATGTTGAATTACCGTTCTGGGACGTTTAGATTTGATTGAATTAAGATAGTTCAAAAATTTTTCTGGAAACTCATTCATGCAATAGCTCCTTTATATAAAGTTGGCTGTTCTAACAAATGACTAAAATGAGGTACTAATCCTTTACTTATATAAAGAGCCTCATAGGTAATTGATTTCTTTCCCAGTAATAAGGCTTGACTGGACAATCCGGCATTTAACATAATTTTTTTACAGCCCAAACTATCCGGCAAACTTTTTCCATACTCTTTATTACCGCATTCGCCATCATAACTAATAATATAATCAATACCTTTCTTGTTTAAGATTTCAAGTGATTCAGAAAAATCTTCAAAATCTATTCCAGAAAAATATCTATTATCTCGTACATTGGTAACTCCTTGATATGGTGGATCCATATAAATCAGGTCACCTGGATGAGTTATTTCAAATACTTTTTTATAATCTAAAGCAGAAAATTCTGTTTTATTTTTTAAGAGACTCGAAATTTTAAAAATATTCTTTCTTAAATTTCTAGGATTTGTACCATGTCGACGTTTGTCAGGAGATTGATTAAAGTTACCTTCATTACCATATCTAACAGCTCCTTTAACACATCTTGCAATAAGATAAAGAAGGTTTGCTGGGCTTTTCTCCCCTGCATTAAATCTCTCTCTTACAACATAAAAATGATTTATATTGTCTATTCCTGGTGAAAATTGTTCATTCCAAACTTTAGTATATTCTTCAAGTAACTTTTCTGGAGTCTCTATTGCTTCTTTTAGAATTTTAATTAATGGTTCATTGATATCATTTAAATAATAGCGCTCAGCACGATTTTCACTTGCAACCGCAACCGAAATCGCGGCCATTCCTGAAAAGGGTTCTACAAGTCTCTTTATATGCTTTGGCATATATTCTAATATCTTAGAGGCTAATTTTCTTTTTGAGCCTTGATATTGCACAATAGTTGGTAGAATTCCGTTCATCTTACATCTACTCTTTTGTTGTTCGTCTCTGTCTTGCCTATTTGAACAGTATATCAAATATAGCAAAATATCTAACCTTATTTTATTTACGGCGACCAAACCAGACCGATCTGGATCACGGTTTTAAGCCGCACGTGTTTTAACAACCATCCCGCAGCGATGCCTGGCGGGCGTTCTTTGAAATCTTGTTCGGAAATGTGAGTGACAGGCGCCCTGGCTGGCTTGGCGTTGCTGACTTGATGTGAATTGGCGGGTTGGGGAGGCTTGGCTCAGGCGTTGCCGCCTTCAGGCTAGGCGGAGAAGTATTCGAGGATGCACTCGACCGCCAGCAGGTCTGTCGTGGCCTTGTACGAAAGGAGACTGGCGCGCCTCTTCGTCTCCTCGCTGCGGAATTTCGTCATGCGCTTGCCCTCGGCCGAGAGCTTGGCCCTGGCGAACGTGAGCACGTTGTACAGGCACTTGTTGAGGCCGATCACCGTTGACAGGTGGTTCTCGTCGCACAGCGCCTGCCGATCCTGCAGCAGGACCTCGTCGATGGTGTTGTGGTGCTGCTCGTACAGCCAGCGCACCGACAGCGAATGCTTGATCTGCCGGTTGTTCCCGTCGCTGTACGGCAGCGATGAGATGTAGCAGATCCTGCTGTGCTCCGCGCGGCGGAGCTTCCTGTCGCCGCTGCCGTTTCGCGGTAACTCGGTGCGCTTGCCCGCCATCACGATGGTGCCGGAGCCCTCAAAGGCCTGGCCGGGAGGAAGCTGTAAGTCCTCTCCTCCACGCGGCCGCCTGTCTTGCCGGCTTCGCTTATGGTTGCCGCCTCGCCCTTGTGCTCCTCGAAGGCCTTTTCGATGCCCTCGCGCAGCTCCTTGTTGCCGCCGTTGTTCTTCACCGGGAACAGCCAGTCGATGCCGCGCTTGTTCAGGAAGTCGACCAGCGAGGCCCGTGTGTTGAGCGCGTCGGCGTAGAAGACGACCTGCCCGTTCTCTAGCCCGACGCGCTCCAGCATCTTGGTGAAGGCGTCCACTTCCTGGTTCTTCTTCTGAACCGTGGTGTAGTCCTTGACGGTGCGGGAGTCGCAGTCGTAGAGCGTGACGCCCTGCATGCCCTTCTTGTGCCTGCTGGACTCGCCCCTGCGGTAGGAGGCCCTCAGCTCCTGGCCGTCGCCTCCGATGGTCCTCATGAAGCCGTCTTCCTCCGCCGTGTCCTTCGACAGCTCGGGGTCGGCCTTGCGGAACTCCGCGAAGCACCTGCGGAAAAAGTTCTCGAAGGCATCCGAGGGCACCATCCTGAGGATGAGCCTGATCTCCTCGTCGGAGATCATGCAGCACGGCCCCGGCATGTCGAACAGGCATTGGAGCAATGGGTTGTGGGCCAGCCAGAAGAGCGCGTGCTCCTGGCAGTTGCGGCAGCCGCAAAGGCCTGCCAGGAAGACGACGCAGAGGACTGCTTCGGCGCTGTAGGTGATGCGGTCTGGATCGCGCGTGTCGTACTTTGCGCAGGTCCTGGCAAAATCCCTTCCCAGATCAATCAGGCTTTGGCAGTCGGGGTGATCCTCGAGAAATATCCACTATTCCTCGCGGGCGTGCCTTGCGTGGAACAGGTACTCCTTGATCTTCCATTTGCTGGTGACGCCGGCCCGCTCCAGGGCGGCGCGGTACGCGTCCTCGGCGCTTTGGCACGTGGGGATTTCGGGGACGGTGCGGCTCCTGAGCGAGCGCTCAGCCATGTCCTCCAAGCTTGAGAAGCGTCTTTCCCGTGCCATGCCGTGCCAAAAGAAGGTGAATTTGTCAGTATTTGATCGAATTCACGCTTTTGTGGCAACTGCGAATGCAAAGCCGTGATCATTGGATCACACTTTTTCTAAAAAACGTGATCGAAGCGATCGCTGGATCACACTTTTTACCGAACAGGATTTCAAAGAACGCCCGGCAGGCTGTGCCGCCGGATGGATTAGGAATGGCTAACCAAAACTGTGATCTGAAACATCATGGTTTGGTCGCCGTATATTTTATTTTTTTTATTCTTAATCCTCAGATAAACATGAAGTTAAATCATAGGCGAGTCATGTCTTGAGACAAACCAATCACAAGACAGCGCTTCATCCAGAAGAAGGCTGATCTTGGCCCGATTACTTGGTCTTATTCTTAATCAGTCCAAATCCATCTGAAAAAGCAACAATTTGCGCATGGCAGTGATTTGCCTTTTGTACTGCGAATATGGCACTAAAGGCACCTTTTAAACCAACTCAATTGTAACAACGCGAAGGTAAACAAAAGCGACTTCTCAGGAAGTCGCATGATTGGCAGAATTATTCGTTTTTTAAACAAATAGAAAGTGATGGAATTGCGCCTTTGGCTAAAATCGTATAAGAGTCTGCTGGCTTGAGCCTTCGATCCTTCTGTTTCCGCGAGAGTTAGGGCTACATTCAGAAGCCCAAGGCTTACGCCTCGCGCTCCTTAGCGTTATTGGTCTTCTTGACGCAAACCGCGCAGAGATCGGCATCGTTCTGCTGGGTGCCTGAGAACCCGACCACAGACTTGTTTAAAGCTATTAGCGTGTCTGATGCGCTGCTGGCCTGGGTGATGGATGCGCAAACCGACCGCAGGCGCTCATCGTCATAGCACTCGTCCTTCTTCTGGTTGTGGATCGAGAAGATCCCGCCGCCGCACAAGAGCAGTGTCTCGCCAAAGTCGAGCTTGTTCTTGTGCTCGCCGTAGGCTTCCTCAGGATTCTCGCCCAAGGCCCTGGCGCTGCCGCACTCGAGGTTCTTCACTCCATCGATGCCAAACTGCAAGGGCGACTTGTACCCTGCAGCCGAGACGATGCAGTTGCCGGTGAACTCGCTTAGGATCATCACGAAGGCTTTGATCTCAACCCCGCCATGGCTGCGCAGGGCGAGCATGCGGTTTACAGCGCCCAGAGTCTCTCCAGGGCGCATGCCCTCATCCATGATGCACCTGCGAATGACCGCGAGCACTCCCGAGAGTGGGGTGAGCGATTCTCCGTTGCCCTTGGACCCCGAGGCCATGACCACGGCGATATTGTCCCTGTCCACCCTGAAGATGTCATAGGCGTCGGTGCCCCCGGTCTTCGAGGGAAGGAGGAAGGATGCGATGTCGAGGAAGCGGGAAGAGGGCATTTCCGAGGCCGAAGGAGGCAGCCCCTTCTGGAGCATGCACCTGCCGGCCTGGACGCCTTCCTGGAACTTGCCCTCGATCACCTCGTCAAAGTGCTCGCGCTGCGCGGAGATCTTCGAGTCGATGGCATTGCCCTGGGCGCGGGCAGCTTCGGAGAGGGCGACCACGACCTGGGCGGGCAGGGCGTGCCCGTCGGTCGTGATCTTCTCGGCGGCGGCCGCGGCGTCCTCCTTTGAAAGCAGGCTCTGCTTGCCGTACTCCTCGATGAGGCCGCCGATGCGCTCAGCTTGAGCAGACTCTTCCTTGGAGCGGCGGCGGTTCCACACGAGGAGCAGGGTGATGATTGCAATGCCGAGCACCGCGCCAAAGGCGATGAGCGGAACGTTAGGTCGCCGCTTCTCAGGAGTCGCCTCGGCGGTGAGCGCGCAGGCGCTCTCGCCGCAGGCGACGGCCGCATCATAGCCGCTGCCGCCTATGGTGAAGGTGCCTTCAAAGCCGCGGTTCTCGCGCGAGAGCCTCGAGGCGATCTCGCCTAGATCGACCTTACGCGAAGAGAAAACCGCCTTGCCGCCCTGGAAGACCGCGAGGATGCGCGAGCTGCCGGAGTCCGGCAGCACCAGGGATGAGATCGACTTTGCAAGATCAGGCTCCTTCGAGGCAGTAGCTTGGTAGCGCTTCTCATCGCCGAACTTCTCAAGGTAGAGGTAGGTCACATGCTTGCCCGCAGCCGAGTCGAGCAGGTAGCCAAAGAAGTTCTTCCCGTCCCGGGTGTAGCAGCGGAAGCGCTCGGGGAGCAGGCCATCCTTTCTCATATAGGCCGCGAGATCGCCCCTCATTTCCTCGGGGATCCCGGCGATGGCCGCGCAGTCGCCGCCCTCCGGGTAGCCGTCCTGCGAGCGGAAGATCTGGAAGGCGTCGGAGTTATCCGCAAAGTAGTCGAAGGCCAGGAAGCTTATGGGCTCGAGCGACGGCTCGTCGGGGCGCGAGCTCATGGCCCTCGCGTGATCACGGATCTCAAGATAGGGCCTTGAGGCCTTGAACAGCGCCTGGGCGCGCTCCTCCTCCTCGTTCCTGTAGATGCTCTCGGCCACTCCGCACAACAGCCTTGATGATTGCAGCCTTGCGCGCGAGGCGGCCTGCACGGCCTCATCGGAGGGGCCGCCGCCCAAGGCGCCGTAGGCGCAGATCCCGGCGGCAAGCGCGGCCGCGCCTGCGCAGGCGAGGTACAGGAACAGGGAATTCTTGGCCACTTTCGCAGTCCTTATTCTGATTTAGTATACGAGCCGCAGGCTTTATGCCAGCTTTGAACTCAATATCGGAATTTTAGCCCTTTCTTTGAGTAAGACAATGTTTTTACAAACAAATAGATATGAACACTGTGATTTGGCTCATTTTTGAGGCGCAACCCCGCAGCAAGGCCTGGGAATAGCCGCGCAAAGGCCTTAGGCTGGCGGCGCATTTGCAGGAGAAATGGCGCGATCGCAAAACCTGTCATCTTACGGAAGCCTTTGCGAGGATCCTCTCAGGATTTCGCGCGATTGCATTCCCAAACTCCGCGCCGCAGGCGGCCTGAATGGGCTGTGCGGTGCAAACGGGCGCTCCATGGCTTTTGACGCAACGTTTCGGTTTTTTGATGCACCTTGAAAATCCGCAAGTTAACTCCGCATTACGGAGGGTCAGCCTGCGGCCTTATGCTATACTCGTATGAAAGAAGGACGGGCTTGCAGTCTTCCGCTTTGCGGCTTATTTGCGTTGCACAAAAGCCTCAAGCTCATTCCCAATACAACGATAACAAGATACACAACGTCACAAAAAGCCAAGGTGCGGTATTTTGCCACCAGCAGGTAGTAGCCAGACCAAGAAGGAAGAGGCAGGCGAGAAGCCCAAGTTCAAGCGCTCGCGCGACCGCTGCCACATCATCAACATGCTCCCGGTCTTCGACCAGCAGGGCAACGTGCTGTGCTACGCCTTCCAGTACACCGCTGGAGCCAAGTTCGAGGCCGAGGCGCTCGAGCCCAAGCACGTGAGCCACGTGCTCATCGGATACTACGTGCGCCGCGCCATGAACATCTTCGTGGGAGATCGCGGCAGCAGCATGGTGCGCCTGCCGCTCTCAACGGACAGCAGCCGCTTCTTGGGGCTCATCAACACCCAGAGGTTCATCCACTACCTGCCGCGAAAGCAGGAGGTCTCCCCCTCTACGCTCCACTTGGTCGACGTCATGCGCAAGGCGCGCATGAGGATCGCCTGCGACGTCTACACCGTCATCTACACCCGCTGGGCCCAGGCGGTGAAGAACTTCACCTACATCGTCGTCGACATGGAAGGCGACGTGAACGAGCAGATGAACCTCGCCGTCAACATCCGCGAGGTGGCCCCCTGGCTCAAGCTCATCGCCCGCTGCAAGAACGTCACGAACTGCCGCGACGCCTTCGCGCTGGGCATCGACTACGTATGCGCCCCGGACTTCCCACCCGAGACGCTTTTGAACCTGGTGCAGAGGCGCTACGCCCTGGCCTTCCCCGAGATGTTCGCCGAGGTGTGCACGGTTCTGCTCTCGCAGCTTTCGCTGCAGGCTGACAACGAGGCCTTCGTCGAGCTCTCCTCGCGCTATCCCCAGGTTATGGCCTTCTTCAAGCCGGTGATGGAGATCCTGCGCGAGGACGAGCTGCACGAGGGCGACGAGGAGCTCGCCATCGGCACCTACGAGAACGCCTGCATCATGTACGCGCCCGAGACCATGCGCACGGCCGAGGCCATTCTCTGCCTGAAGCTCCTCTCAACCCGCTTCGAGCCCGACGATGTGCGAAACGCCGGCCTCAACAGCTTCGAGCCCTTGAAGTTCGCGCTCGACGAGGGCCGCTCCTGGTACTGCGTGGTCGAGGATCGCAGCCTCAAGGAGACCATGCCGCTCTTCACGCTCGGGATCCTGCGCACGCTCGCGCGCTTCTCGGCCTCAAGCGAGGAGCTTGAGGATCCCGTGTACCTCGAGGTCATGGACAAGCGCGAGAAGCTCATCTCGAGGTTCAAGGCACTAAAGAGCGTCAGCAACGGCATGGAAGCCCTGGTAAGGACCGATCTCGAGGAGCTTGCGAAGCTTGCCAAGGACGGCTTCTACTCCACGGGCAGCTTCTGCGGCTCGATTGAAAAAGGCCTCATCTGGACCCAGAGGATCATCAAGGCCTTGGGCGGCAATGCGGAGGTCTCGCGCTGAGGCATTATCCCAATGAGGAGGGATTTCATGAACTCCATCAAAAATTCCAGGGCATCAGCCCCGCACTTTCCACAGTTGAAAAAGCCTGAGTTCCCAGTGGCCATCCTCAAGGCCCTCGCCTGCGCCCTTGCCGCCTCATCCCTGCTCGCACCTGGCGCCCTCGCGGCATCCTCAAGCTCAGGCTACGACGTCATCGATGTCGGATCCGATCCGACACAGGACGACGGCGCCATCACCATCACCGAGGATGACGACTCCATCAGCCTCCACATGGGCGGGGATCCCAGCCACGGGATCTACCACAACCCCTCGCAACAAAACGAGTACGTATACCCGCCTGACGACTGGCGCTGCGGAGGCCATCGACATAACGGCGGATGGAGCGGGCAGGAGCCTCGCGGCGGATACTCAAACGAACGGGAGGAAGGCTACGGCTATGGCTGGGACGAGGACATGGGCTACGATCATGACAGCGGCGATGGCGGCTATCGCCATGAGATGCCGCGCCAGCGCCGCGCCCAGCCTGCCGGCAATGGCAGCGGGCGCTGCCGCGGCGACGATCCGCGCGATTGCTATTAAGCCCTTGGGATGCGCCCCCATTCCCCGCATTATCGCCGTCATTGGCGGGTATAATCGCACGCAGGTTGCAGGAACCATTTCCCTGCTCGCACGGCGGTAATCATGATTGCGCTCCTAGGCACGCTCGCCCTCTCATTCTTCATGTTCATGCTGCTGGCTGGAGCCGGCACCACGCTCGTCATGGCGCTGTGCGCCAGCCCGCTCATCGTCGCCGCTGCGCTCACCGCGGCGATCGAGTGGGGGCTGCGCCTGGGCCCCGGCATCGAGCTCTCCATCCCCTGGCTCACGGCTGTCTTCCTCTGCTCGCTGGCGGCAGGCTTCCTCGTGCTGCTCTTCCTAAAGCAGCGCGGCATCCTGACCTCGCTTCTGATCTCGGTGCGCCGCGTGGTGCGCTGACGCGCGCCCGGGGCCCGCGGCCCCGGCGCCTTCCAAAAGGCTCAAGGGAATGGATCTCAAGATCTTCTTAAAGCTGCACCTCTCGGTGCTCATCGCAGGCTTCACCGGGCTGTTCGGGCGCCTGGTCACGCTCAACGCCATGTGGCTGACGCTCTTCAGGCTGCTCTTTGGCTGGGCCGCCTTCCGCATCTACATGATCGTATCAGGCAGGAACCGCCCGGCGAGCGCCTTGAACCGCTTGAAGTTCATGGCCTCGGGCATGCTGCTTGCCTGCCACCTGACGATGTTCTTCCTGGCCATCAAGCTCTCGAACGTCTCGATCGGCGTGCTCACGCTCTCGTCCATCAGCTTCTTCATCGCGATCATCGAGCCCTTTGCCAGCCGCAGCCGCTTCTCGTTTGCCGACATCTCCTTCAGCCTCATCGGCATGCTCGGGCTCTTCTGCATCTTCAGCTTCGACTCGAAGTTCCGCGCCGGGATCTGCGTCGGGATCTTCTGCTCGTTCCTGGACGCGCTCTACGCGACCTGGAACAAGCGCCTGGTTGCAGCCAGGCTCGCCGACAGCTACAACATGCTCAAGATCCAGTTCGACGGAGCGGTGCTCTTCATGATCCTCGCCTCATGCGCCTTCAGGCTCGTGACCGGAGGCTGGGACTTCCGCTTCCGCTGGCTTGACATGTTCTACCTCTTCATCGCCGGCACCATCTGCACCGCAGGCCTCTACCTCCTGCAGCTTCAGATCCTAAAGGGGATCTCCGCCTTCACGATGATGCTCACCTACAACCTAGAGCCTGTCTACAGCATCATCCTCGCGATGCTCATCTTCCATGAGGCGAGGGAGCTCAACTTCTCCTTCTACATCGGCGTCGCGTGCATCATCGCATCCATATCGCTCAAGACCTGGAAGCTTGCCCGCGCCCGCAGGCTCGATCCGGCGCTTGGCAACTCATAAGGGAAGGCGGAAAAGCCGCCCTTGAGCACCGCGGCCAAAAGCCTTCTCCCGCGCGAGGCCCTTAAACGCCTGCCACCCATCGCCTTCAAGAGTGGCGCAATACACCTGCCCGCTGGGAAAGCGCAAAGGCGCAGGCAGAACACAGCCTGGTCTTAACCGGCCTTATCTTGGGAGATGGAGGATTGAAGCCTGGTGGCTTCAGAGGGGAACAGCAGGGCGTTCTTAGAAGTTTGCCAGTGCAAAGAAGAGATCGGTGTTCGAACCTGCCAGATAGGCGCAGAACACGATGGCATGCAGCACCACCAGAACCGTGAACAGGATCCAGCAGTTCTTGAGCTTCGAATCCATCTTGTCCAACCTTGAGGAAAACTTGCGCATTTGATTCTTGTTTCTTGCGTGCCTTGCTCACGCCGGCATCTGCCGGCACGCGCTTACTCTTATTGTATGTTACCAAGGCAAGTTATCAAGCAAATAGCCGCAAGAGTACATTGCGATTTTACGCCTGTAACCAATTTTCTTTTACTATTTCAATGCGATAGCAAATCGTCATCGATTGCAGTATTTTTCCTTAAATGTCAAATTCCTGCTACTTGGACGGACATTTTGCATCTTGAATGCCTGACAAGGCGCGTACGCGCGCCAAAATCCCGCGCATGGGAGCGCAACAATCCAGGTTGTTGAGCGCCATCGAGCCAGCGCCTGCGCAAATTCATGCGCTCTTGGCTGCCGCTTAATAAGGTCCGCCTGGCAGTCCTGGCCGCAATTTCCACCCGCCCAAGGCATGATCAAGACGCCTGATGCGCCATCTGCCGCGCCGTGCAGGCCGCCGCCTTCCGTCTCATGGCGCCTTGTTTACTGGCGCTTGCGATCCACGCCACGGATTTGGGCATTGGTTCAAGATCAATGCTCAAGCCTTGAGCAAACCGACATATTCATCAATTTCACCTGTTTGACAATCCATTGCGGGGCTAAAATTGGCCCGTTGGAGCAGGCTCCATGCCTGCCTTGAGGACAACGCGGGATAACAAGAAGAATATGAGCACGACCAGCCTTGAGGAGTTCTTCGACAACATAGGCGAACTCGTTTACATGTCCGATCCGGAGACCTTCGAGCTCGTCTACATCAACAAGTTCGGGCGACGCAAGCTCGGGCTCAAGCCTGCAAGCAAGCTCTCGAAGATCAAGTGCTACGAGATCATGCACGACGATCCCTACGTGAGCGAGGGATATGATCCCTCGGAGCTCAAGGCCGGCGAGTTCCTCGAGTTCGACTACTACGATCCCCAGACCTCGACCTACTACGAGCGCAAGGTGACGCTCGTGGACACGCTAAAGCACGGCAGGGTGCGCCTTGAGGTGGACATCAACTTCGACGAGCGCGGCAACGATCTCAACATGATAGACGAGCTCACCACCTACGTGCGCATCACCAACGAGGCCATGGTCAGGGCGCTCAGCACCGACAACCCGGACGACTCGATAAACGACATGCTCGCCTACCTAGGCGAGAGCTTCGAGTGCGACCGCGCCTACATCTTCGAGTTCCGCGACGACTCCTGCGACAACACCTACGAATGGGCGCGCCAAGGCGTGACCCAAGAGATCTCAAACCTCCAGGGCGTGTCCACCACCAAGCTCCGGCACTGGGCCCGGGAGTTCGGCGAGGGCCACAACATAATCATCAACGACATCGAGAAGTACAAGGGCGTGGATCCAGCGTGCTACGCCGTGCTCAAGCCCATGGGCATCAATTCGCTGGTCGTGGGCCCCATATATGAGAACCGCACTCTACTGGGCTTCTACGGCGTGGACAACCCGCCTCCCTACAAGACGGCGAACATCTCGACCACGTTCAAGGTGCTAAGCCACTTCATGGCGGTGCTCCTGCGCAACCGCAACAATGTCCGCAAGCTCATAAACTACAGCTACTTCGACCAGATGACCGGGGTGTGCAACCGCCACGGCCTCGACCGCCAGCTGGAAATGCGCGACAAATCCAAGCCGCTGAGCCTGATCCTTTGCGACTTGAACGGCCTCAAGACCTTGAACGACACCAAGGGCCACAACGAGGGCGACCGCCTGATCCTCTCGCTCTCAAGCCTGCTTGCAAAGCGCTTTGGCGATGAGATGGTCTTCCGCATGGGCGGCGATGAGTTCCTGATCATGCATGATGGCGCCACCAAGGAGCAGCTTGACGCCACGGTGGCCGATCTCAGGCAGCGCTTCGCCGACGCCAAGATCAGCGTCTCGGTCGGCGCCGTGTGGAAGGCCCCCGGCGAGTACAGCTTCGACCGCGCCTATGACGAGGTCGACAAGGCCATGTACAAGGAGAAGCGCGCCTTCTACGGAGAGCGGCGCAAGAGCCTCCAGCCCAAGCCTTAGCAGAAGTGAGCTGCCGCCCATCTGGCGGGGTTCCCCTGTTTTTCCTGCCTTTCTTCTTCATCCCCGTCACCACCGCATCAGGTGGTGATTCACTGTTGCCTCGATGAACGTAGAAGATACGGCCTGCAGCGACGACGCACCTTGAGGCCATTGCCGTGCCAGAACCATATTCATCCTCGCGGCAGTCAGAGCCTCGCTGGTTGAATAGCTGGTGGTCGGGCAGCTGATTTTCCGCACTTGGATAGCTGATTTTCAGTGGGTCAACTACCCGCGACTGAAGTCGCGAGCTTGAGGGAATCTTTCGATACCTCAATTTGCTTAGATAGGCCAGGCTTACTGCATTCGCAGTCTTGCGAGG
>CACYPI010000009.1 GCA_902776275.1 uncultured Aeromonadales bacterium
GAAGAACGACGTGGCTCCGGAGGCTTCGCATGCCAGGAACAACGACTTCCTGAAGGGATGGGCGTTCATCAACCACGTGAGCCTGCTGTACTACTACGGGCTGATCAACGCGCTGCACTCCGCCGGGCTTGATTCACGCGTGTCTCCAAAGGACGCGCTCCGCACCGCCAGGAATCTCGTCAAGCAGATCCCCGTCAGAGGCGGAGCCTCCGTGCTCAGTCCCGTGGACGCCGCCACCGGCAGGCTTTTCGGCGCCCTTGGCATCACGATCGGCGAAGTACATCCGTAAAAAATGCAGTTTTAGTGTTGAAAACCAGAATACCCCCGATTAGGCGCCTTATATCCCCAGGCTGAAGCCCGGGGTTTTACGGCGCTTTTTTGATAAACAGCCGGGCTTTCAGTGAGCTTGCGGCGAGTGTCGGCGCATGAGGCAGGTTTGGCCTCGGGCTTGAAGCAAGCACAATGGCAGACCCATTAGGCGCGCCTGCCGTGTTCAACCAGGCCGCCTGGCATATGGCCGAGAATTAGGAAACGTCATTAAAAAACATGAATATCAACGATTACCGCATCTACAACTTCGACATCCATGACTCAGAGGGAGGCGGCCACTATGCCTTCTGCAAGACTCTTGTAGGCGGCGGAACCCAGGACGGCGAGGGCAGGAGCATCACGTTCATGTGCAAGTGGTTCGTGCTCGACTATGCTGAGTTCGCCTTCAAGGATCTCGAGCTCACGCCCCCTGCCGCCAAGATCAAGGAAGGCGAGACGCCGATCGACATCGGTCTTAACAACGCCCTCAAGATCGTCTGGCGCAACCTCATGGTGCAGAAAGGCGTCAAGCCTTCAGAAATGGCCAGGATGCTCAAGGTCAGCCCGAACTCGCTCCACCGCTACATGGAGTTTGAAAAGAACACCGGCATCGAGATCATCGAGCGCGCGTTCTCGCTCCTGGGCCACCGGCTGGAGCTTTCCGTCAAGGACTAGCAGCCACCGGCCAATTCCGCGGCTTCTTGGATCAAATAGAAGACGGCGCATGGCGCAAGGAGCGCCGCAGCCAAAGGAACCCGGTTGACTCCATCCCCGCGCAAGCGCCTCCAGCCTTGTCGCAATAGTGTATATTCGACTTGCCTGAATGGGCGAGGCCACAGCAGCAGGGCAAGGAGGCGGCAATGGCATCAGGTGATGGCAAGGCAGTGCGCGGACAGCCCGCGCGCATCGAGGTCAGGGGCGCGCGCGTCCACAACCTCAAGAACATCGACGTGGACATCCCGCTGCACGGGATCACCGCGATAGCCGGGCTCTCAGGCTCGGGCAAGTCATCGCTGGCCTTGGGCGTCCTCTACTCCGAGGGCTCCAGGCGCTACCTCGAGGCCCTCTCGACCTACACGAGGCGCCGCATCGCCGAGCCGGGAAAGGCCCTGGTGGACGACGTGCGCTACGTTCCCGCCGCGCTGGCTTTGCGCCAGCGCCCGGGCGTGCCCGGGATCAGGAGCACCTTCGGGACCTCGACAGAGCTTCTAAACAGCCTGAGGCTGATGTTCTCGCGCCTCTCATCCCACCGCTGCCCCAACGGGCACTATGTGCCGCCCACGCTCAATGTCGCAACCGATAAGGACATCGTCTGCCCGGTGTGCGGGGCGCATTTCCGCGGCCCGGGCGCCGAGGATCTGGCCTTCAACAGCGGCGGTGCCTGCAAGCGCTGCGGCGGCACTGGGCTCGTGCGCATCGTCGATGAGTCCACCTTGGTGCCTGACGAGAGCCTCACCATCGACGAGGGCGCGGTGCTACCGTGGCAGACCTTGATGTGGAAGCTCATGAAGGACATCGCGCGCGATCTGGGGGTGCGCACCGACGTGCCCTTCAAGGATCTGACGCCCAAGGAGCGCGACATCGTGTTCCACGGTCCTGCGGTGAAGCACCACATGGTCTATCAGAAAAAGACCGACGGCTCCGCAGGCGAGATGGACTTCACCTACTTCAACGCCACCTACACCGTCGAGAATGCGTTGTCAAAGGTCCATGACGAGAAGGGCATGAAGCGCGTCGAGCGCTTCCTGCGCACCGAGATCTGCCCCGACTGCCACGGCACGAGGCTCTCGGAGGCGGCGCGTGCGCCCAAACTTCGAGGGATCTCGCTTGACGAGGCCTGCACGATGCCGCTTGAGGATCTGCTCTCATGGGTGCAGGGCGTGCCCGCGACGCTGCCTGAGGCCATGCAGCCGATGGCCGAGGGGATCTGCCAGTCCTTCGAGTCCGCCGCAAGGAGGCTCATGGACCTGGGCTTAGGCTACCTCTCGCTCGACCGCGCCGCCTCGACGCTTTCAACAGGCGAGAGGCAGAGGACGCAGCTATCCCGCGCGGTGCGCAACCGCACGACCGGCGTGCTCTATGTCCTGGACGAGCCGTCCATCGGTCTTCATCCTGCCAACATCGAGGGCCTGGCCGGAGTGATGGACGATCTGGTTGCAGACGGCAACAGCGTGGTGCTAGTCGATCACGACACCACGATCCTCTCGCGCGCCGACTGGATGATCGAGATGGGCCCGGGCGCCGGCGCCAGCGGCGGCAGCGTGGTGGCCCAGGGCACGGTGCCTGACATCGAGCGCAACCCCAAGTCGCTCATCGGCCCGTTCCTAAGCGGCAAGGCCAAGGTGGCGGCGCGCCCGAAGGCAGATGCCGCGCAGATGTTCGAGCACGGGGAGATCCGCCTTCAGACCGGTCCCATCCACACCGTGAAGCCGCTTGACGTGCGCATCCCCAAGGGCAGGCTCTGCGCGGTAACCGGCGTTTCTGGTTCGGGCAAGACCACGATGGTGCTCGAAAGCCTGGTGCCGGCGCTTGAGGCCGCCTCGTCAGGGCAGGCGCTGCCGCCCCACGTAAAGGCGCTCGACGCAGGAGGGATCACCAAGGTAGAGCTCATCGACGCCACCCCGATCGGGATCAATGTCCGCTCGACGGTTGCAACCTACGCAGGGGTGCACGATGAGCTCCGGCGCGTCTTCGCAAGAACCCAGGGCGCCAGAGCCGCGGGCTTCAAGGCCGGCGACTTCTCCTACAACACCGGCTCCTTGAGGTGCCCGGCCTGCGACGGCACGGGGCAGATCAGCCTCGACGTGCAGTTCCTTCCCGACGTTGACATCGAGTGCCCGGACTGCCGCGGTACGAGGTACTCGGAGAAGGCCCACGGGATCGTCTGGGAGAATGGCAAGGGCGGCAGGTACTCGCTGCCAGACCTCATGGCGATGAGCGTCGATGAGGCGCTCGAGGCCTGCGAGGGGCTCGGGCTCGTGCGCTCAAGGCTTGAGGTCCTGCATGATCTGGGGCTTGGCTACCTGCGCCTGGGCGAGGAGACCCCGGGCCTTTCAGGCGGCGAGGCGCAGCGCTTAAAGCTCGCCTCCGAATCCGGCAGGCCTCAGGACGGAGCGCTCTTCGTGTTCGATGAGCCGACGATCGGCCTGCACCCACTGGACGTCAGGACGCTCATCGGCGTGTTCCAGTCGCTGATTGAAAAGGGCGCGACCGTGGTCGTCATCGAGCACGATCTCGACATGATCAGGAACGCCGACTACATCATCGACATGGGCCCGGGCGGTGGCAGCGACGGCGGCAGAGTGGTCGCCTGCGGCACGCCCGAGCAGGTGAGGGAGTGCAAGGAAAGCCTCACCGGGCGCTACATCTAGCGCTCCCAGGGCGCGGCGGCGCGCCCTGCGCTATGATCGGCCACGGAGGACAACCTTATGAAGCACTACACCTACCAGACGCACGGCACCTGCTCGAAGATCATCGACTTTGACATCGACGAGGGCGGCGTGCTGCACAACGTCAAGTTCCTCGGCGGCTGCGACGGCAACCTCAAGGGCATCGGCAGGCTCGTCGAAGGCCGCGACGCCTCCGAGGTCGCGGAGATCTTAAAGGGCAACCTCTGCCGCCAGAAGGGCACCTCCTGCCCAGACCAGCTCTCAAAGGCCATAACCCAGGCGCTTGAAGGCAGGATCTGACCACCATCATCCCCGCTCCATCCCCGTCAGATGGGGGAAAATCCAGGCACGTCGCGGCAGTGGATAGCTCCCGTTTGACTTAAATTCCGAGCCATCAGCGGATCCGGCATCATGGATCCAATGGCAATTCAACGGATTCACCGCGGTGGCTTTTGCTTTTTGCTGGTGCAAAGGCCAGAACTCTTTCCGACGGAAGCCTTGGGATCTTCCAAACCTCCGAAATCTGAAAACCAACTTCCTGCAAAATAACCGGATAATCCGAAAACCTTGGAGCATTTTGCATGGATGCAAAGCCGTGCCAATTCGCTTGTATGGTTTTTGATCTCCGGCGATCAGTTCATTTTGGTAAGCGCATAACCTGGCATATGCCAGTAAATGCGCCCCGATGTGAAAAAAACAGCCCTTTTTTGTTCAAACTCTGGAAACTGTTCCCAAAAGGGTGCGCAAATTTTGGCACATGGCGGCGATGCTAGGCTAGGCCCATAGATTTTTTCAACAGAGGGAAAACACATCATGAGACTCAAAGATACCGGGCTTACCGCTGAAGACATCAACCTGTCTTTCGAAGCAAAATGGTGCAAATATACGCCGAGGCCTTGCGACACCGGCGTTCCTGACTGGACTGCCTTTAAATTAGCTAGTGCGACACTCAGGCCGCCATTTGAATTTGGGAGTTGGCGTAGCCAACCAGATGCCGGTAGTCGCCCCTGATCTTCAGGCACTCGCTCACGGTCCTGGCCGTCGCCACCGACGGCAGCGGCGTCAGGCCCACGGCCCGCAGGATCTGATCCGATGGCGCGTCCCCGTGCCTCCTGTCGGCGATGTAGTGCTCCACGGCCAGCTCAAGGCGGTCGCGCTCCTTCTCTCCATCGTTCCTGGCCCTCATGTTCTCCTTGGTGTAGATCCGGGACGACAACCCGTCCTTGATGAACATGCAGTTGCACCCGTCGGAGCTGATCGCTGTGACTGTCCCGACCAGAGCGCCAAGGCATCGGGGCTGCTTGACCACGTGGAGGCCTCGCTCAAGGGCGCGGGCATCGAAAGCGTGTTCTTCGACAAGGCCGAGCCCAACCCGCTGGCCACCACCGCCGAGGAGGGCGCGAAGTTCGCCCGCGACAACGGCTGCCAGATGGTCATGGCCCTGGGCGGCGGCAGCATCATGGACGTTGCCAAGGGCATCGCCTTCATGGTGGTCAACGATGGCGACATCAACGACTACATTATTCGGCAGGAAGAGCAGCGACAAGGCCATGGCGCTCATCTGCGTCCCGACCACCTGCGGCACGGGCTTGGAAGGCAACAAGTTCGCGGTCCTCACCAACCCCGAGACCGGCGACAAGAAGTCGCTGCGCTGCGACTCCATCGTGCCCAAGGCGTCCATTGTGGATCCTGAGCTGGTGATGAACCTCCCGCTCAAGACCCTCGCGGCCGTCGGCTTGACTCCCTCTGCCACTGCATGGAGGCCTACACGGCCAGGAACGCCCAGCCGTTCACCGACGCGCTTGCGCTCTACGCCATCAGGCTCATCAACGACAGCCTGCCGTACCTCTACGCGCAGAAGGCCGGTGCCGAGGCCGCCGGGAGGCAGTATGACGGCAAGGCTGACACCTCCTACTGGGAGAAGCTCATGCTCGCCAGCACCATCGGCGGCATGGTCATCGGCATCGCCGGCGTCACGCTGGCCCATGCCCTCGAGCTTCCGGCGAGCGGCCTTGGGAACATTACCCACGGCCAGGGCCTGGCGGCCCTCACCCCGGCGGTCATCGATGCGACCTCCGGCGCCGACCGCAACAAGTTCGGCAAGATCCCGAGGATCCTCTGAGGCTTCTCCGCCGACGACTGCGCGCTGCGCGTGAAGGTGCTGCTCAGGTCCATCGGACTTGACGTCAAGCTCTCGGACCTCGGCATCGAGGCCAAGGACATCCCCCGGAGAACTGCCAGAAGGTCTCGGCGGCCAACCTGAGGAACACCTCGGGCGAGGTCACCCCCGAGATGCTCAAGGACATCTACGCAAGTGCACCTAAGACAGTTTGCCTGTTGAACCAAAAGGCGGCGCCTCAAAAAGCACCGCCTTTATTTGCGCTTTGCGGGCCGCGCCGCAGTGCAAAACGCGCGCGCGCCATATGATCGATGCGGCGCCAACGTTTGCACAGGCCATGGAGGCCCCAGGGCGCCTTTGGAGTGCTGATGCTGATCTTCGGCCAGATGGCGATTTTCTTCTTCCTGATGCTCCTGGGCCTGGTGGCCAGGTACTGCGGCTTCATCACCGCGTCCAACCGCAAGCAGCTCGTCTCGATCGTGGTGTTCATCGCCACGCCGGCGATGATCCTCTCGTGCGACATCAGGACCTTCATCCAGCACGACTACTCGTACATCGCCTGGGGCGCCTTCGTGATGGTGCTCGTGCAGCTGGCGCAGGCGGCGACCGGGCTCATCTTCCCGCCGCTTCTGCGCGTGCCCAGGGGCGGCAGGAGGGCGGTGTGGAACCTGCTCTTTCTGTGCACGAACACCGCGCTATTGGGGATCCCGATGGCCGCCTCGCTTTTCGGCGACGAGGCCATGGTCTACATGTCGCTCTTTGCCGTCATCAACACGCTGCTGCTCTACTCCTACGGCATCGCCATCTTAGGCGGCAGCGGCGGCGAGTCCTCGCTCAAAGCCGTCCTGAAGAACCCCAACCTCGCCTGCTGCCTCATCCTCATCGTGCTCATCCTCATAAAGAAGCCCCTGCCCGAGTGGGCCAGGCACGGCCTTTCAGCCGCTGGCCAGGCCGCGCCCCCGCTTGCGATGATGGCGCTGGGAGCCACTTTAGGCGATGTGAAGTTCCGCGAGGCGATAAGGGACGTGAGGCTCCTGGCCTTCCTTATCCTCAAAATGCTGGTGATCCCCATAGCCCTCATGTACCTGATGAGACCGCTCTTCACGCAGAGCGCGCTCGAGGGCGTCTCGCTCATCGTGCTGGCCGCCCCCTGCGGGGTGATGGTGTCTATGCTCGCGGTGCTCTACCGCCCCGAGTGCGCCGCGGAGGCCTCGGAGGTCATCTCGGCGACCACGGCGGTGGCGGTGTTCACGATCCCGCTGGTGGCGCTAGCCTGCGGGATCACGGTCTGAGAAGGCTATGATGAAAAGAACGGGGCGGGCCATCGGCCCGCCCCATCGCGCTTTAAAAGCGCTCAGATGAACTTGTAGATGATGGCGTGGGAGAGCGGCTTGCCCGGCTCGACCAGCGGGTTCTTGTCGGCAAACTGCGGCAGGTGCGGGCAGTCCGGGTAGTACTCAGGCTCAAAGCACAGAGCGGTCTGGTTCTCGTAGGGCTTGCCGTCGTCGCGGGCGATGATGCTCGGCGCAGGCACGCCCACATAGTTGCCGCTGTAGAACTGGAAGGCCGGGTAGTCGGAGGAGATCTCCATCGAAAGCTTGCCGTCGCCCGAGGTCACCTTGACGAAGGGCCTTGAGAGGTCGCCCTTGATAAGGAAGGGGTGGTCGTAGCCGCCTGCGGCCTTCATCTGATCGTCCTTCATGAAGTCGCGCCCCACGGTCTTAGGGGTCCTGAAGTCGAAGGCGGTGCCTGCGACAGGACGGACCTCGCCTGTGGGGATCGAGTCGGCGTCAAGCGGCAGGAAGGCCTCGGAGTCCATTTTGACGGTGTGATCGAGGGCCGATGAGTGGCGGCCGTTCAAGTTGAAGTATGAGTGGTTGGTGATGCACGACCAGCACTTCTGATCGCACTTGCCAAGGTAGCTTGCCTTGAGCGCGTTGTCGTCCGTGAGCTCGTAGGTGACTTCCAAGGTGTAGTTGCCCGGAAAGCCCATGTCCCCGTCGGGAGAGGAGAGCTTGAGGGAGAGGGATGACTCAGTCTTGCCGACTATCTCAAAGCGCTTCTTGTCAAAGCCTGTCCTTCCGCCGTGGAGCGTGTGCTTGTCGGCGCTGTCGAGCGCGTACTTCCTCCCGTCTATCTCAAAGGAGTTGCCGGCAATGCGGTTGGCAAAGCGGCCGATGGTTGCGTTGAAGAAGCAGCTCTGCGACGACCATTTTGCCGGATCGGAGACTCCCAGCAGCACTTCGCGGGGCTCAGAGCCCTTGACCGGGGCCTTGATCGAGATGAGGGTGGCGCCCCAGTCCATCACGGTCACGGACATGCCGTTCTTGTTGGAAATGGTCGTGAGGATCGGATCCTCGGAATAGTGCTGGCTCTTCATGCTGGCCTCCAAAGTAAACGTTTACATGATTATAGGTTGGCTGGATTTCCAGCGCCGTAAACGTTTGCAAAACTTTGAGGGGCGTCAAGCTTTGAATGGAAGGCCGCGCCATGGCGCGGCCTCAAGGATTCCATGCGCTTACGCGAAGACCTGCTGCACGAGGAGCATGTAGAGCGCGGTGCCGCCTGTCATGGAGACCAGCATCTGGCGCTTCCACAGCTGCAGCGCCAGCGTGAAGGCAAGCGCGATCGCCTCGGGGATCCCGTGGGGGAAGGAGAGGAGATCTACGTCCCTCAGGCAGTAGACCACGAGCATCGCGAAGATCCCGCAGGGCAGCGTGAGACCCTGGTACTGGATATAGCGCGGGGTAGGCTTCTTAGGCGAGAAGGCGAGGAAGGAGATGAAGCGCGTGATGAGCGTGGCCGCTGCGCAAAGGCCGATGGTGATCATCTGCTCTGCAATGGTCATGTCAGTCATGCGAGGCCTCCGCAATCTGCCTTGTGATGGGCTTTCTGAAGAGGGTGAGCGCCGCAACCATCATGACGAGCGCGGGCACCATGAAGGAGTCCTTGCCGAAGAGCACGAGCGCGAAGAGCGAGCACACGATGCCGATGTAGGCGTGGGTGTGGATCCTCTCATTGCGCCACTGCTCGGTGAAGATCACCGCGAACATCGTGGTCATCACGAACCCCAGGCCCTTGGTGTTGAAGGTGATGAAGTCGCCTGCAAGCGAGCCTGCGATGACGCCCGTAACCCAGTAGCTCTGGTTTAAGAGCGACACGAAGAAGTAGTACCAGCCACGGTCGCAGCCCTCCGGGAGCTGGCTTGAGCAGTTGATGGCGAAGGTCTCGTCGCACATGGCGTAGATGAGGTAGGGCTTCTTCCACCCAAGGCCCTTGTACTTCTCGAGCATCGCGATGCCGTAGAAGATGTGGCGGGCCTGGATGAGGAAGGAGACGATGAAGGTCTGCAGCGGCGCGAAGGGCGAGCAGAGCATCGAGACTGCGACGAACTCGAGCGAGCCGCCGAAGATCGCGATGGCCATCAATCCCGGGTACCAGAAGGGGAAGCCGTGGGCCGTGGCGAACACGCCGTAAGCGAGCCCCAGGAACCAGAACCCCGCGAAGATGGGCAGGGTGCGCGGCAGCGCGGCCTTGAATGAGTTGAAGATCATACTGTGGAATTGAAAGGCCGCCCTGGGGCGGCCTAGGTTTCGGATGAACGGGCCTCAGGCCTTGAGCCCCGACCTGTCGGGGAAGATCCACGAGGGCAGCTTCTTCTCGTAGGCGGCGATCTCGCTCTCATGCTCGAGCGTGAGCGAGATGGCATCCAATCCCTCGAGCAGGCAGTGGCGCCTGAACGGGTCGAGAGTGAAGCTGTACTTGAGACCGGCGCACTGCACGGTCATGTCCACGAGCGAGATGCGGATCTTCGTGCCGGGATGGGCGGTCAGCACCTTGAAGATGCTGTCCACCTGGTCCTCGGTGAGGCGCAGCGGCAGCAGGCCGTTGCTCAGCGAGTTGTTGTTGAAGATCGACGCGAAGCTCGGGGCGATGACGGCGCGGAAGCCGTAGTCCATCAACGCCCAGGGCGCGTGCTCGCGCGAGGAGCCGTTGCCGAAGTTGTCGCGGGCCACGAGGATCGTCGCGCCCTTGTACTCTGGGTAGTTCAGCGGGAACTTCGGGTTCACCTTGGTCTCGGCGTCGTCGAGGTAGCGCCAGTCGTGGAACAGGTGCTTGCCGAAGCCCTTGCGGCTGACCGCCAGCAGGAACTGCTTGGGGATGATCTGGTCGGTGTCGATGTTCGCCGAGTCGATGGGGACGGCGATGCCTTCATGCACAGTGAACTTTTCCATGCTCTCCTCCTTAGATGAACTCGCGGCAGTCGGCGATGCAGCCCTTGACGGCGCATGCGGCGGCGCTTGCCGGGCTCATGAGGTGGGTGCGCGAGCCCTTGCCCTGGCGCCCCACGAAGTTGCGGTTCGAGGTCGAGGCGACGCGCATCCCAGCAGGGGCGCGGTCGTCGTTCATCGCCAGGCACATCGAGCAGCCGGGCAGGCGCCACTCGAAGCCCGCCTCCTTGAAGATCCTGTCCAGGCCCTCGCGCTCGGCCTGGGCCTTGACCCACTGCGAGCCGGGGACGGCGAGCGCCAGCTTGATGTTCTTTGCGACATGCCTGCCCTTGAGGATCTGCGCGGCGGCGCGGAAGTCCTCGATGCGGCCGTTGGTGCACGAGCCGATGAAGACGTAGTCCACCGGGGTGCCCAGGAGCTTCTGCCCTTCCTTGAGCGCAATGTAGTCAAGCGCGTCGCGGCAGGACTTGGACTGCACGGGATCCTTGAAATCGGAAGGCGAGGGCACCGTGCCGGTGACCGCGCACTCCTGCCCGGGGTTCGTGCCCCAGGTGACCTGCGGCTCGATCCTGGAGGCGTCGAGCTCGACCACGGCATCGTAATGGGCGTCGGGATCGGACTTCAGGGTCTTCCAGTACTCGACAGCCTTGTCGAAGTCCTCGCCCTTGGGGGCCATCAGGCGGCCCTTGATGTACTCGAAGGTCGTCTCGTCCGGGGCGATCATGCCCACGGTGGCGCCGAACTCGATGGCCATGTTCGAGAGGGTCATGCGGCCTTCCATCGAGAGCTCGCGCACGGCCTGGCCGCAGAACTCGACGGCGTAGCCGGTGCCGCCTGCGGTGGTGAGCTTGCCGATGATCGCGAGGATCAGGTCCTTGGCGCAGCAGCCCTTCTGAAGCGAGCCCTTGCAGTCGATCTTCATGGTCTTGTAGCGGGCCTGCTTGATGGTCTGTGTGGCCATGACGTGCTCGACCTCGGAGGTGCCGATGCCGAAGGCCAGGGCGCCGAAGGCGCCGTGGGTCGCGGTGTGGCTGTCGCCGCACACGAGCGTGGTGCCCGGGAGCGTGAAGCCGGCCTGGGGCCCCACGATGTGGACGATGCCCTGGTTGGGATCGCCAAGCCCGAAGAGCGTGACGCCGAACTTGGCGCAGTTGGACTCCAGGGCGCGGATCTGGGTCTTGGCCATCTCCGAGCAGGCGTTGATGTCCAATGCCTTGGTGGAGATGTCGTGGTCCATGGTCGCAAGCGTGAGCTCGGGGTGGCGCAGCTTCCTGCCTGCCTGCTCGAGGCCTGCGAAGGCCTGGGGCGAGGTCACCTCGTGGCACAGCTGGCGGTCGATGAACAGCGTGGGCAGCTCGCCTTCGTGCTGGAAGACAACGTGGCTGTCGTATACCTTTTCGTAAAGGGTCTTTCCCATGATCTCCTCCGTGTCAGGCCAGGGCCTTGACTATGGCATCGCCCATCTGGCTGGTCGAGAGGGCCTTGCCGCGGGACGCGCCCGAATCCATGAGGTCCGAGGTGAGGTTGCCCGAGGCGAGGGCCTTGGCCACCGCGTCCTCGATCATCCTGGCAGCCTCGTTCTCCTTCAATGAGTAGCGCAGCATCAGCGCGCCCGAGAGGATCTGCGCCACCGGGTTGGCGATGCCCTTGCCGGCGATGTCAGGAGCCGAGCCGCCTGCAGGCTCGTAGAGGCCGAAGCCGCCCTCGCCGAGCGATGCGGAGGGAAGCATGCCCATGGAGCCTGTGATCTCGGCGCACTCGTCTGAGAGGATGTCGCCGAACATGTTCGAGCATAAGAGCACGTCGAACTGCGAGGGGTCCTTTACGAGCTGCATCGTCGCGTTGTCGATGTAGATGTGGTTGAGCTGCACGCTTGGGTAGTTCTTGGAGACCTCGGTGACGACCTCGCGCCAGAGGATCGAGCTCTGCAGCACGTTGGACTTGTCCACCGAGGTGACCTTCCTGCGGCGCAGCATCGCCGCCTCGAAGGCGATCTTGGCGATGCGCTCGATCTCGTAGCGGTGGTAGATCTCGGTGTCGTAGGCCTTCTCTTGCGGGCCGCTGCCCTCGCGCCCCTTGGGCTGGCCGAAGTAGATGCCACCGGTGAGCTCGCGCACGCACAGGAGGTCGAAGCCTTTCATCGCGATGTCGGCGCGCAGCGGGGAGAGCGAGCCCAGCCCCTGGTAGATGCGGGCCGGGCGGAAGTTGCAGTAGAGCGAGAAGTGCTTGCGCAGCGGCAGCAGGGCGCCGCGCTCGGGGCGCTTTTCAGGCGGGAGCTTGTCCCACTTCGGGCCGCCCACGGAGCCAAAGAGGATCGCGTCTGAGTCCTCGCACGCCCTCACGGTGTCCTCGGGTAGCGGGGTGCCGCATGCGTCGATGGCGCAGCCGCCGGCGAGCTTCTTAGTGTACTTGAGCTCAAAGCCGCACTTTTTTGAAACCGCGTCCAGGACCTTGATGGCCTCGGCCATGACCTCAGGACCGATGCCGTCGCCTGAGAGTACCGCAATCTTGTAGGATTTCATGTTTTCTCCTTTTTCCTTAATCCTTGCCAGCTTCGTCGGCGTCTTCCACGCCCTTGCGGCCCTTCTCGATGAGCTCGGTGCGGTAGACGCTGTTGCTCGCCGAGATCAGGGCCATCGCCGAGGCCTCGATGACGTCGGTTGAGATGCCGCTGCCGTAGTAGTGGCGGCCGTTGCACACCGCGTCCACGTTGACCTGGCCCTGGGCGTCCATGCCCTGGCCCTTGGCGTTGATGCTGAAGCTGTCGAGCTTGAGCTTGAGGCCGGTCAGGTGGTTGATGCAGTTGAACACCGCGTCGACCGGGCCGTTGCCGGTGCCTGACTCGGTGCGGGTGCGCTTGCCGATGCGGATGCGCACCGAGGCGGTCGGGATGACGTTCTTGCCGCCTGAGAGCACCGAGAGGTTGTCGAGGCTGAACTGGTTCTCCTCGTCCTCGTCCTGCGAGAAGTACATCAGGGCCTCGAGGTCGTAGTCGAAGACCTGGCCCTTGCGGTCTGCAAGCTTCAGGAAGCGCTGGTAGATGTCGTCGAGGTTGTAGGTGCCCTCGCGGTAGCCCAGCTTCTCGAGCTCGGCCTTGATCATGTGGCGGCCCGAGCGGGCGGTCATGTGGAGCTTGTTCTCCTTGAAGCCGACGCTCTCGGGGGTGAGGATCTCGTAGGTCTCCTTGTTCTTGAGCACGCCGTCCTGGTGGATGCCCGAGCTGTGCGCGAACGCGTTAGAGCCGACGATCGCCTTGTGCGAAGGCACCGGCTCGTTGCAGACGGTGGCGACCATCTTGGAGGCGCGCGCGATGTTCTGGGCGACGACGTTGGTGTAGACGCCGTTCATGTATTCCTTGCGCAGCTTCATCGCCATCACGACTTCCTCAAGCGAGCAGTTGCCGGCGCGCTCGCCCAGGCCGTTGACGCAGACCTCGATCTGGCGCGCGCCCTCCTGGACGGCGGTCAGCGAGTTGGCTGTGGCCATGCCAAGGTCGTTGTGGCAGTGCACGGAAATGCGGGCCTTGTCGATGTTAGGGACGCGGTTGAACAGCGTCTTGATGATGTTCCCGAACTCGTAGGGCAGGGTGTAGCCCACGGTGTCGGGGATGTTGACGGTGGTCGCGCCGGCGTTGATCGCGGTCTCGACAACCCTGCACAGGTGGTCGATGGGGGTGCGGCCGGCGTCCTCGCAAGAAAACTCGACGTCGTCGGTGTAGTTGCGGGCGTAGCGCACGCAGTGGTCGCACATGTCGATGATCTGGCTGAAGTCCTTGTGCAGCTTGTCCTTCATGTGGATGTTCGAGGTAGCCACGAAGGTGTGGATGCGGTAGTGGTCCAGGCCTTTGAGCGCCTCGTGGACCGCGTCGATGTCCTTCTCGATGGTGCGGGAGAGGCCGCAGCAGGTGGCGTGCTTGAGCGCGTGCCCGATGTCGTGCACGGACTTGAGATCGCCCGGGGAGGAGATCGGGAAGCCCGCCTCGATCACGTCTACGCCCAGCTCGTCGAGCATCATCGCCAGCTGCAGCTTCTGGGTGGGGGTGAGGGAGCGCATCAGCGCCTGCTCGCCGTCGCGCAGCGTGGTGTCGAAGATATATACGTGGTTCTTTTCGTCAGCCATTTTGAAAGGTCCTGAAAAAAGCGCGGGGCCATGCCCGCTTTGAACATGCCGCTATCTTAGACCGCCTGCGGGCAAATGAGGCAGTTTTTGCAAAAAGATGTGCTATAAAAATGTCAGGTGCATGATATATAAAATAATTAAATTACAAAACATACATGTTTTTTATCGAGAGCGACGCGATAAGCCAAGCAAGGCAGGCTGCATTTGGGCAAGGGCTGGAATGGGCGGGTGCGCGAGGCGGCCTGGGCGCGGCACAGCCGCGCCCAGGCCCGAGGCGAGGATTTTGCGGTGATCGGGCTTGATGGAACCAGGGCCTGGAGATGCCCTGTCGATCAGAAGTCGTACTTTTCGATGTTGTCGCGGCCGATGAGGAGCGGGCGGTCGAACACCAGGGTGTTGCCCAGGATCGCGGGTTCTCCAAAGCCCGGCACCGAGAAGCCCGGCCTTATGAGATCGCGCATGCCGTCCAATAGCAACTTGGCCACGTAGGCCTGGATGCGCCCGGCCATCGCAGGGTCCCACAAGATGAGCTCGTCGATGTAGCCGTCCTTCACGTCCTGCCTTGCCACGTTGGGGGTGGTGACGCCGATGACCGCGAGGTCGCGGCGCGGGTGCGCAAGCGAGCGGAGCGCGGCGGCCACGCCGGGGGCGCCTTCCGAGCCCAGGCAGATTATCCCCGCAAGATCCTTGTGACTTGAGATGAGGTCAAGCGCTGCGCGGCGCGAGGCGTCGCGATCCTCGGCCACCGGCAGCGTCGCCGCCAGCCTGAGCTCGGGGTAGTGTGTGCGCTGCCAGTCCACTGCCGCATAGGCCCACTTGCTGTGCCCGGGCACCGCGAGCGAGCCCACCAGAAGCGCGTAGCTTCCGTCCTTGCGCCCCGAGATCCTCGCAAACTCGTCCATGATGCGCTGCCCAAAGCGGCTGCCGTCCACCATCTCGACGTCGATGTCTGCCCCAACCTGGAAGGGCGACTCGTGGGTCACGACTGCTATGCCCTCGCTGCGCGCCTTGCTGAACGGATCGACGAGCTCGTCGGCGCTGTTGGGCACCACGAGCAGCGCCCTGGCCCCATGCTTCAGGCACTGCTCCATCACGTCGGCCTGATCGGAGACGTCGGCGGTGGTGGCTGCGGCGTAGAAGGCCCGCAGGCCGTTCTCCTTGGCCCCCTCCATGATCCCCTGGGCATGCCTGACGAACCACGGAGTGCGGTCCTTGCCCACGCCGGCTACGACGTGCTCCTGCTCCTCGGCCCCTTGCGACGGCGCCGGGGCGAGCGCCGCGGCAAGCGCGAGCGCGCAGGCTGCAAGTGCCCTTGTGATCATGACTGCCCTCCTCAGAATGGATCGCCGCGCCATCATGCGCGGGCTTGCTGGAGATCATCGGCCAAATGCCTGGCATGGCGCCAGGCGGGAAGGCGTTTTTGCCAGCTTGCGCAGATTGTTAAGCAAAAAGTTTCGCAAATTTGCGATCGGGGTTAAAAAAAGCCGCGGCTCCATGAGGGGCCGCGGCGCGCGCGCCTTTGCTTTTTCAGGCGCTTGGCTTCTCGTCGCTTTCGTAGCAGCCCAGGATCTTGAAGTTCGAGGTCTCGCCCTTGACGCGCTCGAGGCACTCCTGCATCGCCGGGGATGAGAGGTTGGCCTGGACGTCGGCAAAGAAGATCTCCTCCCAGGTGCTGTGGCCTGAGGAGAGGCTCGGGCGGGAGATGAGCTTGGTGAGGTTGATGCCGCGCCTTGAGAACTCGTCGAGCACGCGGATGAGCGAGCCTGGCGCGTACTTCTGCACGGTGAAGCTCAGCGAGGTCTTGGCCGGGATGTTCTCGGGCACCGTGATCGGGGTCATCGAGATCACGATGAAGCGCGTGTAGTTGTGGATGTTGTTGGCGATGTTGTCCATCACCGGGATGAGCCCGTAGTAGCTTCCGGCGTGGTGGCCTGCGATGGCGGCGCAGTGCGGATCGGCGATCCTTGCCACCTCCTTCATCGCCTCTGATGAGGCCTTCATGTAGTGGATCCTGGCGCCGGGCATGCGCTCGCGGATGAAGCGCGAGCACTGCTCGATGGGCTGGGGATGGGCGTAGACGTCGGTGATCTCGGAGACCTCAGTCGTCCCGCAGGTGAGCACGGCGTGGTCGATGGGGTAGAAGATCTCCCCCACGAAGGTCGCGGTCGATCCCTGGAGCACGTCGAGCACCTGGTTGATGCTCCCCGAGCTCGAGTTCTCGATGGGCAGGATCCCGAACTCGCACAATCCGGCTGACACGCAATCCTCGATCCTCTCGAAGGTGGAGCAGCCCTCCATGCGCACGCCGCCGGTGTAGAAGTCGGTGAACCTGGCAGCCGCCAGGTGGGAGTAGGAGCCTATTCCGCCAAGGTAGGCTATCGAGCTTTGGCGCTTGATCCCGCCTGCGCGCATGCGCTCGATGATGTAGCGCCGCTCGTAGGCCACGGTGCCGCGCATGATCGCGCGGTAGACGTCGGCGCCGAACTGCCCTGGCAGGCCCATGGAGCGCGATTGCTCCATCACCGCCTTGAGCTTGGCCTGCTCGCGCCCCTGGTCGGAGATCCCCTTGCCGTCGCGCAACTTGCACTCGGCGATGTCGGATGCGACGCCGCGGCGCTCGTTGAGCAGCTTGATTATCTCGCTGTCTATGCGGTCGATGTCTTCGCGGCAGGCCTTGAGGTCCCTCATGTCACGGCTCCTTATCCATGGTTTAGGACGATTGTAGCATCGGGCGCCTGGCGGCGCTTGGCGCCTTGCAGGCACCAAAAAGGCCGCCTGCGGCGGCCTTCCGGCATCAGGGCCAGGGCCCTGTCATTGTCACCGTTCGCGCTGGGCGAGCAGCTGCAGGATCTCGATGTAGAGCCAGCAGATGGTCACGAGCAGCGAGAAGGCGTTGAAGTACTCGAAGTACTTGGGCAGGCCCTGGTCCACTGCGACCTGGATGTTGTCGAAGTCGAGGATCAGGTTCATCGAGGCGATGAGGCAGACGATGAGGGAGATCCCGATTGCGAGGGCCCCGGTGGTGGGCAGCAGGCTCGCCCCGAAGAGGTGGAACACGAGGTCAAGCAGGTAGAGCACGCAGACGCCCAGAGTGGCGCTCATCACGACTGAGCGGAAGCGCTGGGTCGGGACGATGACGCGGAACTTCCACAGCGCGAGCATGACCATCACGACCACGAAGGTGGCCATGACGGCGGTCGAGACGATCCCGGGGTACTTGAACTCGAAGATCCCCGAGAGCGCGCCCAGGCAGCCGCCTTCGCACACGGCGTACAGCGGCGCGGTGAAAGGCGAGTACTGCGGCTTGAAGCAGGTCGCGACGGCGGCGATTAGGCCGACGATCATCGGCAGCCATACGAGCCCCATGGGCACGGACTGCGACGTGTAGATGGAGCCGATGGTGTATTCCATCGCAAGCCAGCCCGTGACCAGCGTCAGGGCGACGAGGACGAGCGCCTTGGTGGTGGTGCCGGACACGGTGGCCGCATTGGCCTCCGCGCCTTCGCCGCCGAAGTTGAAGGTTCCGGCCGCGCGGTTCATGACCCCGATGGCCGGGTTTGTAGAACGCATGTTGGTAAGGTTCATTGCTACTCCTTGAAAAACGGGGGGCGGGGCGGCTTGCGCCCCGCCCTTGTAGAGAATAATAAGGTCTGCCGCGGCGTTTTTAAACACCAGGGCTCAAAAGTGCGGGAGGCGTCGGGCTTCAGTCGCGGAACCACTCGGCCTTGCACTTTGACATGACTTTCTGCAGCTGGTCGCGCGTGGTCAGGATGTGCTCGTACATCGCGTCATGCGCCGCCTCGAGGTCGCGCTTGCGCAGCGCCTGGATGATCTTGCTGTGGGCCTCGGAGGTCACGATGATCGGGGTTAGCGCGTACTCAAGGGAGAGGAAGCGCACGCGGTCCATCGTGCCCTTGACGCCTTCGACGATGCGCCAGGCGCGGTCGAGGCCCGCCGTGCACACCAGCGTCTTGTGGAACTCGTCGTCCAGGCGGAAGTGCTCGTGCAGGTCGTAGCGCTCGGCCGCCTCGCGCTGGCACTTGACGTTCTGCTCGAGCGAGTCGATGACCGCGTCGTTGAGCGCCGGGCCGATCTTGCGGATGGCATAGCCCTCGAGCGCCATGCGGATGTCGGCGCCCTGGAAGATGTCCTGCTTCGAGATCCTCGCGACCTTGGTGGTCTTCTTCGGGGCGATCTCGACGAAGTCGTTCTCGGCGAGCTTGATGAGCGCCTCGCGCACCGGCTGGCGGGAGATCTTGGTCTTGAACTTGGAGGAGACCTCGTTTTCCGAAAGCGGATCCCCAGGCAGGAGCCTGCATTCGATGATCGCCTTCTTCAAGAAGCGGTAGATCTGCTGGTTGATGGGCTCCTTGGTGTTTTCAACGGCAAACTCCGTCGAAAGGTAGAACTCGTTCATGTGTTTGCTTGTCCTTGATGTCGGAATGTCTCCCCGGGCGCCCTTGCGGCCTTTTCTTTTATTAAAGTTCTTCTGCAGGCGGATGGCGCCTGGGCCGGGGAATGCGCGCTAAACTTTTTGCGCCTTTGTATGCAAGGATAGCAGAAATGCCGTTTCCGTAATCCAGAACGGGGCGCAACCGGTATCATGATCGCCAAAATTGGACAAAAAAGATCAGATCACTTTGAAAGAGTGTGATCGTGCCGTCACCGCCGCGCCGCTCCGTTCGTCTAGGATCCCACCAAAGGCGCGCAGCGCCTGCGCGGCATTGCCGCCCAAAAGAAATCATTCTTAATATTTGTCTGTTTTGCAGGAGTGAATCAACATGAGCAAGGGTCTGCTACTTGCCGGAGAGCCCATGGGGCTCCTCATCGCCCAGAGCGAAGGGCCGCTTGACAGCGTCAAGGGCTACAGCCTCGCCGTCGCCGGCGCGGAGTTCAACGTCGCCACCGGCTCGGCCCGCCTGGGGCACCCGACCGCCTACCTCACCAAGCTTGGCGACGATCCGTTCGGCAAGCTCATCTCGAGGACCTTGAACGAGAACGGCATCGACAACTCGCTGGTTATCTACACCAAGGAGCGCCGCACCGGCTTCATGCTCAAGAGCAAGGTCTCCAAGGGCGATCCCGAGATCTTCTACTTCAGGGCAGGCTCTGCCGCCTCGACCCTCTCGGAGGAGGACGTCGAGAAGATCGACTTCTCCCGCTTCGGCTACCTGCACCTGACCGGCATCCTGCCGGCGCTGTCGGACTCCACCCGCGCCGCCGTCAGGCTCATGCTCAAGAAGGCGCGCCAGGCCGGCCTCTTCGTGTCGTTCGACCCGAACCTGCGCCCGCAGCTGTGGCCTTCCCAGGAGGTCATGGTCTCCTACATCAACGACCTTGCCTCCAAGGCCGATCTGGTCCTGCCCGGCGAGGGCGAGGGCAAGATCCTCTGCGGCACCGAGGACGCGCACGAGATCAACGCCTTCTACAAGAAGCTGGGTGCCAAGTCCGTCGTCACCAAGTGCGGCCCCAAGGGCGCGCTGCTGCTTGAGGAGGACGGCCGCGAGACCATGGTTCCGGGCTTCGTCATCGACAAGGTCGTCGACACCGTGGGCGCGGGCGACGGCTTCGCCGCCGGCGTGCTGACCGGCCTCATGGAGGGCCTGTCCCCTGAGAAGTGCGTCGAGCGCGGCAGCGCCATCGGCGCCATCCAGTGCACCTTCGTGGGCGACAACGAGGGCCTCCCGACCAAGGAGCAGCTCGAGAAGTTCATGAAGACCCACAAGCGCGTGCAGCTTTGACAGGAGATTGAGCAGATGACTTGGACAGGAAATATTTTCGACAAGATCGCCGAATACCGCATCGTCCCCCTCGTGACGCTGGACGATCCCAATGACGCGGTGCCTCTTGCAAAGGCCCTTGTGGCAGGCGGCATCCCGGTGGCCGAGGTCACGTTCAGGACCGACGCCGGCGGCGAGGCCATGGAGCGCATGGCCAGGGAAGTCCCCGAGATCATGGTGGGCGCGGGCACTGTCCACGACGTCGACCACGCGATCGAGACCCAGAAGCGCGGCGGCAAGTTCGTCATCACCCCGGGCTTCAACCCGAAGGTGGTCGACTGGTGCCTGAAGCACAACATGCCGGTCTGCCCGGGAACCGTGACCCCGTCCGATCTCGAGCAGGCGCTCGACTTCGGGCTCAAGCTCGTCAAGTTCTTCCCGGCAGGCGCCTACGGCGGGACCAAGACCCTGAAGGCCCTCCAGGGCCCGTACGCGGCCTTGAAATTCGTCCCCACCGGCGGGGTGAACCTCGACAACCTGCTTGAGTACCTGAGCCTCAAGAACGTCGCGGCCGCTGGCGGCAGCTTCGTGCCTCCCTCAGCCTGCGTCAAGGCCAAGGACTGGGCTGGCGTCACCGCGACCTGCAAGAAGATCTGCCAGATGGTCAGGAGCCTGGGCTGATTCAAAAGCCCTCGCGATGCAAGCCCCCCGCGCCGCAAGGCCCGGGGGGCTTGCTGTTTTCAGCGCCCAAGGTAGAGTAGGGCGTTGGGTCCTGCGCAGGCGGGATAGGCAGTTTCAAGCATCAGAAGGCAGGATCGCCTGCCAAAGGCAAGGTGTCTCATGAGCACATGGCATGACGTGATAGGTCCCCTCAAGGACAAGGAGTACTTCAGGCAGGCCTGGTCCTACCAGCACGTGCGCCGCGCGCAGGGGATCAGCGTGTTCCCGCCCGAGCAGGACGTGTTCAACGCCTTCAAGTACACGCCCTGGGATCAGGTGAAGATAGTCATCTTAGGCCAGGACCCCTACCACGAGCGCGGGCAGGCCATGGGGCTGTGCTTCTCGGTTCCGCCCAAGGTGCGCATACCGCCCTCGCTCCTCAACATCTACAAGGAGCTCAAGAACGAGTACCCGTCATTCGAGATCCCCGATCACGGATGCCTCATCCCCTGGGCCCGCCAGGGGGTGCTGCTTTTGAACTCGACGCTGACCGTGGACGAGGGCAGCGCCAACTCGCACAGCGGCAAGGGCTGGGAGGAGTTCACCGACGCGGTGGTCTCGGAGCTGTCTGCAAAGCGCGAGGGGCTGGTGTTCATGCTCTGGGGCGCCTCGGCTGCGCGCAAGGGACAGGGCATCGACGTCAAGCGCCACCTCGTGCTCAAGTGCGCCCACCCAAGCCCGCTTTCGGCCAGCCGCGGGTTCTTCGGGTGCGGGCACTTCCGCAAGGCCAACGACTACCTCGCATCAACCGGCCGCGAGCCAATCGATTGGCAGCTTCCCCTGCACCTGGACGGCGACGAGGAGCTTTAAGACGCAAAAGGCAGGGCCAGGCCCTGCCTTGAGATCTGATCACCTGCCTCAGATCCCCGCAAGCTTTAAAAGCGCCCTTGAGACCAGATCTATCCCCTCGCCGCCTATCTCGCGCATCCCCGCCTCCCGGCAATCCTCAAGATGGGATTCAAGCAGGGAGAGCCTGTCCTCAAGCACCTGGGGCCTTGCCAGATCCTCAAGGCTGATGTCATAGCCGCACCTGAGGCGCGCGACCAAGGCTCCGCCGCCCCTCTGGTTGTCGGCTATCACCGTGTTGAGCGCCGGCAGCCCCGCGCACATGCGCTCCTTGAACATCCCGCCGTAGGCCCCCAAAGCCATGTCGCAGCGGGAAAAGAGCCCTGCCACCTGCGAGGTGCTCCTGATGACCTCTACCCCGGGGATGTCCTTTGACAGCTCAACGAGCCTTTCATGATCGGGGTTTGAGATCCCGCTTAGCACCGTGACATCGTACCGCTCGAAAAGCCGGCCCTCGATGATGGATGTGAGCGCCTTCAGGCAGGCGTGGGCGGGATCGGCCCCGCCGTAGTTCACGAGCAGCCTCAGGCGGGCATGCGGCTGCCTCCTCAAGGCTGCGCCCTTGAACTCAGGCCTTATGAGCGAGTACTGCTCGCCGCACAGGAGACTGCACTCCTCCGGGACCTTGCCCCGGTACTCCGCCCCGCTCTTGAAGAACCCCGAGTCGGTGAGCAGATCGCAGTCGTGGCGCCGCTCGAGATCATCGACTACCGCGACCTTGGCAAAATCGCGCAGCGGGGACTCGAACTTATCTCCCAAGAAGTAGTGGTCAAAGAGCACGAGGGACGGGGCAAGGCGCCTGGCGCTCTTAACAAAGCCTTCTACCGAGTCCATCGAGAAATGGACGATCTCACGGTACTCCGAACACAGCGGCAGGAGCGAGGGCTCAAGCGAGTCGGTGAGCAGGCAGGGCTCGAGCCCGGCCTTTAAAAGGGGCTGCAGGAGCCCCTTTATCCGCATGAGGTGCCCGGTACCGATCACGTGATCGGCCTTGAGCACCACGCACGCTCGCTCAGTCAAGGCCGAGCTCCGTGACCGCGCGGCACATGGCCTGGGCGTAGTTCCAGTCCTCCATGGTGTCGATGTCGATGACGCGGTGGCGCGGCATCTCGAAGGCGCGGGAGATGAGCCCCGGAGTGCTTGGATCTTCAAGGATGCGCCTTGAGTAGAAGTAGAACATCCCGCAGTCCTGGTAGGCCTTGGGCAGATCCTGGGAGCGCCATGACATGTACTTGGGCATCACCGGCACCGGAGTGCCGTCCTCGCTGATGTACTGCGCCCTCTGGATCGGGAAGGGGTACTCGCAGCAGGCGTAGAGGTAGTCGGCGCCCTCGCTTTGAAAGCGCGCGCGGGCCTTCTCAAGGTAGGCAGGCGTCAAAAGCGGCGCGGTGGAGTAGATGCAGCAGGTCTCATCGGCGGCAAAGCCCAGATCCTTCATCCTCATGAAGGCGTCGCGCACCACCTCGAAGGTCCCGGTGTGATCGTCTGCAAGATCAGCGCTGCGCATGAAGGGCACCTCAGCCCCGCAGCTTTTGGCGATCGAGGCGATCTCCTCGTCGTCGGTTGAGACTATGACCTTGGTAAAGAGCCTGCTCTTCAAGGCGGCGTCGATCGAGTAGGAGATGAGCGGGCGGCCGTTGAACTCCTTGATGTTCTTGCGCGGGATGCGCTTGGAGCCGCCGCGGGCGGGGATCACTGCGAGAGTCTGCATTAAATGCCTCTGTGGAAGTCAGGATAGGCGGGGCTCATGCCCCGCGTTTTCAGCGCCCTTCGGCCGCGCTCATCAGCGCGGCAGCGCACAGCTGCTGCTGGAGGTGCGAGAGCGTGGGGTGGAGGGGGATCGAGAGCGTCTTTGAAAAGAACTCCTCGGCACCTGGGAGCGGTGCGTACCGCCCGGTGTCCCAGTAGTAGGGGTGGCGGTAGATGGGCAGGTAGTGGACCTGCACGCCGATGTTCTTTGAGCGCAGCTCCTTGTAGACCTCATCGCGCCTGCCGTTTTCGATGCGCACCTGGTAGAGGTGCCATGAGCTCTCATAGCCCTCGGTGTCAGGCTCCGGAAGCCCGATCCCGCAGGCGCCTGAGAGCAGATCGCGGTACATGGCGGCCTTGCGGCGGCGCAGCTCCAAAAAGACGTTCACGCGGCGCATCTGGGAGATCCCAAGGGAGGCCAGCAGATCGCACATGCGGTAGTTCCAGCCGAGGTCCTGCATCTCGTAGTAGTAGGCGGGGCGGGTTTGATCCTTGAGCCGCTCCTTCTCATGCACGATGCCGTGGGAGCGGAGATCGCGCATCTTCTGGGCAAGCGCGGCGTCGTTCGTGAGCGCCATGCCGCCTTCTGCCGTGGTGATGATCTTCACGGGATGGAAGCTCAGCACCGTGATGTCCGAGTAGTCGCCGCAGCCTGCGATCCTGCCGTTGAAGGTCGCGCCCAGCGCATGGGCCGCGTCCTCGACCACCTTGAAGCCGTAGCGCATCGAAAGCTCGCGCAGGCGCTTTAAGTCCACGCAGCGGCCCGACAGATCGACCGCGACCACGGCCTTGGGCAGCCTGCCCTCGCCCTGGGCCTCGTCGAGCATCTGCTCGAGGCAGTCCATGTCCATGAGCCCGGACTTCGGGTCGACGTCCACGAACTCGACCTGGGCCCCGCACATGCGCGCGCAGTTGGCGCTGGCGGCAAAGCTGATGGCGCTGACGTAGACGATGTCCGAAGGCCCGACCCCCAGGGCCAGCATCGCAAGGTGCAAGGCGCTGGTGCAGGAGTTGGCGGCGACGGCGTTGAGGGCGCCGGTGAACGAGCAGACCGCGTCCTCGAACTCGCCGGCCTTCGGGCCGCAGGTCAAGTATGGGGACATCAGGGTCTCGAGCACCGCGTCATAGTCGCTCGCGTCGATGCTCTGGGTGCTGTAGGGGATGAAGGCGCTCATGACTGCTCGCAGACCTCGCGCAGCTGCTCGTCGGTCATGTAGACCGGGTTGTCCTTCGAGTTGTACTCGAAGCCCTCGTCAACCGGCCTCCCCTTCTCGCCAAGGCCAGTCTCAAGGTAGACCTTGTCGGGCACCATGAAGAACGTAAGCGAGGGCTTGATGATGAAGAAGCGGTCGAACTCGACGATGTGGCCCGAGTCGTCGCGCGGGCACATGATCTCGTGGATCTTCTCGCCCGGGCGGATGCCTATCTCCTTGACTGGGATCCCCGGGGCGATGATGCGCGCCAGATCGGCGATGCGAATGGAGGGGATCTTCGGGACGAAGGTCTCGCCGCCGTGCATGCGCACGAGGGCGTGGAGCACGAAGTCGACGCCCTGGTCCAAGGTGATCCAGAAGCGGGTCATCCTGGTGTCGGTGATGGGGATGTACTCAGCCCCCTCCTCGCGCAGCTTCCTGAACAGCGGAACCACGCTGCCGCGCGATCCCGAGACGTTGCCGTAGCGCACGACTGCAAAGCGGGTGATGCGGTCGCCTGAGAGGTTGTTGGCCGCCGTGAAGAGCTTGTCGGAGCACAGCTTGGTCGCACCGTAGAGGTTGATTGGATTGGCCGCCTTGTCGGTGGAGAGCGCCACGACCTTCTCGATGCCGTTTTCAAGCGCGCACTCGATGACGTTCTCGGCGCCCATCACATTGGTCTTGATGCACTCCATCGGGTTGTACTCCGCCGCCGGCACCTGCTTGAGCGCCGCGGCGTGGATTATCACGTCGACCCCGCGCGAGGCCAGGCTCAGGCGCTCGCGATCGCGCACGTCGCCGATGAAGAAGCGGAGCCTCCTGCTGTCATCCTCGAACCTGCGGGCCATCTCGTACTGCTTGAGCTCGTCGCGCGAGTAGATGATCACTTTCTTTGGCTCGTAGTTGTCGAGCACGGTCCTGATGAAGCGGTTGCCGAACGATCCGGTGCCGCCGGTGACCAGGATGGTCTTGCCCTTGAGGTATTCCGCAATTTTCTTATGGGCTGCGTCTTTCATAATCAGAACTCCTGCGATCCGGCGGCGGTGAGGCCGTACTTCTTCATTTTCTCGACCAGCGTGGTGCGGCGCAAGCCCAGGATCTCCGAGGCCTTGGCCACGACGCCGCCGCTTTGCGAGAGCGCCTGGCGGATCATGCCGATCTCCATCTGCGCGACCATGTCCTTGAGGTTGACGCCCGCGGGATCAAGCTGCGGGGCGAAGGCCCCGGCCATCTCGTTCTCGCCGGCGATGCGCGCCGGAGGAGCGCCCTTCCCGGCGATGATGCCAGGAAGATCGTCGTCCTCTCCGTAGGACGAGAAAGCGTCGAGCAGCGCCTCGCGCTCGTCGGCCTCGCTGCCGTGCTCGGCATCGCCGCGGTAGGCGGGAGGCAGGTCGCCCTTGTCCACGATCTCGTTGGGGTGGAGGATGAGCAGGCGCTCGACGAGGTTTGACAGCTCGCGCACGTTGCCTTTCCAAGGATTCTGCATCAATGTTTCGACCGCTTCCTGCGTGAACTTTATCGAGCAGTGCTCCTGGGCCCCGTACTTCTGCACCATCGACTGGAGCAGCAGCGGGATGTCGTCGGCGCGCTCGCGCAGGGGCGGGGTGTTGATGGGGAACACGTTGAGGCGGTAGTAGAGGTCCTGCCTGAAGGTGCCGTCCTCCACCATCTTCTCGAGATCCTGGTGGGTCGCGGCGATGATTCTGACGTCGGCGCTGATGAGCTTGTTGGAGCCCACGCGCGAGAACTGGCGCTCCTGGAGCACGCGCAGGAGCTTCACCTGCATGGCAAGCGGCATGTCGCCTATTTCGTCCAAGAACAGCGTGCCGCCCTGGGCAAGCTCGAAGCGGCCCTCGTGGGCGGTGAAGGCGCCGGTGAAGGCGCCCTTCTCATGCCCGAAGAGCTCCGATTCCAGAAGCTCGCCCGGGATGGCCCCGCAGTTGACCGGCACGAAGGCCTTGCTGCGGCGCTTGGACAGCTCGTGGATGGCGCGTGCGACCACTTCCTTGCCGGTTCCCGATTCGCCGAGCACCAGCACCGTGGCGTCGGTGGGCGCCACCTGCTCGATGAGCCCGCGCACGGCTGAGATCGCCTTGCCCCTGCCGCGCAGCGCGCGCATCAGGTAGTGCTCGCCCTCGCCTGCCGCGGCGCGGCGGCGCTTCAGGGTCTTCATGGTGTCGAAGGACTGGCAGAAGTGCAGAAGCGAGACGATGTCGTCGTAGACGAGCGACCCGTTGAGCTGCCCCATGTAGTTGGAGGCCGAGGTGATCTTAGGGTCGGCGGGATCGGAGAGGAACACGAAGGGCGTGCCCTGGTGCTTTTCTATGAGTTCCGCGGGGCTGGCCTCGGAGCCTAAGTTGCCCACGAACACGGCGTCGGCGTCCTGATCCTCGGAGTCGAAATATGAGAGGCAGTCTGACAGCTCGCCGCTTTGGCAGCGGTAGCCCAGGAACGAAAGGATGGTCTCAAGCGGGGATCGCACCGCCTGATCCTTCTCCAGGATCAGGATGTTTCCTGAAGATTGCATGGCAAGTCCTCCAGAGTGTTGTTCATGCGGCGATTTTATCGCCGCAGCAAGGCTTATGGCAAATCTTTGACGGCGTCAAAAATCCGAAAACATGCCGCCGATCCCACACCTGGCGTCCTGTGTTGCGCAATTGCGCATCCCCGCCTGGCCTTGTGCGCTGTTGCGGGGAGTATCTCAAAACGCAAGGCAAACGCTTTCGGCCATGGCGCCCCATGCAGGTTGCAAGCGTCCTGGAGCGCGCTCTGGCAAGGGGCTGTGCGCAGGCGCAACTTGCCTGCAAATCACGAAACAAACGTTTGTCAGATTATTGAAATCAGCTTTTCAGAGATGCAGAGTTGAAGGGACGCGGTATTGTCTGACATTTGAGAAACAAACTTATATAACAACTAGTTATAATTAGAGGTGCTGGCAATTATATAAAAATGCTACCTCGATCACCTTGCTCAATCGTTTGAGGTCGTAAACTGAAATCACGATTTATCCATTGCAAAGCGCCTCCCTTGGCGCAAGGGCCCCAGGCTGGGGCCGCGCCGGGAGGCTCTGGAGATCAAGGTGAACGACAAGGAAAAGGAAATTGCCGCCAAGGCCGCGCAAATGCGCGTCCTGGCATTGAAGGCGATCAGCAGCGCCGGATCCGGGCATCCGGGCGGGTCGCTCTCGCTAGCGGATCTCATGGCCTCGCTCTATTTCGGCGGCTGGCTGCATGTGGACCCGAAGGATCCGCACATGAGGGATCGCGATCGCGTGGTGCTGAGCAAGGGCCATGCCTGCCCGATCCTCTATGCGGCGCTGACGCTCAAGGGATTCATGAGCCAGGAGGATCTGATGTCGCTGCGCAAGAGCGGCAGCTTCCTCCAGGGCCATCCTGACATGAAGCATACGCCGGGCATCGACATGTCCACCGGCTCGCTCGGGCAGGGGATCTCGGCTGCCTGCGGGATCGCGCTGGGCCTTAGGCGCCAGGGCATCGGCGCCCACGTCTGGGCCTTCTTGGGCGACGGCGAGCTTGACGAGGGCGAGGTGTGGGAGGCGCTCACTTTCGCCTCCGCATACCACCTGGACAACCTCACGGTGATCCTCGACTGGAACGGGCTGCAGATAGATGGCTCGAACGCCCAGGTCATGAACTTGGAAAGCCCGAAGGCGCGCTTTGAGGCCTGCGGGCTCGAGTGCGTCGAGATAAACGGCCACGACCTCGGAGCGATCGCCGCGGCCTACGAAAGGGCCCTCTCCTGCCACACGGCTCCGTTTGGGATCATCGCCAGGACCGTCAAGGGCAAGGGCGTCTCGTTCATGGAAAACCAAGTTGGCTGGCACGGCAAGGCGCCTGACGCGGAGTGCCTCGGAAAAGCTCTGTCTGAATTGGGAGGCAGGTGATGGAAGCTTGTCGCGAAGCTTATGGAAAGGCGCTGCTCGAACTCAAGGCGCAGCACCCTGAACTGGTTGTGCTCGATGCCGATCTGGCCGAGGCGACCTACACGAAATATTTCCGCAAGGCCTACCCCGATGACTTCTTCGAGTGCGGGATCGCCGAGCAGAACATGATGGCTGTCGCCGCGGGGCTTGCCACCACCGGGCTCATGCCCTTCGTCAGCACGTTCGCGGTCTTCGCGACGCTCAGGGCGTCCGAGCAGTTCCGCAACAGCGTCTGCTACCCGCACCTGAACGTCAAGGTCGCGGCCACCCACGCCGGCATCGAGTGCGGCGCCGACGGGGCCACGCACCAGGCCATTGAGGACATCGCGGTCATGAGGACCATCGCAGGCACCACGGTGCTGGTCCCCTCCGACGCAGCAGCCACCAGGGCGCTCGTATTCGAGGCTGCGGCCATCGACGGCCCGGTCTACCTGCGCATGGGCCGCGAGAAGCTCCCCGAGCTCTACAAGCAGGGTGAGGAGTTCCACAGAGGCGGCAGCAAGCGCCTGCGCAAAGGCGGGGACGTAGCGATCCTCGCCTGCGGCTCGAGGGTCAAGGCAGCGCTGGATGCATCGGAGATCCTCGAAGGGGAGGGGATCCACGCGTCCGTTTACGACATGTACTCGGTGAAGCCCCTGGACATGAAGGCCATCGAGGAGGCGATGCGCACCGGCCTCATCGTGACGGCCGAGGACCACCAGCGCAGCGGCGGCATGGGGTCTGCCGTGTGCGAGGCGGTGTGCCAGTCAGGCTCGTGCCGCGTCGAGCGCATCGGCATCAACGACAGCTTCGGCAGATCCGGGGCGTTTTGCGAGCTTGAGAAGATCTACGGCATCGACTCAGGCTCGATAGCCGCGGCCTGCAAGAAGGCTTTGAATAAATAAAACTTCAAATATCAAAACAGATAACAAACTCAACAAGCAGAGGACACAACAATGAAGAACAAAGGCATTCTCGCCATGGCAGCAGCGGTCATCATGGCTGCGGCATCATCCCAGGCGCTGGCATCTGACACCATCACCACGCGCTTCTCCAACGCCACCAACCAGGCGGCCAAGGACGCCGCGGTGGCCATGATAGACACCGTGACCAAGGAATCCGGCGGCAAGCTCAAGATCGAGCACTTCCCCGACAACATGCTGGGCGACGACCGCGTGGCCACCGAGTCCACGATCATGGGCGACATCGGCCTCGTGCTGACCCAGCCTTCGGTCATGACCACCATGGTCCATGACGCCTACGCATGGGATGCGCCGTTCCTCTTCAAGGACGAGGCGCAGGCCGAGAAGTGCCTCAACAGCCCGCTCGCCTCCAAGATCAACGATCAGATCGAGAAGAAGAACCTCAAGGTCCTGGCCTTCCTCGGCAACGGCTTCCGCAACTTCACCAACAACAAGGTGCCGGTGCGCGTGCCTGCCGACGTCAAGGGCATGAAGGTCCGCGTCATCGAGTCGGACATCATGATGGCCCAGTGGAAGGCCTGGGGCGCCAACCCGACCCCGATGGCCTTCGCCGAGGTGCTCCCCGCGCTGCAGCAGGGCACCATCGACGCCCAGGAGAACCCGCTCCCGATCATCGACTCCAACAAGCTGTACGAGGTCCAGCACTACATCAGCCTGACCGGCCATCAGTACTCCGAGCAGATCCTGCTGATGAACAAGGAGCTCTTCGACTCGCTTGACGACCAGTGCAAGAAGGCCCTGCTCGACGGCGTCGAGGTCTTCAAGAAGGTCCATCGCGAGACCACCGCAAAGCTCAACGCCGACTCCATCGCCAAGTTCAAGAAGGCCGGCTGCGAGGTGGTGGACGTCACCCCCGAGCAGCGCGATCAGTGGAGGAAGATGGCCATCGACAAGGGCGTGTATGACGTCGTCCGCAAGAAGATGGACCACCCTGAGTACCTCGACGAGATCCTCAACGGCAAGTTCTGATTGAAGCGCAGTTGCAAGAAGGCGCGCGCGGCCATGCCGTGCGCGCCTGCGGGGTGTCAAGATGAAAATCCTTAAATGGCTGGACGCCAATTTCGAGAAGGTCGTGTGCGTCTTCCTGATGTCGGTGTTGTCGGCCGACCTCGGGCTTCAGGTGTTCATGCGCTACGTCGTGCATGCCTCGCTTGGCTGGTCCGAGGAGCTGGCGCGCTACACCTTCGTGTGGCTCGTCTACATGGCCATAAGCTACGGCTCGCTCAAGATGCGCCACATCAAGATCGACGCCGGATTGTTCCTCTTTCCAAAGGCGTTGCGCCCGTACGTGGTCATCGCATCCGAGGGCGTTTTCGCGATCTTCGCGGCCGTGGTCGCGGTGCTTGCGTTTAAGCTCGTCGGCCGCCAGATGATGATCGGCTCGGCCTCGCCTGCCATGGGCATCCCGATGTGGGTGGTCTACATGGCCCCTTGCGTCGGCTTCACGCTCACCACCATAAGGCAGATCCAGGCGCTGGCCTGGAGGCTGCGCCATTTCAACCAGGATCCCCAGTCGGATCCGATGAAGGCCTGAGGAGGACAGCATGGTTACTTTTGTCCTGATTGCAACCCTCGTGGTGTTCCTGATAGCCAACCTCCCGGTTGGCATCGCAATCGGCATGTCGACTTTCAGCGCCCTGCTCGAAGGCGGGTCGATGAGCCTCATGTCCCTGCCGCAGGCCCTGGTTACCGCCTGCGACTCGTTCCCGATCCTCGCAGTGCCGCTGTTCATACTCGCAGGCGACCTCATGGGCGCAGGCGGCGTCTCAAAGCGCATCCTCGATGTCTGCAACGAGTTCTTCGGCAGGATCACGGGCGGCCTTGCCATCGTCACCGTGCTCGTGTGCATGTTCTTCGCGGCAGTCTCGGGCTCCGGCCCCGCCACGGTTGCGGCGGTCGGCTCGATGGTCATCCCGACCATGCTAGAGCTCGGCTACAACCGCTCGTTCGTGCTGGCCCTGGTCGCGACCGCTGGCACCATCGGCGTCATCATCCCCCCGTCGATCCCGATGGTGATCTTCGGCGTCTCAACCGGCGCCTCCATCACCAAGATGTTCATGGGCGGCATCCTGCCGGGACTGCTCATCGGCGGCGTGCTCATCCTCTACAGCTACATCTACTGCAAGAAGAGCGGCTTCAAGGGCACCTCGCAGTCGTTCGACCTCAAGCGCGCCTTGAAGGCGACCTGGGACGCCAAGTGGGCGCTTGCCAACCCGGTGATCATCCTAGGCGGCATTTACGCGGGTATCTTCACGCCGACCGAGGCTGCCGCTGTGGCGGCGCTCTATGCGCTCTTCTGCGGCACGGTCATCAACCGCGAGCTTGGCTGGAAGAAGCTCTACGAGGCCATCGCCAACTCATGCTGCACCACCGGCACCGTGATGGTGATCCTGGGCTTTGCCACCGCCTTCTCCAAAGTCATGACGGTGGAGAAGATCCCGCAGGAGATCACCGAGGCTCTGCTTGGCTTCACGTCAAACGGCGTGATCCTGCTGCTGCTCATCAACGTGCTCCTGCTCATCGTGGGCGCGTTCATGGACCAGACCCCTGCGATCCTGATCCTGGCGCCGATCCTCACCCCGATCGCCACCTCGATCGGCCTCGATCCGGTCCATTTCGGAATCATCATGGTGTTCAACCTCGCCATAGGCTTCATCACGCCGCCGCTTGGAATGTGCATGTTCGTGGCAGCGAGAATTTCAAACTCCAAACTGGAGGTTGTGCTAAAGGGCATCACTCCGTTCATCCTGCTGATGATCGGCGTGCTGATGCTGGTGACCTACATACCCGAGATCACCATGCTGATTCCAAACCTGCTCAGCTAGCGCTGCAGAAAAAGGGAATCGGCCCTTCCGTCCTGCAATGGATCCTCGCGCAAATGCGCAATCATCCATTGCAGGCTTTTTCGTCCCGGAAGAATGCCGGGCCAAGGCGCAAGGCTAGGACGCTATCTTGCCCTGCAGGAGTAAGTCCTGGACATGGCGGAACTCAAGCCGTCCCCATCCACCCACGGCACCGCGGCGCCATTTACGAGCACCATCTTCCTGAACGAGTCAGGCACCTGCCTGAGGGAGGCGGTTTTCCGCTTTAGAGTGCCTGCATCCTCAAGGACCAGGCGCAGTGGATGTAGATCCTCCCTAAGCCGCGTCTTGCGATGAAGTCGATTCCAAGCCGCCTGCGCAAGCTCCTTCCCTGCCCATCCTTGCAGTTGCGCCAGACCATGCCCGTGCCGATTTCTCAGCCCCGGGACGTCGGCGTTTGGGATCCTCATCAAGTCAAGCAGGACATTCGACAAAGGTTATCTCAGATCCGTGAGTGCTGAGATAGGGATTGGGGGCCGCCTCGACAAGCAGGAGCTCGTCGATGAGGAAGTAGCGCATGCCTTGCGAGCCTGAAAGCCTCTGGCGCACGAGCCTGTCCGGTTAAAAAGGATTGCGGCGCCTGGCGCTTGCATCAACATCGTGCGCAAGCTCGATGTTGATCAGTCTTCTCCGCCCTCAGGCACTGGAGCTGGGGATGCCGGCGCCTGCTCGCCGCAGGAGAGCCTTGAGACGAGCTTTGGAATGAGCGCGATGCGCATGGGGGACGGGTTCTCCATGCCGATCTCCTCGAGAAGCTGCGCCGCGGCCTTCCTGCCTAGCACGTACTTGTGCTGGTGGACCGTAGTGAGCGGGACCTCGGCCATCGCCGCCTCGGGGATGTCGTCGAAGCCTGAGATCTTCACATGGGAGGGGACGTTGATCCCGTGGGTGGAGCAGTAGTTGAGGATCCCCAGGGCCACGTTGTCGTTCACGCAGAACAGGCAGTCGGCTCCGAGCTCCAGGATCCCCGGGGCGGCTTCAAGCGCGCTTTGGTAGTCCGGGGTCAGGTAGACCGTCTCTGCGAGCGTCTCGCTGCGCCCGAGCCTTCCCAGGGTGTCGGTCAGGCCGCGCAGGCGGTCGCTGGTGGTCGCAGCCCCGTTGGTGCCCATCACGGCGACGATCTTCTGCGCTCCGCATTCCTGCACCAGGTGCTCGGCCAGGGCGCAGGCGCCCTGGTAGCTGTCGTTGACCACCGAGGTCACGCGCGATGAGATCTGGTTGTCGGCGCAGACCACGCGGATCCCGTGCTCCGTCAGGATCCTGAGATCGCTGTCCGAGGCGGTGACAGAGAGCACCACCGCGCCCTCGACGCGGTAGGAGCACAGCATCCCGAAGAACTGCCGCTCCTGCTCGAGGCTGCGCCGCGAATCGCACAGGAAAGATGCGTAGCCGTGCTCGCGCAGCTCGGCGCTGACCCCCTGGGCCACCGCGGCGTAGTATGGGTTTGAGATGTCGGGCACGACGAGCCCGATGATCCCCGAGCGCCTGGATATGAGGCCGCTTGCCAGCGAGTCCCTCGAGTAGCCCATTGCCTTTGCAGTGTCGAGGATCTTGGCGCGCAGCTTCTCGGAGACGCCCTTCTTGCCGTTGATGGCGCGCGAGACCGTGGCGATGTTGACCTTGCACTTCTCCGCAATGTCCCTGATGTTGGCCATGGCGCCTCCTTTTGCGATCCCCCGCACCCTGCGCGCAAAACCTTGCGCGTGAACGTCGATTGCAAAGGAGAGCGGCGCCAAGGGCGCCGCCATCTTTTGCGTTAATTGCAGTATAGAAAGAGAATGCGGGCAAAAAAGCAACCCCGATCACGACTCAAACGTATGCTTAAAGTCCGTCCGTGAATATGACATGGAAGGACGTCTGGCACGCCTTTTGCTTTTTCCATCAAAAAAGCGCATGTGACGGGAATCCGTCGGGGCAACTATGGCTATGGAAAGCAGCAGCAATCTCGCTCTCAAGGCAGCCGATCCAACCGACATAGGCTTAGTCGGCGATCAGCGCGGCCTAAACCGCCTGCGCCAGCTGGGTTCTGGCGGCAAGCACGAGCAGGCCATGGCCCTGAAGGCCGCGGCCGAGCAGTTCGAGTCTCTGCTCACCTCCTACTGGGTCAACGGGATGCGCAAGTCCAACGATTCGCTCAACCCAGACTCCCCGCTGCACAGCAAGTACTCCTCGATGTTCGAGGACATGCTCTCCGAGCAGCAGGTGGGGCAGATGTCCAAGGGCGGCGGCGCCATGTCCAAGAACTCGATCACCTACCTCATCGCAAAGCAGTTCTCGAAGTCCTTAGGCGACGAGGGCAAGGAGCTTTTAAAGGAGATCTCCCAGGGCACGGCACCGCGCGGGGATGTCTTCACAAAAGGGTACGGCAACAAGAATTTCTCGGCCTTCCTCGACCCCAACTCCTACGAGGCCAGGTTCGTCGAGGGGCTCAAGGCCGAGTACGGCGATCAGATGCAGGGTGACACGAAGAGCTTTCAGTCCCAGGAGGACTTCGTCCAAAAGCTCATGCCCTACGCGCTCAAGGCGACCGAGGGGCAGGGCTTCAACCCGCTGGTCATCGTCGCTCAGGCCGCGCTTGAGACCGGCTGGGGCAAGCACGTGCCTGACAGCAACAACTACTTCGGCATCAAGGCCGACTCCTCGTGGAAAGGCCAGTCGGCGAGCTTCAGCTCCCCCGAGTACGAGGGTGGCAAGTTCGTGAGCGAGGTCAGCTCCTTCAGGTCCTACAGCGGCGTGCTCGACTCGATGCGCGACTACATCGACTTCATCCGCTCCAACCCCCGCTACGGCAACGCAGCGTCCAAGAGCTTCGATCCTGACACCTACTTTGACGAGATAGCCCGCGCCGGATATGCCACGGATCCCGACTACGCAGCCAAATTGAAAAATATTTCGAGGCAGATCGCATTCATGGCATACAAATAGCATGGATGCAGTTCAGGAAAGGAATGGCGGCAGTTTCCTGCCGCCTGGCGACTAAGGATCAAGATCATGCTGGACCTGCTGCAAATCGGAAAATTCGGAGTTTTAAACTCCCAGAGGCTCCTGAGCTCGACGTCCAACAACATCAACAACGTCAACACCGAGGGCTTCACCAGAAGGCGCACCGTCACCTACACGAACTCCATCGAGTGGGGCGTGGGGCGCACCGACACAAACAGGATCTACAACCAGTACGTCCAGCGCGAGCTCTACGGCGACAACGGCTCGCTCGCCTACTACACCGCCTACGCCAACGGCATGAGCTCGACCGACTCCATGCTCTCTGACGACGACATGTCCATTTCGACGGCGCTGTCCGACTACTACGACGCCCTCTCAAGCTCCGTGCAGGAGCCAACCTCGGTGTCATCGCGCGAGGAGGTCCTGGCCGACCTCAAGATCATCACCAACCGCGCCCAGACCCTGAACAGCGAGATCCAAAAGGACATCATCAACATCAACGCCCAGGTCTCCGACTCGGTCACCAAGATCAACAACCTGACCTACGGCATCAACAAGCTGAACCTCCAGATCCTTGCCGCCGCCGGCAGCAACACCGGCGAGGGCGACGCCAACGAGGTCTACCTGGAGCTGTGCGACAGCCGCGATCAGATGATCAAGGAGCTCTCCTCGGAAGTCGGCATCAACACCGTGACCCAGAGCAACGGTTCGATCTCGGTGTACATGACCGGCAACGGCCAGCTCCTAGCAAACGACTCGACCTACGCCAGCTTCTCCACGCAGACCGACCAGTACGACGCCACCAAGAACTACGTCTACATGACCTTCCACAACCAGGCGGGGTCCTACAAGGACAACACCTCGGTCAAGCTCAACGAGAACGACATCGGCGGAACGCTCGGCGGGACGCTGGTCAGCTGCTCGCAGATCCGCCAGACCATGCGCGACCTGGGCAGGCTGATGGTCGCCTTCGCCGACGCCAACAATGTCCAGAACCAGGCCGGCTTCACGCTCGAGGGCATCGCAGGCGGCCAGATCCTCAACATCGACAGCGTCTACGCGACCTCCAACGATCCAAAGCAGGCCACCGGCGCCAGGTGCGACTTCGTCGAGGGCAAGGGCGCCAACGTCACCGCCAACGACTACCGCGTGACCTTCGAGAACGGCAAGCTGCAGATCTACGAGGAAGCGCTCGACGGCAGCGAGAAGGAGATCACAAGCTCGATCCCCGCGAAGAACATCGGCGCCGACGCCAGCGGCAATCTCACCATCGACATGGGCGACTACGCAGGCATCAAGCTCACCTTCTCGGACACCCAGGCCAACCTCGCTGCCGCCAAGACCTCGTTCTACTTCCAGCCGACCATCAACCAGGCCTACACGATGTCCGTGCAGCTGACCAAGCCCGAGGATCTGGCATATGCCACCGCAGTGCGCACGAGCACCCAGACCGGCAACCTCGGCAACGCCACGATCTCGCTCGAGTCGATGACCAAGACCGGCACCAACATGGGCGTGAGCGTCGACGTGACGAAAAACATGCCGAAGTTCAACACCGGCGCCCCGGAGCAGGTGAAGATCACCGACGCGGGCGACTACGGCATCTATGACAAGGCCGGCAACCTGCTTGCCACCGCGCCTGCCTCCTGCAAGGGGCAGAACGTGTTCGGCAACGCGAAGAAGGCCGATGGCACCCCGTTTGCAGCTGACGGCTACCCCGGGTACGAGGTGAACATCACCGGCACCATCAAGCCGGGCGACACCTTCGAGATCGTGATAAACACGAACGGCACCGGCGACAACACCAACGGCATCACGCTCGCCGCGCTCAAGCAGCAGAACCTCGTAGGCTCGTCCTCAAGCTCGAAGAAGCTCACCTTCACCGAAGGCTACGCCTCGCTGACCTCGCGCCTGGGCTCGGCCGCCTACGAGGCCAACAACAACCTCCAGGCTGCGACCTCCAAGCAGGCAGAGTCGCAGGAGCTCTACGAGTCCGACTCGGGCGTGAACCTCGACGAGGAGGCCGCGGCGCTCATCCAGTACCAGCAGACCTACCAGGCCTGCGCAAAGATCATCAACGCCTCGCAGACCATCTTCGACTCGCTGCTTGCGGCGTTCTGACAGGGAGGGCTGAACAATGTCCATGAGAATCTCCACCACCCAGGTCTACAACAAGAACCTCAGGTACCTGCAGAATGCCAACTCGCAGCTTGACGCCTCGACGAGCCGCTACAACAGCGGGCTCAAGTTCAGCACCGCCGCCGAGGATCCTTCAGGCATGGCCTCGAAGATCAAGTACGACGCGGCCATCGCCTCCTACAAGCAGTACGCGACCAATGCCGGCCTCGCCGCCGACACGATGAGCGAGGAGGAGACCGCGCTCGACTCGATGTGGACCGCGCTCTCCTCTGCCAACACCCGTCTCATCCAAGCCGTGGACAGCACGAATGACGACAGTTCCAACGACGCCATCGCCGAGGACCTCATCCAGATCCGCGACCAGCTCTTCGACCTCATGAACACCCGCAACGCCGATGGCGAGTACATCTTCTCCGGGGCGCAGAGCACCGTGGCTACCATGGTAAAGACCTCCGATGGCCACTACGGCTGCCAGGCCGACGGACAGGCCCGCAAGGTCCAGGTGGCGCCGTCCGTCCAGGTGCAGGTCTCGGATTCCGGACTCAACATCTTCCAGAACTGCGAGCTGGCAAAGACCATTGCCACCGCAGGCGACACCAACGGCGTCTACGGGATGATCGCAAACTACGGCACCTACGACGGGGTGTTCGAGAAGTACTACGACCCGACCAAGACCGGCGCTGCCGACAACCAATTGACGCTCACCATCGCAGCCGACGGCAAGTTCACGCTTGCCGATCCCAACGGCAAAACCATCGATTCAGGCGAGGTGGCTTCCGACAACACCATCGAGACCCAGGGGCTGAGCTTCACCATCGCAGACGGCCAGGCCGCAGGACCGCGCACCATCACGGTCAAAATGGAGAAGCCTGGCGAGGACAACATCCTCAACCAGCTCACCAGCTTTGTCGACGCGCTGCGCGACGACTCGCTGACAACCGAGGAGCTCTCGGACATCATGGCCCGCGCCCAGCAGACGGTGCAGAACGCGATGGACCAGTACGACAAGTACCGCGGCCGCGTCGGCTCGCGCGAGAGCGAGGTCGAGAACGTCATCAACTCGGACAACGCCTTGAAGACCATCAAGACCACGGCCGAGGCGAACATCACCGAGGTGGACGCCTTCGAGGCGGCCTCCGACATCGTGAAGGACCAGCAGGCGCTCACCACCGCCCGCTCGGTCTACTCGAAGATAAACGGCACCAGCCTGTTCGACTACATCTGAACTGGCTGGCAGAAGTGGCATAAAATCAAGAACGTTAAAGGAAGGGAACCATGATCAACACAGTTTCAGACGTCCGCGCCGCGGGCAACGCCTACGCTGTCTCCAACACCAGGAAGGCCGCCGCCGCAAAGGACGAGCCCCAGGTCCAATCAGGCGCGGCCTCGGTGGTCGAGCTCAAGGGCTCGCGCATTGAAGCCTCAGCCCGCAGCGCCTCCAAGGTCTCAGGACCCTCGGCCGCCTCGCTGGCAGGCGACATCGCCTCCGCCCTCTCAAGGCAGGGCGGCAGCGTGCAGGCCAATATCAGCGGCTTTGACGCCGCAAGGCTGCTCTCCGACTGAGAAGCTCGGATCTAACCTCATCAGGAAGCGGGACCATCGCCCCGCTCTGCGAGCAGACCGCCGCGGCCGCCTTTGCGGCCAGGCGGTGGGCCTTCCCGATGGGAAGCCCCTTTGCCATGGCGCAGCAGAGCACCGCGGTGAAGGCATCCCCCGCGCCCACGGTGTCCGCCACCCTCACCTCCTGCCCGGGCAGGTCGGATGCCCCATCCTTTGAATAGACGGCGCTGCCGTGGCTGCCGCGCGTGAGTACGAGCATCGAGCAGCCAAACCTGCCCTCGAGATCCCTGAAGAATCCCTGCGGATCCGCGCCGGCCCCCGCGAGATCGGCTATTACCGGCAGCTCCTCGTCGTTGCACTTGACTATCTGCGCAAGGGCGAGCGAGCTTACGATCACCTCCTTGCTGTAGAAGCGCTGGCGCAGGTTCACGTCGAAGACCGTGATGGCGCCGGACTGCCTGGCAGTTTCCGCAAAGCGCCGCACCGCCTCTCCTGCCTTGGGAGCGCGCTGGCAGAGCGACCCGAAGCAGGCTATGGAGCACGTCCTCGCAAGGGAGTCGAGCGCGCCGCTCCACTCAAGGTGGTCGTAGGCGCAGTCGGAGCTGAACTCGTAGGAGGGGATCCCCCTCTCGTCGACCTTGACCTCGACCGTGCCGGTGGGGCGGTCCGACCTTTCTATGCACGAGGTGTCAAGACCTGCGGATTTGAGCTCGGACACCGCGCGATCCCCTAGTGCGTCGCGCCCCACCGCCGCGACCGGGCAGGACCTGAAGCCTAGCTGCGAGCACATGTAGGCGAAGTTGCCCGGCGCGCCGCCGAGCCTTGCCACGCCCCCTATCACGTCAAAGAGGATCTCGCCGACGCCGGCGCACACCGGCGCGTCTTCCAAAATTCCCATCATGGCCTCCCATGCTCTCTTGATTGTTGTCATGGCAATGAGTTTGGCACGCCCTGCGGCAGGGCTTGCAAAATGATCAAATTTTTTTTGAACTTGGCCTAAAGTCCCCTGCGGGGGCTTCCGTTATCGAATATGAAGATGCGACGAGGCAGATTCCGCCTGCAGGTGCAGGAGCTTGCAGGCGCTCCGCGGCCAATGCCAAGGGGGAGGAATTATGAATTACATCAATGCAGTCAATGCCGCCGCGCAGCAGTACGGCGACAATGCGTTTGCGAGGAAGTCCCAGGTTGCGGCAACTGGCGCTGACAGCGCGGATGATGCGGCGCTGTCCGTGCAGCAGTCCGCTTCAGGGACCAGGACTCAGGATGCGGGCGACTCCTCTGCGGTGGGTGCCAGCTCCTGGGCCGGCGCGCTTGCCAAGGCCAAGTCAGAGCAGGGTGCCGAGGCTGCGCAGGATCACGGCTCCAGCAAGACCAAGCAGGCCACCGAGGCGGAGCTTGAAAAGCAGCGGGAGCAGGCGCGCGAGCTTACGCAGAAGCTCAACGCCCAGAACATCGGGCTGAACTTCGACCTCGACGACACCTACGACCGCATGGTCATCAAGGTCACCAACAAGAGCACCAAGGATCTGGTGCGCCAGATCCCCTCCGAGGACCTGATGCGCTTCCAGAAGGTCATCGCCGACTTTGAAAGCGGCGACAAGTCTGACGCCGCCTCCCAGTCCTACGGCGCGGCCGGCAGCACGCAGGATGGCCTGGCAAGCGCCATCAAGGGGCTGATCTTCGACACCAGGGCATGAGATGGAACCAAAGGCTCAAGCGGCGCCCAATGGCGCCGTTTTTGATCCCGCCTGCGGCGCGGTTTTCGGAAAAAGGCTAAACTAAGGCGGGCCAGAGCCGATAATCAAAGTGTCAGAAGAATGTATGTTGTGTTTGCAGGAGAATAACAATGTACGGCCGCAACCTTAAAGCTTACCAGCGCACCAACCTCGAGGCTGAGCTCTCGGTGGCGTCGCCCCACAGGGTCATCCAGATGCTCTTCAACGGGCTTCTGGAGAGGCTCTCGCAGGCCAAGGGCGCCATCGAGCGCAAGGATTACGAATACAAGGCCAACCGCATCAGCAAGGCCCTGGGGATCATCGAGGGCCTGCAGGGGGCGCTCGACCGCAAGGAGAATCCGGCGCTCGGCGACAAGATGTACGCGCTCTACGACTACATGAAGGAGCTCCTGGGAGAGGCGTCGAGCACGCTCGACGAGAAGCCCATTGACGAGGTGATAAGCCTTCTCATGCCGATCAAGAACGCCTGGGACAACATTCCAGAGGACATCAAGCAGAAGACGAACGCGGAGATCGTCGCAAGGCAGTAAGGACAGGCGGATTCTGACAAGCCGTTGCAGCCCCCGTGGCCAAAAGCTCCGGGGGCTTTTCGTTGCCTGGCGGGGCGGCTTGATGCAAAAAGCCCCGGCAGGAGCCGGGGCCTCTAGCCAAATTGGCCTTCTCTTTAGATGGTGTGGACGGACATCGTGTTGGTGGTGCCCGACGGGACCAGGGCGCCGTTGACCATGATGATGGTGTCGCCCTTCTTTGCAAGGCCCTCTTCCTGCGCGACCTTCATGCCCACGCGGAAGAACTCGTCGGTCGAGCTGATGCGCGGCACGAGCTTGGGGATGACGCCGCGCACGATGCACAGCTGCCTTGCGGTCTTGATGTTCGGGGTGAGCGCCAGGATGTTCGCGGTCGGGAAGTACCTGCGCAGCGCCTTGGGGCTGCCGCCGTGCTCGGTGGCCACGACGATGAGCGGGGCGTTCAAGGTCTCGGAGGCCTCGCAGGCTGCCAGGCACACCGCGGTGGTGGTCGAGCAGGGGGCGCCGTAGGCCGGGCGCATGCGGTCGAAGCGGGCGTGGATCTCGCGGTCGGTGCGCTCGCAGATGGTCGACATGGTCTTGACGGCCTCGCGCGGGTACTTGCCCTTGGCCGACTCGCCGGAGAGCATCACGGCGTCGGTGCCGTCGATGATCGCGTTGGCGACGTCGCCGGCCTCGGCGCGGGTCGGGCGCGGGTTCTTGATCATGGAGTCGAGCATCTGGGTGGCGGTGATCACGACCTTGCCTACCTCGTTGCAGCGGCGGATGATGCGCTTCTGCGCGAAGATGACCTCCTGGGGCGGGATCTCGACGCCCATGTCGCCGCGGGCGACCATGATGCCATCGGCGGTGGCCAGGATGTCCTCGAAGTTGTCGATGCCCTCCTGGTTCTCGATCTTGCAGATGATCTGGATGTCCTTGCCGCCGTTGGCGTCGAGGAACTCGCGGATGTCAAGCACGTCGCGGCGCGACCTGGTGAAGGAGGCGGCGATGAAGTCGACGTTGCGCTTGATGCCAAAGAGCAGATCCTGCTTGTCCTTCTCGGACATGAACGGCATCGAGATGTGGGTGTCGGGGAGGTTCACGCCCTTGTGCTCGCCCAGGGCGCCGTTGTTCTGCACCTGGCAGACGACTTCCTCGTCGTTGTTCTTCTCCACGACCTTGAGGCCGATGAGGCCGTCGTCGAGCAGCACGGTGTCGCCGACATTGAGGTCCTTGGCCAGGTCCTTGTAGGTGACGCTGATGCGCTCCTTGTTGCCCACCACCGAGGAGTCGGTGGTGATGGTGATGCGGTCGCCGGCGCACAGCTCGATGTCCTCGCCGTTCTCGAGTGTGCAGGTGCGGATCTCCGGGCCCTTGGTGTCGAGGATGACGCCGAAGACCTTGCCGGTCTCCTTCATGATCTTCTCGATCGTGTCGATCCTGCCGCCGTGCTCCTGGTAGTCGCCGTGCGAGAAGTTCAGGCGCATGACGTTCATGCCGCTCTCGAGCAGGGTTCTCAGGATTGCCGGATCCTCGGACTTGGGACCGATGGTGCAGACCATCTTGGTTTTCTTCATTTGGTGCAAAGACGCGCGCGGGCAGGGGCCGGCACGTCTCCTCCTTTTTGAAATGTGGATGTGGTTTGTTGTCAAGGCGCCTGCCGCCATGACGCGCCGGGAATTCATCTTGCGGCCCTAGTGGCCGGCGCCCCCGGCGGGGCGCTCTCCTTATTGGCTTGTGCGGCGGCAGGCCTCCCGAATCTGCCACGTTGCGGCGGCCGCCGCACCGCGCCTCAAGGCGCGTCCGCCATTCATCGACCTTCAGGCCGGCTGGCGAATTTTTTATTGATTTTTCAATGCTGACAAAAGTGCATGCCGCTGTGAAATTTCGTGCTGATTATACCAAAAAGTTTAATCAGGAATGTCAGGGCGAAAGGGGCGTTTGGTTAAATTTGCGAAAGCTTGAAGCCTTGATGCAGCGCAGTTTGCGGCGATCTCATGCTGCATGGGGCACAGGTGGAAGGGCTGGAGGAATTGAAAGTTTTGCCCGCTTGCGGTGCGGTGAGGGCTTTTGGAATGAAAAAAAGGGCCCGCAGCGCGGGCCCTTGCTCAGAATTGGTCTCTTAGAACAGCTCGACGTAGCTCAAAAGCTGCAAGCCAAGATCGATGAAGGAGATCGCCGCGGCGGCGCCGTAGCAGATGAACCAGAAGATCTTGCTGTGCAGGTTGAAGTCATGCGTGGAGTGGTACATGCGGTGGAGCGAGTAGAAGCTCAGGATGAACACCACGCCGAAGAGCACGAGCGCTAGGAACCAGTTGCCGAGGATCCCGGAGACCTGGGCAAAGCTCAGCAGGCCTGAGTCCGCATCGGGAGGGCAGATGCCCGCAACGATGAAGATGACCAGGATGGCAGGGAGGATCCACGCGGCGACCATGCCGCCGGTTCCGAACATGAGCCAGTAGATGGGCTCGTCAGAGCGGGTAGGAAGAATCTGACGCATTTTTCTCTCTCCTTACTTGGTCAGCAGCGCAGCGCCGAGGACGACCACGAAGCCGCCGATGGCGGCAGCGTAGAGGCCGATCTTCGTGACATAGTCAGGAAGGCGCTCGGTGCTGTTCTTGTTCATGAACACGCGGACTGCCTTGGGCATCAGGTTGAACCAGGTGACCATGTGGAACAGCTGCGCGGCCAGGGCGAGGATGTTGAGGATGATCACCACCGGGTTGGCCAAGAAGTCCTGGACGAACCACATGTAGGGGGCGACGGTATCCGGATCCTCGGGATCGCCGTAGGCGGAAAGCGCGAACAGGAAGACGCCAAGCAGGATCTCAAGCACTGCGAACAGCGCCATGACTGCGGTGCCCTCGCGGAGCATGTAGCGGACATAGAACGGATTCTTGGTCCACCAGTTCCACGAGACTTCGCGGTGGTAGGGCTTGCGGAAAGATTTTGCTTCGGCCATTGCTTATTCCTCCGGCTTAACGAGCTTGATCACATAGTCGGTGGCGCTCATCTTCTTGCCAAGCTGGATGGCAGAGGAAGGATCCACCTTCTTCGGGCAGACTTCGGAGCAGTAGCCGACGAAGGTGCAGCCCCAGACGCCGTTCTCGGAGTTGAGGAACGGCAGGCGCTGCAGCGCGCCGCTGTCGCGGCTGTCGATGTTGTAGCGGTACAGCAGCGTCAGCGCAGCCGGGCCGATGAACTTCGGGTTGAGCTTGTACTGCGGGCAGGCGGCGTAGCAGCAGCCGCAGTTGATGCACTGGGCGAACTGCAGATAGGCCTCCATCTGCATGGGGCTCTGCTTGAAGTTGCGGTTGAGCGGCATCTTCGCGTCCTTGGCGGACGGGATGATGTACGGCTTGATGAGCTCGATCTTCTCGATGAGGTCGGAAAGGTCGACCACCAGGTCGCGCTCGATGGGGAAGTTGGCCAGGGGCTCGACCCTGATCTCCTGCCCGTCGTAGTCGCGCAGGAAGGTCTTGCACGCAAGGTGCGGGACGTTGTTGACCATCATGCCGCAGGAGCCGCAGATTGCCATGCGGCAGGACCAGCGGAACGAAAGGCTCGGCTCAAGGTTGTCCTTGATGTAGAACAGGGCCTCGAGCAGAGAGGTGCCGTGGTGGTACGGAACCTCGAAGGTCTGATCCCAAGGCTTGTCATCCTGCTCCGGGCGGTAGCGGAGCACGGTGATCTTCATTTTCTTCTCGATGTCGGTGTCAGCCATTTGTTACTTGGCCTCCTGTGCTGCTTTGGCTTTCGCGGCCCTCTCGGCCTCGGCCTTTTCCGCTGCGGCGCCGTAAACGCGCTTGGCAGGCTGGAAGGTGGTGATCTTCACGTCCTGGAGCTTGATCTCAGGCAGGCCGGTCTCCTTGTTGAGGAAGGCCAGGGAGTGCTTGAGGAAGTTCTTGTCGTCGCGCTCCTTGTAGGCGCCGTTAGGGCCGTCGAGGCGCTGGTGCGAGCCGCGGGACTCCTTGCGGTTGATGGCGGAGTACACCATGGTCTGGGCGACGTCGAGGGTGTAGCCCAGCTCGATGAGGTTCATCCACTCGGTGTTGAACACGCGGCCGCGGTCGGTGATGCCGACGTTCTTGTAGCGCTCCTTGAGCTTCTTGAGGGTGTCGATGGTCTTCTGCATGCCCTCTTCCTCGCGGTAGATGCCGACGCCCTCTTCCATGGTCTGGCCCATTTCGTGGCGGATCTTGCCCTGCGAGTCGGTGCCCTTGATGTCGAACAGCGACAGGGCGCGCTTCTCGGCCTCCTCGGCCTGGCGGGCGAGCTCAGGGGAATCGTAGTCCTCGACCTTGTGGGCGCGCTCGGCCATGGCGTCGCCGCCGGCCTTGCCGAACACAACGGTCTCGACCAGGGAGTTGGAGCCCAGGCGGTTGGCGCCGTGGATGCCCACGGAGGCGCACTCGCCGGCGGCGTACAGGCCTTCCATGCGGGTGGCGGTCCTGCCGTCGGTCTCGATGCCGCCCATGGTGTAGTGGACGACCGGGCGGACCGGCACAGGAGCCTTCACCGGGTCGACGCCGGAGTAGGTCATTGCCAGCTCGCAGATGAGCGGGAGGCGCTCGTGGAGGTACTTCTCGCCGAGGTGGGTGAGGTCGAGCAGGACCGCTTCGCCCAGCGGGTACTTGATGGTGCGGCCCTTCTTGGACTCGTTCCAGAATGCCTGGGACAGCTTGTCGCGGGGGCCCAGCTCCATGTACTTGTTCTTCGGGTGCCCGACCGGGGTCTCAGGGCCGAGGCCGTAGTCCTGCAGGTAGCGGTAGTGGTCCTTGTTGTAGAGGACGCCGCCTTCGCCGCGGCAGCCTTCAGTCATCAGCAGGCCGCAGCCGAGCAGGCCGGTGGGGTGGTACTGCACGAACTCCATGTCGCGCAGAGGGACGCCGTGGCGGTAGGCGAGGGCCTGGCCGTCGCCGGTGACGATGCCGCCATTGGTGTTGAAGAGGTAGCAGCGTCCAGCGCCGCCGGTGGCGAGGAACACGCACTTGGCGTTGATCTGGCGGAAGATGCCGTTCTGCAGGTCGTAGCAGACGACGCCGCGGCAGATCCCGTCCTCAACCAGCAGGTCGAGCACGAAGTGCTCGTCGAAGCGGTGGATCGAGGGGAACTTCACGGAAGTCTGGAAAAGGGTGTGCAGCATGTGGAAGCCCGACTTGTCGGCGGCGAACCAGGTGCGCGGCACCTTCATGCCACCGAAGCGGCGGACGTTTATGTCGCCGTTGGGCTTGCGGCTCCACGGGCAGCCCCAGTGTTCAAGCTGGTAGAGTTCCTCGGTGGTGTGGTGCACGAAGTAGTCGACAACATCCTGCTCGCACAGCCAGTCGCCGCCAGCGACGGTGTCCTCGAAGTGCTTCTGCAGCGAGTCGTCGTCGCGGACCACGCCTGCGGCGCCGCCTTCAGCGGCTACGGTGTGGGAACGCATGGGGTAGACTTTGGAAATGAGCGCAACGCGAAGCTTGGGATCAGCCTGCGCCACTGCAATGGCAGCGCGAAGACCTGCTCCACCGGCACCCACGATCGCAACATCAAATTGATATTTTTCCACGTGAATCTCCTAAGATTCCGGCTTCTCGCACAGGGAGCCCTGTCCTCGTCACCGGACGCAAGCAAAAAATCGGCTCAATTATACCAAAGATAAAAGTTGAAAAAACGTATCATCAAGGATCCAACAGCCGCATGGATCAAAGATCTCAAACGTCTGTGCGTCAGCGCCTTTGAAGGGCGTGGCACTGGCTCTTGGCGTTTGAAGAATGAAAAAGCCCCGCGGAGGATCGCCTCTGCGGGGCCCTGGCCCGGACCAGCTTGTTTAGATGCTCATCAGATGGCCATCAGATGGTCATCGGCTGGCCGAACTTCACCGGAGTGCCCTGGATTATGTCGTTGGTGAGCGCGCCCTGGTTCTCAGGCCATATGCAGATCACGGTGCTGCCGTACTCGAAATAGCCGATCTCATCGCCCTTCTTGTAGGTGAACTGGTCGGGATCGTAGTAGCTCGTCTTGATCCCCTTGCGCCTGACCACGGTGCCGCCCCAGGAGGTGTGGATGCTCCCCACCAGCGCCGCCCCCACGAAGATGAGGCAGAACGGCCCCTCGCGGGTGCCGAAGAGGCAGACGAGCCTCTCGTTGCGGGTGTAGAGGTTATGCAGCCTCGAGGTGTTGCGCCTGCCCACCGGGAAGTGCCTGCCGGGGATGTGGATGGTCTTGACCAGCGTGCCGTCGAGGGGCATGTGGACGCGGTGGTAGTTGGCAGGGGAGAGGTAGAAGGTGGCAAACTGGCCCATCTCGAAGGGGGCGCAGTCGGCGTTGTTGCCGCCCATCAGCGCCTTGAACGAGTAGTCGACGCCCTTGGCCTGGATGAGGCGGCCTGCGCGCAGCTGCCCGCAGGCGCCGACCGTGCCGTCCACCGGCACGGCCGCCGTGCACTCCTGGGCGATGGGCCTTGCATCAGGCTTGAGCTTTCTGATGAAGAACTCGTTGAAGGTCTTGTAGGAGGCGAGGTCCTGTTGCGCCACCTCAGACATGTCGATGCCGTAGGTCTTGATGAAGGACTTGATGAGAAACTGCGTGAGCGATCCCGCCTGGGCGTTGGCAAGCTTGCCCAGCAGGCAGGTGAGGGTGTTGAAGGGGGCCATGTAGTTGACGGCCTTCGTCAAGCAGTTTGATAAGGACATGTTCGCTCCATTATGCGTGCGCCGCCTTGGCGGCTTGCACTGGATTTTAACAGATCCGCAATGGCAGGGCCGCCGCGGCCCGGGCGTCCTGCCTGCAACGGGGCGCCGCCTGCGCCGCGTGCTGTTAAGATCTCCTTTTGCATATGGAGGCATGGCATGAAGGCATCGGACAAGACACGCTCGCTCCTTGAGGAGCACAAGAGGCTCATCGCCCCGGTCCAGACGTTGAGCGAGCTGCCGTTCGCAGTCTCAGGGGCGCACGGGATCTACCTCGTGGACGCCGACGGGCGCGACGTGGTCGACTTCATATCAGGGGCCTGCACGATGAACCTAGGCTACGATCCAATCCCCCACGGCCCGTACGCGCAGTTCCCGTTCCCTTACGCGACATCCGAGCTTCCCCTCAGGTACGCCCGCAAGCTCGCCTCGAAGTTCCCCTACGGGGAGTGCATGCTCTCCTATGGCATCAGCGGCTCAGATGGCATCGACGCCTCCATCAAGTACGCCCGCGCCTTCACCGGCCGTGGCGGGGTGCTGAGTTTTCGCGGCGACTATCACGGCAAGACCATGGGCTCGATGGCGATCACGGGGGACGGGGGACGCAGGGAGATCGGCCCGCTCATGCCGGGGGCTGCTCTGCTGCCCTTCTGCACCGAGCAGGCAACGGAGGATGAAGTGTCCGATGTCCTCGCCAAGGTCGAAAAACTTGCCCCGTCGCTTGCCTGCGCCGTGTTCGAGTGCGTGCAGGGCGACTCGGGGTTCCTGCCCATGCACCGCTCCCTCATGCACGGGCTGTATGAGCTCTCGCGCAAGCACGGCTTTCTCATGGTCTCGGACGAGAGCCAGCTTGCCTACTACCGCACCGGGCCCTTCTTCTCGTGCGAGAACTTCCCGGACATCAAGTGCGACCTCATAGTGATGGGCAAGTTCGCAGGCGGCGGGATCCCGCTGTCTGCAGTGCTGGGCAGGCCAGGGATCATGCGCTCCTTGAAGCCGCTTGAGCATGACTTCACCTTCGCGGGCAGCCAGGAGGCCTGCGCCCGCGGCATGGCTGCCTTCGACAGGTGCGAGGAGCTATCGCGCAAGGGCAGGCTCCTCGATCTGGCTTCGCGCATGCTTGATCATTTCGGCAAGCTCAAGGCAAGCCATGGCGCGTCGCTCGCCGGGGTGACCGGCTGCGGCACCGCCTACGGGATCTGGGTGAGGGATCCGGATGGCGCTGACGACAGGAAGGCCTGCTTCAAGGTGCTCTTCGATTGCTTTGAAAGGGGGCTCTTCACGCAGAGGCTCGGCAGCAGTTTCCTGCGCTGCGAGCCCGAGTACACCATCACAGACGATGAGCTTGACAGGTGCTTCGGCATCATCGGCGATGCGCTCTCCGACCTCGAGCAGGGCAGGATCGGCGATCAGTGCATGGAGTACTACGTCCCCTGACGCGCGGCGCCTGGCGGTTGCGCGCCATCGCCATTCATGACATCCGCTTCCATGCACAGGTCGAACCTTGCCGGGGCGAAGTGGTACGCGATCTCGGACTGCACTGGATAGGAGAAGAATGCGGCGGCAAGGATCAGCACCGTCAGGCTCCAGACCCTAGGCCGCGCGGTGAAGCAGGCAAGCGCGATGAAGCCCGCCAGCAATGGCGCGAACCAGAGGTGCGGATGGACGGCCTCCATGGATGAGTCGCCAAGCTGCATCGCCAAATAGAAAGCCCAGTACAAGGCACCGTGGTTGTTATCGCCGGCGAACCTGAGCGCCCGCGGCATGGCGGCAAGCATCAGGGCCCCGGTAAGCACGGCGCATATGATCGCGCCCCTGACCCAGGGGTTTAGCGCCATCCAGATCCCCATGGCGCCGCGGCGGCGCTGCCGCATCATCGGCACGGCGGGCGGCAGAGATCTTCCAAGCGTGAAGGGCAGCAGCAGCGCCACCATCGCAAAGGGCAGCAGGAAGGCCATCGTGATGGTCGCCCCCAATACTGCAAACCATTCAAGCCCATTGCACGGGGAGATTGATGAGAACTCGACGTGGACGGCCACCATCCAGATGGCGAAGACCCATATCGCCGGAAGGCCGCTGTGGTTGCGGTCGTGAAGCCTGCGCACTGTGACGCTCACGAATGGGATGAACAGGAACATCCCGATGCAGAACGATGCGTACATGGGAAACATGAAGCTTCTCATCCCGAGCCATTCCAGCAGGAAAAAGGATCCGAAGAAAATCGCCGCGGCCCAGAACACCACGCTCCAGTACTCGCCTCGCGTGGCCCTGCCGCGGCAGTCGAAATACCTGGGTGTGAAGAAGTTCCTGAGCGGTGCGGTGAAAAATTGCATTCAATGCTCCTTGCTATGGCTTGGGCGGCGGTGCGCTGGGCAACCTGTACAGCATGCAACCAAAGTAATACATGCACACACACTTAAGTCGGAGCTCCCAAAAAATGAAAATTTCCGGTTCAACGTGAGCAAAAAATGAAAATTTTTGGGTGGGTCTGAAAATTCGGCT